>NZ_WSTA01000084.1 GCF_009789225.1 Agromyces seonyuensis | reverse complement strand
CACGCGTCGCGCGTAGCGGAGCGCCCGGACCCCGGTGCGCGCCGGCCGGGAGCCGCGCACCCGCGCGACGACCCGGCGGGCGGGCGAGGGGCGTGCCGGGTCGGCAGGCTGCGCTATGCCGTACCGGGCCGCCGCAGCGTCTCCGATGGCCCGATCCGTGCGTCGGAGATCGGCTTCCCGTTGCAGTTCCACGTCGTCGACGACGTGCTCACGTGCCGATTCCCAGCGTGCAGCCACCAGTCGTTCGTCCTCTCGCCGAATGGTCCTCGATTACTCTAGTCAGGTCGCATCGGGCCTCCCGCCCTCCTCGGACGGCGACGGAAGGACGGCCCTCGACGTGCCCGATGCGGATGCGAACCCCTTGATCGTCGCGGTCGTCCCGACCTTCCGGCCCGAGCACGAGACGGTCGAGCACCTCGCCCTCCTCAGCACCCTCGTCGACCGCGTTATCGTCGTCGACGACGGTTCCGGGTCCGCCGCGGACGCCGTGCTCGAGGAGGTGTCTGCGTTGGCCGGCGTCGACGTCGTGCGGCACGAGCGCAACTCGGGCATCGCCCGCGCCCTCAACACGGGCGTCGAACGCGCCCTCGCAGACGATGCGGACTACGTGCTGACCCTCGATCAGGACACCGCGCTCCCCGCCGACTACGTGCAGCGCTGTCTCGAGACCTTCGCACGTGCGAGCGACGCGACCCGCCTCGGCATCGTCGCGACCGACCGCGTCAACGGCGCCCCCGCGATCCCGTCGAGCTGGTCGCCCGAGGGGCTCGGCCTCGTCCCCGAGGCGATCCAGTCCGGGATGCTCGTCTCACGGGACTGCCTCGAGACGGCCGGCGGCTTCGACGAGCGGCTCGTCATCGACTGCGTCGACACGGAGTACTGCATCCGCGTCGGCGACCTCGGCTTCCGCATCGCGATCGCCGAGGGCGCCGACATCCGGCACGCGCTCGGCGAGATGGTGCCGTATCGACCGTTCGGCCGGCTCGCCCGCAATCGGAACGGCACGTTCGAGTACCAGTACCACTCCCCGTTCCGCCAGTACTACATCGTGCGGAACAACGTCGATCTCGTGCTGCGGTTCGCCGGCTCCCATGGCCGCTGGACCCTGGCGGTCGTCAAGCGCCAGATCGGCCCCGCGATCGACGCCGTGCTGAGCGGCCCGCACCGGTTCCGCCATCTCATCGCGACGCTCGTCGGATTCGCCCACGGCGTCTTCCGGGTCCGCGGGCTCATCCCCGCCCGACTGCGGCGCTTCCTCACCGCCCCGTGACCGCATCCTCCGGCTCGGACGATTCGCCGAGACCGGTTGGCTAGGGTGGCCTTCGGACCGCACCGGAAGGAGAACGCGTGACGACGACCCTCCGCGTCATCGTGGATCAGCTCATCGCACCGGAGCCCGGCCCGCTCGGCCGCTACGCGCTCGGAGTCGCCCGCGGGCTGATCCGCACGGCACCGGCCGGGTGCGCGGTCGAAGGCATCGTCTCCTCCTCGCCGGAGGCCGACTACGAGCGGGCGCTCCAGGAGCTCCCCGGGCTCACGGGGCTCTACAAGACGTCGCTCGCCCGTCGCGAGCTCGCGGTCGCCTGGCAGCTCGGCGCGACGTCCTCACCCTCGGGCGGCGGGATGATCCATTCGCCGAGCCTGTTCGCGCCGCTGCGCAAGCACGAGCGCGGCGAGGGCCTGCAGGTGGTCGCCACCGTCCACGACCTCGCCGCCGTCCATGCCTCGGAGGTGCTCCCGAAGTCGAGCGCGATCTGGGAGCGAGCGATGCTCCGACGGGCCCGGCGCCACGCGGATGCCGTCATCGTGCCCACCCACGCGCTCGCGGTCGAGCTCGCCGAGCACGGCGACTACGGCGACCGCATCCGCGTCGTGCCGACGGCGCCGCGCGTCGGGCTCGCCGTGCCGCCCGACGCCTCGGCGCGCGCCTGGCAGCTCGGGCTCCCGCGCGACTACCTCGTCGCCGGACTCCGACTGGACGAAGCGGGCGCGGTCTTCGAGCTCCTCGCCGCAGTCCGTCGCGGGTCGGCGGCGCCGCCCGTCCTCGTGCTGGTCGCCGAGTCCGAACCGGATCCGGCGGCGCTCCAGGAGGCCGCCGCGAAGTCGGGCATCGAACCGGCGGTCCTCGCCGGCGACCGCGTCCGCATCCTCGTCGCGCCCGAGCCCGCGGACCTCGCGGTCGTCCTCGCCGGCGCGCTGGCGTACGTCGCCCCGGCGACCCGCGCCTGGGACCCGACCGGGCTGATCGAGGCGTTCTCCCTCGGCGTGCCGGTCATCCACTCGGATGTGCCGGCGTACCGCGAGACCGCCGCCGGCGCGGGCCTGTCCGTCGAGGTCCAGGGCGGCGGCGACGGCTATCGCGAGCGCCTCGCCGATGCGGTCCGCGCCGTCCTCGACGACGACGTCCTGGCCGACCGGCTCGGCGTCTCCGGCGGCGACCGCGCCCACGCGTTCTCGTGGTCGGCGACCGCCGCGCAGATCTGGCAGCTCCACGCCGATCTCTGACCGGCGCCGCCCGGGTCAGCCCGCGGGCGCCTCGGTCTCGGGCGGGTTCAGCGCCGCGTCGATGAGCTGGCCGATGTACTCGTAGTCGGGCTCGTCCGGCTCGACGTTCGGCGGCACGAGCTCGACCGTCGTGATGGGCTGGTTTCGGGCCTTGTCGGCGAGGTCGACGAAGGGGCCGAGCATCGACTGCGGCACGTCGGTGCGGACCGTCTGCGAGCCCGCCGCCGCGATCGACTGGAACTTGGCGAGGACGTTCGCCGGCGTGAACTGCTGGACGATCGCCTCCTGGAGCTGGCGCTGGCGCGCCATCCGGTCGTAGTCGCTCGAGCCGTGCCGCGAGCGGGCGAACCACAGCGCGTGGTACCCGTCGAGGTGCTGCGGGCCGGCGTAGATCCACTCGGCGACCGTCGTGAAGGTCTCGTCGGCGTGGATCGGCACGTCGGACTGCACGTCGACGTCGACGCCGCCGAGCGCGTCCACCAGCTCGGAGAACCCCTGCATGTCGATGAGCGCGTAGTACTGGATCGTGAGCCCGGTGACCCCCTCCGACGCATCCCGAACGGCCTCGATGCCCGGCGAACTGCCGTTCGCCTCCGCGTCGGGGTAGAGCTGCGGCTCGTAGAGCTCGACCTCGGTGTAGATCGAGTTGAACTGGCAGACGTCGACCTCGCAGCCGTTCGCGCCGTACCCGTCGGGATAGCGCTCGTGCATGGGCGAATCGGCGGGGAACGGCGCGTCCAGCAGATCGCGCGGGATGCCGATGATGACGGTATCGCCCGTCTCGGCGTCGACCGAGACGACGGAGGTGCTGTCGGGGCGCATGCCGTCGCGGTCGGGCCCGGAGTCGCCGCCGAGCAGCAGGAAGTTGTAGCGCCCGTCGATCGGATCGACGGGCGGCGCGGCCGTGAACACCGAGGAGAGGAATCCGCTCGCGCTCGTGGCCAGGACGGCTCCGTAGCCGGCCGAACCGGCGACGAGCAGGAGCGCCAGCGCCGTGAACCCGGCGATCAGCGGACGGGCGCCGGGTGCCACTTTGACGAACCGGACGAGCCGGAGCGTATCGAGGGTGAGCACGATCCAGAGGACCGCGTAGAACGCCGCACCGGCGGCGAGCAGCCAGAGCACGAACGGGTTCGTGACGATCGAGATGAGCGTCGCCCGCCAGAGGAACGACGACACGATGGCGAGGACGGCGAGCGTCCAGAGCACGAGCGTCGCGCCGAGCCCGAAGCGTCCGAGCCGCCGGTTGCCGGCGAGCACCTGCGCGGATCCGGGGATGAGCAGGTTGAGCGCCACGAGCCACCAGCCCCGCATCGTCATGACGTGTCGGGAGCCGGCGTCGGGGAACCGGATCGGGCTGGCTGCGCTCGTCACCGCGGTCATCCCAACTGCTGCTTGAGCCGCTCGTTCTTCTCCTCGACGGCGGCGGCGAGGTCGGACTGGAAGCGATCGAGCTGCGCTGCGACCGCCGGGTCGTACGCTCCGATGAGGCGGGCGGCGAGCAGACCGGCGTTGCGCGCGCCGCCGATGGAGACCGTCGCGACGGGGATGCCCGCGGGCATCTGCACGATCGAGAGCAACGAGTCCATGCCGTCCAGGCGCGCGAGCGGCACCGGCACCCCGATGACCGGCAGCGTCGTCAACGACGCGAGCATCCCGGGGAGATGGGCGGCTCCGCCGGCGCCCGCGATGATCGTCTTGAGCCCCCGATCGGCGGCCTCTCGGCCGTAGGAGAAGAGCTTGTCGGGCGTGCGATGGGCCGACACGACTTCGACCTCGTGGGCGATGCCGAACTCGTCGAGCGCGGCGGCGGCGTCCTGCATCACGGACCAGTCGGAGTCGCTGCCCATGACGACGCCGACGAGGGGAAGAGCGGTGTTGCGTTCGGTCACCCGCACGATCTTAGGCGGCTCGCTCCGGGTCTTCCGAACGGCGCGCCCGCCGAGCGGCCCGATGGGACCCGCCGCGCCGTCTCAGCCCTGGAAGTGCGCCGCCGCGGCCCGCGCCTCGTAGACGACGGCGTCGAGGTCGTCGCCGGACGCGTTGAGGTGGCCGACCTTGCGCCCCGGGCGGGGGGCCTTGCCGTAGTTGTGCACCTTGACGCCCGGGTGCTCCTCCATGGCGCTCGCGTAGCGGTCGTCGAGGCCGCCTTCCTCGGGACCGCCGAGGATGTTGACCATGACGGCCCAGGGCTGCGGCATGGCCGTGGAGCCGAGGGGCAGATCGAGGACCGCACGGAGGTGCTGCTCGAATTGGCCCGTGACGGCGCCGTCCATGGACCAGTGGCCCGAGTTGTGCGGGCGCATCGCGAGCTCGTTGACGAGGAGGCGGTCGTCGCTCGTCTCGAACAGTTCGACGGCGAGCATCCCGGTGACGCCGAGGCCCTCGGCGATCGTCACCGCGATCTGCTCGGCGACGTCGGCGAGCTTGCCGGCCGACTTGGGTGCCGGGGCGATCACCTCGCTGCAGACGCCGCCGACCTGCACGGTCTCGACGACGGGCCAGACGGCGAGCTCGCCCGAGGGGCGGCGGGCGACCTGCTGCGCGAGCTCGCGCCGGAAGTCGACGAGCTCCTCGACGAGGAGCGCGCCGTCGCGGCCGTCCTCTGCGGCGGCGGCGAACCACTCGGCGACCTCGCCGGCGCTGCGCACGACCTTCACGCCCTTGCCGTCGTAGCCGCCGCGGGGGGTCTTCACGACGGCCGAGCCGCCGTGGGCCGCGATGAAGGCGTCGAGGTCGGCCGGCTCGGTCACCCGGGCCCAGTCCGGGACGGGCAGGCCGAGCTCGGAGAGCTTCTCGCGCATCAGCAGCTTGTCCTGCGCGTACCGCAGGGCGTCGGCACCCGGACGGACGGCGATGCCCTCCGCCTCGAGCGCGCGCAGCACGTCCTGCGGGACGTGCTCGTGGTCGAAGGTGAGCGCGTCGACCTCGCGTGCGAACGCGAGGACCGTGTCGACGTCCGTGTAGTCGCCGACCGCCGTCGCGGCGAGCGCCGCGGACATTCCGCCAGATTCGGCGAGCACCCTGAGCTCGATCCCGAGCTCGATCGCCGCAGGGATCATCATCCGAGCGAGCTGTCCGCCGCCGACCACACCGATTCGCAGAACCACGCGCTCCAGCCTACCGACCGGAACGGGCCCGGCCGACCCGGGCAGCGTCGGACGGACGCCTTACTCGGCGGTCTCCTCGTCGCGGAACCAGCGCGGGTACACGAGGATCTTCGGCTTGGCGCCGACGGCCTTGAGCGCGGCGCGAACACGGTCGCGCACCTTCTCCGTGGCGACGCCGATATAGGCGACGCGCTCGATCGGGTACGAGCCGTGCACGAGGAACTCGGCGCCGCCGAGCGCGGCCTCCTGGCCGGAGCGGTTGAGCCGGCGCACGAGCCGCTCGATCTCCTCCTGCTCGATCTCGACCTCGCCGCCCGCCACGGCCGCGTCGCGATCCGTGACGACGACGCTGCCGGGCGTGCCGCCCTGGGCGCCGAACGCCTTGCCGACGGTGCCGATGACGAGGATGTGGTCGGCCGCGGGCCGCTCGTGGGCGTTCGCCGCGAGTCGCACGTCGGGCCGCCCGTCCCGGAGCGTCCGCCACAGGTGCGCGTCGCTCGTGAGGAAGAAGGGCACGTAGTCGGCGACGGTGCGCTCGAGTCCCGGGATGCTCGTCGCGCGGCGGAACTCGCGGGCGGCGGGCGCCGCGATGTCGACGGTCGGGCGGGCGCCGGACCCGTCGGCGAGCACGGCGCCGGCTCCGAGGATGCCGGCGAGATTGTCGACATGGGTGACGTGGAAGATCCGCGAGTTCGCGACGTCGAACGGCCGGGCCTCCTCGGCGGGCGGCAGCGTCGCGCGCTGGCTCGGCGCCGCAGCGGCGCCGGCCTGGCGGACGGGGTCGCTCAGGCGGCTGAGCTTCGGCCGGACCGTGCGGCTTCGCGTCGCGACCGCCGGTTCGGCGGTCGGGAAGCAGACGGCGCACATGCCGTCGTCGAAACCGTGGATGCATTCGTCGGCCAAGCGCGACACCTCTCCTCGCGGCTACGCGGCAGGGGGTACCGCGAAAAGCACCTGTTCACGTTACGCGATCCGCGGGGCCCATTCCGACGTCCGAGACCAATGACAGGACGGCCGACTGCACGGCGGCCGGTTTCGGGAGGTCGCGGAGCACGAGCGTGCGGTCCTCGGCGCCGACCCGGACGTCTCCGCTTCCGGCGAGGAACTGCAACGGCCCGCGCCGGACGGCGACGTCGACGACCTCGTCGAGTTCGAGCTCCAGTCGCCGGCGCGGCACGAGCCCGGAACGGGAGACCACCCGCTTGGTCGTGAGCGTGGAGGTGGCGCTCAACCAGCGTCCGAAGGGCCAGAGCACGCCGAAGACCAGGAGGAGTCCGGCGAGCACCCAGATCGCCGGCCGGAACTGCGGCGGCAACGGCCCGACGACGCCGTAGTAGCCGACACCGAAGGCCACGGCGACGAGCAGGATGCCGGGCAGCACGAGGATGCGGGCGCTGCGGCGCATCCGCGCCACGACGCGCTCGGGCCCGCCGATCGTGCTCGCTCCCCCGGACATGGCTCAGTTCTACCTCACACCGCTCCGCTCGCGGACGCGCCGGTCCGCGCTGCGACGCTCACCGGCGAACGTGGTGGACGTCGCCGGCCGCGACGGCCTGCACGTCGCCCTGTTCGTCGCGGACCACGAGGCGCCCGCCGTCGTCGATGCCGATCGCCTCGCCGACGAGCTCCGAATCACCCGGGAGCTCGATCCGCACGCGCGAGCCGAGCGTGCCGCATCGCCGCCGGACCTCGTCGGCGAGCCCGCTCGCCGCTGCGTCGGCGCCGGCATCGAGCCACGCGCGGTAGAGCCCGGCGAAGCGCTCGAGATAGCCGGCGAGCACCCGATCGGGATCGGGGGCGACGCCGGAGACGAGCTGCAGCGACGTCGAGGTGAGGGTCGGCAGGTCGTGCTCGTCGAGGGTCAGGTTGAGGCCCGCGCCGACGATGACCGCGGCGCCGGGACCGAGCGGCTCGGCGCCGGGCGCGGGCACGAGCTCGGCGAGCACGCCGCACACCTTGTAGCCCGAGATCAGCACGTCGTTCGGCCACTTCAGGGCGACGTCGACCCCGCCGGTGCCGTCGGCGTCGACGCGGCGCGACTCGTCGTCCTCGGGTGCTCCGTCCACGTCCCGGAATGCACCGGCCCGGGCGAGCTCGTCCTCCACGGCTGCCGTCATCGCGGCGCCGGCCAGCAGCGGCAGCCAGCCCCACGCGTCGGGCTCGAGCGGGCCGCGATCGGCCGGACGCAGGAGCAGCGAGATCGCGAGCGTCTTGCCGGTCGGGGCGATCCAGCGTCGGCCGAGCCGGCCCCGCCCCGCGGTCTGATCGTCCGTGACGAGCACCGAGAGGTCCGGCCAGGCGCCCGGCTCCTCGGTCGCGCGACGCCGCAGCTCGTCGTTCGTGGAACCGGTCTCCCCGATCCACTCGAACCGCGCGACCGCACCCCGACTGCGTTCGAACACCCGGACTCCTCTCGACGTACGGCCGCCGCGACGGCGCTCCGACGCCAGACAGTCTCGCAGGCTCCGCGCCCCGGCCGGGCGCCCGGCCGAGGGTCCCTCGGAGCGCCGTGCACTGCGCTACCCGCACAGACCCGGCCGGGCTTTTGTGGGATTCCGTCAACGAAGCGGCCCGATCACTCGTCGGTAGAGTGAACCGCGTGAACGACGTGACGCCCGGAGCCCCCGATCTCAGCACGACGGCAGGCAAGCTCGCCGACCTCAAGCAGCGCTACCACGAGGCCGTGACGGCGAGCGGCGAGGCCGCCATCGCGAAGCAGCACGCGAAGGGCAAGCTCACCGCGCGCGAGCGCATCGAGGAGCTGCTCGACCCGGGCAGCTTCGTCGAGCTCGACGAATTCGTGCGCCACCGCACGCACGCGTTCGGCATGGAGGACAAGCGCCCCTACGGCGACGCCGTCGTCACCGGCACGGGCACCATCCACGGCCGCCAGGTCGCCGTCTACTCGCAGGACTTCACGATCTTCGGCGGCTCGCTCGGCGAGGTCGCCGGCGAGAAGATCATCAAGGTCATGGAGCTCGCCCTCCGCATCGGCGTGCCGATCATCGGCATCCTCGACTCGGGCGGCGCCCGCATCCAGGAGGGCGTCGTCGCCCTCGGCAAGTACGGCGAGATCTTCCGCCGCAACACGCAGGCCTCGGGCGTCATCCCGCAGATCTCGATCATCTGCGGCCCGGCAGCGGGCGGCGCCGTCTACTCGCCCGCCCTGACCGACTTCGTGATCATGGTCGACAAGACGAGCCAGATGTTCGTCACGGGCCCCGACGTCATCAAGACCGTCACGGGCGAGGACGTCGGCATGGAGGAGCTCGGCGGCGCCCTCACCCACAACTCGGTCTCGGGCGTCGCGCACTACCTCGCGGTCGACGAGCACGACGCGTTCGACTACGCGCGCAGCCTCGTGGCCTTCCTGCCCGACAACAACCTCGCCGAGGCGCCGGTCTACGAGCACGAGACCCCGCTCGAGATCACCGACGAGGACCGCCGGCTCGACACGGTCATCCCCGACTCCCCGAACCAGCCCTACGACATGCACTCGGTCATCGAGGGCATCGTCGACGGCGGCGACTTCCTCGAGGTCCAGCCGCTGTACGCGCCGAACGTGCTCATCGGCTTCGCCCGCGTCGAGGGCCGCTCGATCGGCATCATCGCGAACCAGCCGAGCCAGATGGCCGGCACGCTCAACATCGCCGCGGGCGAGAAGGCGGCGCGGTTCGTGCGGTTCTGCGACTCGTTCTCCATCCCGATCCTCACCCTCGTCGACGTGCCCGGCTACCTGCCCGGCACCGACCAGGAGTGGACGGGCGTCATCCGCCGCGGCGCGAAGCTGCTCTACGCGTACGCCGAGGCGACCGTGCCCCTCGTCACGGTCATCACCCGCAAGGCCTACGGCGGCGCCTACATCGTCATGGGCTCGAAGCAGCTCGGCGCCGACATCAACCTCGCGTGGCCGACCGCCGAGATCGCCGTCATGGGCGGCCAGGGCGCCGTCAACATCCTCTACCGCGCCGACATCAAGGCGGCCGAGGAGGCCGGCGAGGACGTCGACGCGGTGCGCACGAAGCTCGCGAACGAGTACACCTACAACGTCGCGAGCCCGTTCCTCGCGGCCGAGCGCGGCGAGCTCGACGGCGTCATCGAGCCCGCGGCGACCCGCGTCGCCGTGGTGAAGGCCCTCCGGACGCTCCGCACCAAGCGCGCGAGCCTGCCCGCCAAGAAGCACGGCAACATCCCCCTCTGATCGGAAGGCCTGACGAGATGGCGCAGCTCACTCCCCCGCCCACCGCGGTGCCGGACGCCTCGGACATCCGGGTCCTCACGCCCGGCGTGCCCGCACCGCTCGCCGCGGCCGCCACGGCCGTCGTGCTCGCCGCGGTCACCGAACGACCGGCGCGCCCTGCCGGGGCGACCCGTCCGAGCGCCTGGTCGCGTTCCGCGCGCGTCCTCCGCACTCCCGCCGTCGATCGGGGCGGCTGGGGCGGCTTCAACCGCTGAGCATCCGACGACCGACCGGTCGTCGTCCGCATGGACGACGGCCGGTCGTCGCATCCGCTGCTCGGATGCGCAACGGAATCGAGCGTTCGAGCGAGCGCAAGCCGCGAATTCCGCATTTCTTCGACGAAACCCTTGGCGGAGCGTCGGGAGCGTGGAAGTATGCCCGAAGGCCTGGACGCCGATGTCCTGATCTCCGACGATCGCGTCGACGCACTCCGGCCCCTCCCCCTCGGTCGACTCCCCCTCGTGCACGGCGTCGTCCACGCTGTCCGCGCCCGTGTCCCCCAAAGTGCCGACTTTGCGCCCCCTCGGAGCCCCCGCAGAATGGTCTCGCAGCTACTCATCAGCGAGTACCTGCCAGAGTCGCCGTTCGGGCAACCAGGCGACTGTTGGGGGCGAGTCAGGGCGATATTCGGGTTGTCGCCGTGACTCGGACTTCGGGGGGTCGGAACATCGTTCCGACCCCCCTCATCCGTTTCCGGGGTCTGTCTCCGTCTTGCAGGACTCGGTCGGCCGCGATGCCGGCCGGGTCGTCGGCCGCGGGGAAGACCGTCGAGCTGCGGATCAGCGCGGGATCTCCAACCAGAGCGCGACCTCGTCGTCGTCTTCGTCGGCGACGGCGTCGCCCGCCACGTCGTCCCGGCGCTTCAGCCCGACGACCGTGAGCGCCGCGGTGCCGTCGGCCGTCGTGCGAACGATGATGCGATCGGCGTCGGTGCCGCCGATCGCGCTCGCGAGTTCGGCGAGGATGCGCTCGCGCGTGAGCTCGTCGACCTCGTCGAGCCCGCCCTCGTCGAGGAGGGCGACGGTCGCGCCGCGCGCCCTGGCGCGCTGCACCTCGACGCGCACGGCGTCGGTGAGGAGCATCCGGCCCCGGATCTCGTCGCGGATCGCGGCCTCGAGCCGACGGCACTCGGCTTTCTCGTCCTCGGACAGGCGCCCGTCGGCGGCGATGATCCGCCGCAGCATCGGGACGGCCAGGCGCGCGGTCTGCGCGATGCGGAAGCGCCCCTCGAAGAGATGGGCGTCCTGGGCCGCTTGCCAGGCCGCGGCCTCGCGCTCGGCGTGCGCGAAGCGTCGAGTCTCCCGGGCCGCGTGCGCGAGCGACCACGTCAGCAGGTGGGCGACGCCCACCCACACGATGCTGCCGAAGACGCCGAGCGTGCCGAGCGAGCCGATGCCCGCCCAGAACGTCGTCAGCGCGGCCATGAGCAGCACGCCGACCCAGGCGACCGCGATGCGACGGCGGGCGGCCGCGATCGTCATGAGGGTGCCGACCGCGGCCACGTACCAGGTCGCGTAGCCGTTCTCGGCCTCCGGGCGGAGCTGGCCGGTCACGAGGAGCGGCAGCGCGACCGCGACCGCCAGATCGAATCCGGCGATCCAGCCGGCGAGCCGGATCCGTTCGCCCGGCCAGAGGCTCAGCACCGTCGCGACCGAGTAGAGCACGAGCGCGGCGACGGCCGGCCATGGCGATGTCGCGACGTCGAGGGAGACGATGCCGAGCACGACGTGGTAGGCCGAGAAGATCGCGCCGAGCGCGATGAGCCACCACCGATCGATCTCGATCATGCGCTGCCCCGATCCACGCCGCTGGGCCACGCGACGGTGACGACCGTGCCGACGCCGAGGGCCGTGCGGATGCGGCTCGAACCTCCGACGCCCGCCATGCGCTCGTCGATCGAGATCCGCAGGCCCAGCCGCTGCTCGGGGACGAGGCCGGGGTCGAAGCCACGGCCGTCGTCGGAGATCTCGACGACGACGCCCGAGGTGCCGACGCCGCGGATGCGCAGCTCGCGCCGGATCTCCCGAGGGTCGTCCGGATCGTCGGCGTGCTGGAGGCTGTTGACGAGCGCCTGCACCGACGCCGAGTACACCGCCTCGACGGCCTCGACGCTGAGCTCCACCCCGGCCGCGTTGACGACGCGCACAGTGAACGGCGCGGCGAACGTCGACAGCGCCGAGCGCAGGCGCCGCACGAGGACCGCAAGGCCGACGCGCTGCGGCCCGCGCGGCACCCCGGCGCCCGCCTCGTCGAGGCTGCGGATGGCGTCGCCCGCCATGCGCGCCGCGAGCTCCTGCTCCGCGGGCCGCTCGGCGTTCGCGGCGGAGAGCAGCGTCGTCAGCACGCTGTCGTGCACGAGTGCGTCGACGCGGGCGCGCTCCAGCTCGGTGGCGTGCTGGCGCTCCGCCGCGTCGTAGCGGCCGAGGGCCGCCGCCTGCGCCTCGTCGACGTCGCGCGCCGCCTGCCGGAACGTCCAGATGATCGCGAGCACGACGAGGCCGAGGACGGCGACGTAGAGGCCGTCGAGGATGGCGCGGAACGGGTCGGCCGCGCCGCCCGCCGGGAGCACCCGCAGCACGCTGTACCACCCGGAGACGATGACGGTGTAGGCGAGCGCCCACGGCAGCGGCATGGCCACCG
The DNA here is from genome assembly GCF_009789225.1 of Agromyces seonyuensis. GTDB lineage: Bacteria > Actinomycetota > Actinomycetes > Actinomycetales > Microbacteriaceae > Agromyces > Agromyces seonyuensis. Next base: position 5,282 of record NZ_WSTA01000084.1, on the reverse strand, counting down.
CCGCGGACGCCGTCGCGACGTTCGCGAGGTAGTAGAGCCACGGCCCCGTGCCGCCGAGGGCGTCGGCGTCGATCACGAACAGGGGCCAGCACGCGAGCAGCAGCAGGTAGAGCAGCGCGAGCCCCGTCATCGACGTGCGCACGCCGATGCGGGCGACCGAGGCGAGGGCGATGAGCAGCACCGCGCCGTAGAGCAGCGCCATGAGCACCGCCGTCACGCCCGGCTCGAGCGCGGGGACCTGGCCGAGCGCCGCGGGCACGGTCTGCACCGCGAAGACGATGCCGAACAGCCCGACCGCGCGAGCGATCACCGTCTCGACTTCGTCGCGCGAGACCGCGGTGCGCCGGCGCGGGACGAAGCGCTCCGGCCGCGGATCAGCCGCGGGCATCCCCGCCCTCGGCGTCGAGGCCGGGCAGGATGCCGTCTTCGACGGCGCGGCGGAGCAGGTCCACCTTCGTCGGGGCCGGGCGGCCGACCTCGACGTACTTGTGGCGGATGCGGTCGAGGTACTCGCGGGCCGTCGAGTGCGCGATGCCGAGCTGCGCCGCGACGAGTTTCAGCGGCAGACCGGAGGCGTAGAGGTGCAGGACGTCGCGCTCGCGACGGCCGAGCTGCGCTCGGGCGAAGTCGTGGTCGGCCTCGATCGCGCTCGCCCACTCGAGGTTGTTGAGCACCTCGCCGCGGGAGACGGCGCCGATGGCCGCGAGGACGTCGGCGAGCGGCGCCGACTTCGGGATGACACCGGCCGCGCCCGCCGCGAGCGCCTCGCGGACGAGACCCACGCGGTCGGCGATCGAGTGCACCAGGACGGCGGAACCCGTGGCGAGGACGGCGCGCACGTTCTCGGTGACGCTCGTGCCGTCGCCGAGCGAGAGGTCGAGGACGACCACCTCGGCCGGCTTCGCGCGCAGTTTGCCGAGCAACTCGCCGACACCCGCGGCCTCGGCGACGACCGTGTAGCCGGCGTCGGCGAGCGCGGCGCGCAGGCCGAGGCGCACGGCCTCATGGTCGTCGACGATCGCGATCGTGCCCGTCCGGTTCTCGACTGCGCTCACGGCACCCCCGTTCCAGGGCCAACCCTAGCGGGCCGGGCGGGGGGCCCAGGCGACGGATCCGGACGGGTCGACCCACCCGGCCGCGGTCAGCGCCGCGTCAGGCGAGCGACCGCCTCGACGTGGTGCGTCGACGGGAAGAGATCGAACGCCCGCACTTCCTCGAGCTCGTACCCGTGGGCGCGCAGCAGGCCGACGTCGCGGCCGAGGGCGACGGGGTCGCACGCGACGTAGACGAGCTGGCGGGCGCCGGAGGCGGCGAGCAGGTCGACGACCTCGCGGCCCGCGCCGGAGCGCGGCGGGTCGAGGACGATCGTCGCGTCGGCCAGGCGTGCACGCTCGGCCGCGGTGGGGTGCTCGACGAGCCGCTGCAGGAAGCGGTCGACACGGGCAGTCTCGGCTCGCACGCCGACGGCGCCGGCGAGGTTCGTCCCGGCGTGCTCGGTGGCACGGGCATCCGCCTCGACGGTCGTCAGCCGCACGGTCTCGCCGAATCGGTCGAGGAGCGCGCCGGCCAGCAGGCCGACCCCGCCGTAGAGGTCGAGGTTCGCGGCGCGCGGGTCGAAGAGCGCATCGTCCACGGCGTCCTGCACGGCGCGGTAGAGCGTCTCGGCGGCACCGCGGTGCACCTGCCAGAAGCCGTCGCGGTCGACGGTGAAGCGGCGCCCGGCGACGATCTCGTCGACGGTGGGCGGCGCGCTCCGGCTGCTTCGGGCATCCGCGACGACGATCTGGGCGTCGCCCGTCGAGGGGGCGATGAGGTCGACGTGCTCCGCGCCGCGGAACGGCTGCCCGAGCGGCGCGATGCGCTCGATCGCGGGCACGGCGAGCGGGAGCGAGGCCACCGGGACGACGCGGTGCGAGCGGGCCGCATAGGGCCCGACGTTGCCGTCGGCGTCGACGTGGAGGCGGACGCGCGTGCGCCAACCGGTGCCGACGTCCTCGGCGCCCTCGTAGACGAGGACGGGCTCGACGGCGGGCGCGACCTCGACGCCGCCGAAGCGGGAGAGCGCGTCGGCGAGGACGCGGCCCTTCAGCTCGCGCTGGTAGCCGAGGCGCAGGTGGCCGAACTCGGCACCGCCCGCGCGATCGATCGGGTCGCGGTCGATGCCGGACTCGGCCCAGATGTGCGGCACGCGATCCGGCGAGGCCTCGAGCACCTCCACCGCGTCGGCGCGCCAGAAGCGGTCCTTCGAAGCATCCTGCACGCGGGCGACGACCCGCTCGCCGGGGGCGGCGTCCGCGACGAAGACAACGCGGCCCTCGTGGCGGGCGACGAAGACGCCGCCGTGCGCGACGTCGCCGACCTCGAGCTCGAGCAGCGGCCCGTCGGTGCGGGGCTCGGCCGCCCGGCGAGCGGGCCGGGCCGCGGCGGGCTTCGAGCGGCGGTCGGGGCGGCGAGTACGTCGTTCAGGCATCCGACCATCCTCCCATCCCCGCCTGAGCGGCGCCTCGGGGCGGCACGAGCGCGAGACGGACGGCAGAATCGACCCATGCGCCTCTACCTCGCCTCGACGTCGCCCGCCCGCCGCGCCCTCCTCGGCGCCGCCGGGATCGATCCGGTGCTCCTGTCGCCGGGCGTCGACGAGGAGGCGGCCGTCGAAGCCGCCGAGGCCGCGGCGGGCGCCGCGCTGCCGACCGAGGAGATGGTGCAGCTGCTCGCGCGAGCGAAGGCGGAGGCGGTGATCGGGCGCACGGTCGACGGCGCGCCGATCGACGGGTTCATCCTCGGCGGGGACTCCTCGTTCCTGCTCGACGGCATCAGCCACGGCAAGCCGCACGAGAGCGCCATCGCCCGCGAGCGCTGGCTCGCCCAGCGCGGGCGCACCGGGATGCTCTGGAGCGGTCACTGGCTCATCGACCACCGCGGCGGCCGGGCGAACGCCGCGATCGGCCGGGCGGCGGTCGCCGGGGTGACCTTCGCCGACGTCACCGACTCCGAGATCGACGCCTACATCGCCACGGGCGAGCCGCTCGAGGTCGCCGGCGCCTTCACCGTCGACAGCCTCGGCGGCCCCTTCATCACGCGCGTCGAGGGCGATCCGTCGACCGTCGTCGGGCTCTCGCTGTCGACCCTGCGCGAGCTCGTCCGCGAGCTCGGCGGCGAGTGGACCGACCTCTGGAATCGTTGAACCGGCAGGTGCCGTCGCGCCGAGGCATCCGATCGCCTTGTCGGCCATCACGAAAGAACCGGCGCGACCTTGTGCCCGCCCCCCAAAGCCGACCGTACGGCTGCCAATAGCCTGGGAAGCATGCCGAGCATCACCAAGGTCCTCATCGCCAACCGCGGCGAGATCGCCGTCCGTGTCGTCCGCGCCGCGAAGGACGCCGGCATCGCGTCCGTCGCCGTGTACGCCGACCAGGATCGCGACGCCCGGCACGTCAAGCTCGCCGACGAGGCCTACGCGCTCGGCGGCACGACGAGCGCCGAGACGTACCTCGTGATCGACAAGCTCCTCTCCGTCGCCCGCCGCTCCGGCGCCGACGCCGTGCACCCCGGCTACGGCTTCCTCGCCGAGAACGCCGACTTCGCCCGCGCCGTGATCGGCGCCGGACTCACCTGGATCGGCCCCTCCCCCGACGCCATCGAGCGCCTCGGCGACAAGGTCTCGGCCCGTCACGTGGCCGAGAAGGTCGGGGCGCCGCTCGCGCCCGGCACGCTGAACCCCGTCGCGGATGCCTCGGAGGTGCTCGACTTCGTCGACGTCCATGGCCTGCCGGTGGCCATCAAGGCCGCCTTCGGCGGCGGCGGCCGCGGCCTCAAGGTCGCCCGCGAGCGCGACGAGGTCGCCGAGCTGTTCGAGTCCGCCACGCGCGAGGCGGTCGCCGCCTTCGGCCGCGGCGAGTGCTTCGTCGAGAAGTACCTCGACAAGCCGCGCCACGTCGAGACCCAGTGCCTCGCCGACCAGCACGGCAACGTCGTCGTCGTCTCCACGCGCGACTGCTCGCTGCAGCGCCGCCACCAGAAGCTCGTCGAGGAGGCCCCCGCGCCCTTCCTCTCCGACGCGCAGCGCGAACTGCTGTACACGTCGTCGAAGGCCATTCTCAAGGAGGTCGGCTACGTCGGCGCGGGCACGTGCGAGTTCCTCATCGGCCAGGACGGCACCGTCTCCTTCCTCGAGGTCAACACTCGCCTCCAGGTCGAGCACCCCGTCTCGGAAGAGGTCACCGGGCTCGACCTCGTGCGCGAGCAGTTCCGCCTCGCCGAGGGCGGCGTGCTCGACTACCCGGACCCCGAGCCGCGCGGTCACTCGATCGAGTTCCGCATCAACGGCGAGGACCCGGGCCGGGGCTTCCTCCCCGCTCCCGGCCCCGTGAGCGTCCTGCGCTTCCCGGGCGGCCCCGGCGTGCGCATCGACTCCGGCGTCACGACGGGCGACGTCATCTCGGGCGCGTTCGACTCGCTGCTCGCCAAGCTCATCGTCACCGGCAAGGACCGCGCCGAGGCCCTCGAGCGTTCGCGCCGCGCCCTCGACGAGTTCGAGGTCGCGGGCCTGCCGACGGTCCTCCCCTTCCACCGCGACGTGGTGCGCAACCCGGCCTTCGCGCCCGAGGGCGACGCCCCGTTCGAGATCTACACGCGCTGGATCGAGACCGACTACGACAACACGCTCGAGCCGTGGTCGGGCGAGCTCGTCGAGGGGCGCGGCCCGGATGCCCGCGCCAACGTCGTCGTCGAGGTCGAGGGCCGCCGCATCGAGGTGAGCCTGCCGAAGCGCCTGGCGCTCGGCGGCACCGCCGAGCTCACCGCGGGCCTGCCGCCGAAGCGCCGCGCGGGCGGCGCCGTCGACACCGCCACCGGCGATGCCGTCAAGGCACCGATGCAGGCGACGGTCGTCAAGGTCGCCGTCGCCGAGGGCGACAAGGTCGTCAAGGGCGACCTCGTGCTCGTGCTCGAAGCCATGAAGATGGAGCAGCCGATCACCGCCCACAAGGACGGCGTGGTCGGCCCCATCTCCGCCGCGGCGGGCACCACGGTCGGTTCGGGCACGCTGCTGCTCTCGATCGTCGACGCCTGACGCTCGGCAGCGGATTCGAGCGACGCCCCGCCGGTCCGGCAGGGCGTCGTTCGCGTTCAGGGCTCGCGCGGGGCTTCCGGTGCAGCCGACGCGTCGGGCGGCGACGCCGTCGCATCCTCCGGCGACGGCGCGGCCGCGTGCCGGCCGTGCGGGCGGCGCCGGCGCCTGAGCGGAGGAGGACACGCCTGAACTCCAGCCCCTTAGGCCTCGG
>NZ_WSTA01000083.1 GCF_009789225.1 Agromyces seonyuensis | reverse complement strand
GTAGAACACGGTATACAGGAAGCCTAAGTGAGTGAAGTTGAGACGAAAGCTCATGGGATCTGGCCGGGGTCGGCGCCGGGCCCGCGGGCTGCCGCCGCACGACGCCCGCCGCGGCGAGGCTCACGACCGTCGCCCCGGCGATCACGAGCAGCGCGTGCCGGGCGCCGACGGCGTCGGCGAGGAGGCCGAGCAGCGGCGGTGCGGCGAGCGACGAGATCGTCGAGAACGAGGTCACGACCGAGACGCGCTGCGGCGCCCGCGCGGGGTCGTCGCTCGCCGCCGCGATCGCGACGGGGTTGCCGAGGGCCGTGCCGCAGCCCCACAGCACGACCCCGACGAGGGCGAGCGGCAGAGCGGGCGCGAAGACGAACAGCAGCACGCCGACGAGCGCCGTCGCACCGGAGACCCGCAGCACCCGGACGCGGCCGAACCGGTCGATGAGCCCCGTGCCGAGGAAGCGGAAGGCCGTCATCGACACGAGGAAGGCGCTGTAGGTCGCCGCGGCGACGGCCTCGCCCACGGGGAAGCCGTCGTCGACGGCGATCGCGAGCCAGTTGCCCGCCGAGCCCTCGGCGAGCGACGCCGCGAGCAGCACGACGCCGAGCAGCAGCGTGCGCGGCTCGCCCCACGCCCGCATCGCCTGACGGACGGCCTCGCGGCGGCCGGGGCGGGCGGCGACGGACCCCGTCGCGGTCGTCATCCCGCCGCCGGTGCCGTCCGCGGCGCCGTGCGGACGCGGCGCGAACCGCATCGAGGGCGCGAGCAGCGCGGCGCGCACCGCGGTGACGAGCATGATCACGATCGGGAACTGCACCGCGGGAGCGACCCCGAACGCGGCGAAGCCGGCGGCGAGCCCCGCGCCGGCGGCCGCGCCGATCGAGAAGCCCGCGTGGAAGTGCGGCAGCACGGTGCGGCCGAGGCGCTGCTCGACGGCGGCCGCCGACACGTTGATCGGCACGTTGATGAACGCGCCGCACAGTCCGTTGAGCACCGCGCCGATCGCGAAGACGGGGATGCTCGAGGTCGCCGTGCCGAGCGCGATGAGCCCGAAGCCGACGAGGTTCGCGCCCGTCGCCGTCGCGAGGGCCGCCCGACTGCCGATGCGCCCCACGACGGCGCCGATCACGAGGGCGCCCGCGAGCGAGCCGAGCCCGCCGATGATGAGGAGCGCGCCGAGCTGCGCCGAGTTCACCCCGAGGTCGTCGCGCACGGCCGGCAGTCGCCCGAGCCACGACGCGTTCGCGAGCCCGAAGAGCGCGAACTGCGCCATGAGCGCCCAACGGGAGGACTGGATCGACGAATCGGGGCGGTGCGGCACCCGCCGACGCTAGCAGCGCGGCGGGCCGGTCTCAGGCGGCGACGGCATCGCGTCGTGCGCCGCGGCGCGGGCGCGCGGTCGCATCCGCCCGGCCCTGCGCGCCGGTGCGAGCGAGCCAGCCGGCCCGCCGCTCGGCCGACGCGAAGCGCACCGAGGCGAGGCGCGTGATGCCGGTCGTGCGGATGCCCGTGAAGCCGAGGGTCGCGCGGGAGATCGCGGTGTCGCTCGCCGTGCGGTAGACGAAGCGGTGCCAGAAGCCGGGGGAGTCCATCGTCATGACGATGCGCGCGGTGCGGCCGGTCAGCAGTCGCTCGGAGATCGGCCCGGACCCGCGCGCGAACGCGAAGCCCGAGAGGAAGACGCGGTCGAAGAACGCCGAGAGCGCGGCGGGGTAGGTGCCCCACCACTGCGGATAGACGATGAGGAGGTGGTCGGCCCACTCGACGTCGTCGATCATGGCGACGATCCCGGGGTCGAGGTGGTCGCGCGAGCCGTCGCGGCCGATGTGGAGGTCGGCCTGGCCGACCGGGTCGTGCGGGAAGCGGCGTTCGGCGAGGTCGATGACGCGCACCTCCGCGCCGGCGGCGCGGGCGGCGTCGGCGTAGGAGGCGGCGAGCGCGTGGCCGAAGCTGCCGGCGAGCGGGTGGCCGATGACGACGAGGACGTTCATGATGCGGTTCCCTTCGGAGCGTCGAGGTGGTGCACGAGAGCGGTGAGTTCGGCGTTGAGGCGGCCGAGGTCGAGCGGCAGGCCGGCGACCTCGGACTCGAAGGCGTCGGCGAGCACCGGCATCGACCGCGCGACGAGGGCGCGGCCCTCGTCGGTGAGCCGCAGCACGAGGCGCCGGGCGTTGGCCGGGTCGGGCTGGGCGAGCACGTACCCGGCCTCGAGGAAGGCGGGCAGGCGCTTGGAGACGGCGGCTTTGGAGACGTGGAGGCAGGACGCGAGCTCGGTGAGGTCGGGATGCCCGTCGGATTCGTTGTTCGCGAGGATCGCGAGGAACTCGAACCAGCTGTACCCGATGCCGACGTGCTCGCGCAGCGCAGCGTCGGCGATCGAGTCGATGCGGTCGACGAGCTCGTGCAGCGTGACGGTGAGGTGGTCGCCGAGCGGACTGGTCGCGGGGGTGAACGGGGTGGCCATGCGGCACAGTCAACCCGTTGACGATCAAGGTGTCAACGGGTTGACGAATATCCGTCAACCCGTTGACCGTCGGGCGTCGCGGGCCCCGCGCGGAACGCGTAGATTCGTGGTGCGCCGCCCGAGCGGGCTCCGCGCCGGGACGCCCGATCGCCGACGACCCGCCGACGTGGAACACGAACCGCAGGAGAGACCGCGTGACCGCAGACAGCCCAAGCGATCGCCCTGTCGAGTCGGATGCGCCTGCCGAGCCGCCGACCATCGCGAACCGCTGGTACTCGGTCGCGCTCATCGCAGCGATCGGATTCGCCGTGACGGCCTCCGCGCTCACGGCGCTGACGAACGCCTACCTCCAGACGCCGGACGAGACGGCGCACCTCGACTACGCCGTCCAGGTGTGGCACGGCGCCCTGCCCGTCTTCGAGAACGGGCCGGCCATCGCTCCGCCGTTCGGCGCGATCCCGCCGGTGCAGTGGGTGGCGCAGCATCCGCCGCTCTTCTACGCCCTGCTCGCCCCGGTCGTCGGTCCGCTCGTCGACGCCGGCCGCTATCCCGACGCGGTCCTGGCCGGGCGGCTCATGAACTCGCTGCTCTCCGGGGTCGCCGTGCTCGCCGTCTGGTGGGCGGCGCGGCGCCTGCACCCGACCCGTCCGGCCGTCGCACCCGTCGCGGCGATCGCCGCCGCGATGACCGGGATGCTGCTCCTCGTCGGCGGGGCGATCTACAGCGACCAGCTCGTCATCGTGTTCGCCGCGCTGGCCGTCGGCGTCGCCGCCTCCGTGCTGCGCAACGGCGTGACGACCCGGCTGATGGTCGCCGCGGTGCTCGTGGCCACCGGCGGCATGCTCAGTCGGCTCGCGTTCGCGCTGTTCCTCGTCGCGCTGGTCGCCGCCGTCATCCTCGCGCCGGCGGTCGCCGGCAGTCGCTGGCGGGGATGGGCGCGGAAACTCCTCGCACTCGCGCTCATGGCCGCGGTCACCGCGGTTTCGAGCGGCTGGTTCTACCTCCGCAACCAGCGTCTGACCGGTCATATCGCGGGAGGTCACTCGGACTGGTCGGCCGAGCACCTCGGGCGGGTCTCGCGTTCGCTCTCCGACGTGGCGACGGACATGGCGTTCTGGACGAAGCTCCTCGGCGTCTACCGGTTCAACGCGCCGATCGACTCGCCCCTGCAGTGGGCGCTCCTCGTCCCGGCCGTCGTGGGCGTGGGCGTCGTCGTCGTGCTCTTCGTCCGCCGGCTCCGGCAGCGCCGTTGGGGCGCCGACCTGTTAATCGTGCCGATGTGCGCGGCGCTCGTGCTCGGGCTGCTGGCCTCCCAGGTGCAGTACACCGCCTTCGGCGGCGGTGTGAACACGCGCTACGTCCTGCCTTTGACGGTGATCACCGCGACCCTCGTCGCGCTCGGACTGACCAACTGGCGGCGCGCCGCCGTCGCGCTCGTCGCCGTCTGGACCGCCGTGGCGTTCTGGCAGTTCGCGTCCTCGACCTCGCTCGATCGCTTCGTCCTCGACGCCGGGAATCTCATGGTCGGGCATGCGCTCTGGGCGCTCGCTGCCGTCTGCGCGCTCGGATTCGTCGCGGCCTTCGCGCTCGGGCACCGACGCCGCGCGGCCCCGACGGCGACACCGGCGGAGCCGCAGCCCCCGGCTGCGACAGCGGCAGCGGCACCGACGGAGCAGCTCGGGGCGTCGGATGCGGCGGCGTCCGAGCCCAGGCCGGCCTCGGCCGCAGCAGAGTAGCGGTTCCACCGATCCGGCCCGCACTCAGAACGCCGGTCGGGAGAACGTCCACTCCGTGATGAACGGCGGGTCCTCGCCGTGCTCGTACGCGTAGCCGCGGGCATCCGCGCGCGCCTTCGCCCACTCCTCGGCGATGCCGAGGATCGCGGGGTTCGACTCGAGCCCGGGCACGCGGTGCAGCACGTCGAGCGCGATGCGGTACCGGTCGAGGTCGTTGAGATGGAGCATGTCGAACGGCGTCGTCGTCGTGCCCTTCTCCTTGAACCCCCGCACGTGCAGGTTGTCGTGGCCGTGGCGGCGGTAGGTGAGCTGGTGGATGAGCGTCGGATACCCGTGGAAGGCGAACACGATGGGCCGGTCCCGCGTGAAGATCCGGTCGAAGTCCTCGTGGGAGAGCCCGTGCGGATGCTCGCCGGCATCCTGCAGCCGGAACAGGTCGACGACGTTGACGACCCGGATGCGCAGCGTCGGCAGCTTCTCGTGGATGAGCTGCGCCGCCGCGATCGTCTCGGTCGTGGGCACGTCGCCCGCGGCCGCGAGCACGACGTCGGGGTCGGTCGCCGTCGGGTCGGACGGGTCGAAGCCCGGTTCGTACCCCGCCCAGTCCCAGATGCCGACGCCAGCGCGCACGTGCCGCTCGGCTTCCTCCTCGCCGAGCCACTGCGGCTGCGGTTGCTTACCGGCGACCACGACGTTGATGCGGTCCTCCGTGCCGAAGTTGTGCCGCATGACGTGCAGGAGCGTGTTCGCGTCCGGCGGCAGGTAGACCCGCACGAACTCGGACTGCTTCAGCACGACGACGTTGAGGAAGCCGGGGTCCTGGTGCGAGAAGCCGTTGTGGTCCTGGCGCCAGACGTGGGACGACAGGAGGTAGGTGAGCGACGAGATCGGCTTGCGCCACTCGACGTGCGAGGCGGACTCGAGCCACTTCGCGTGCTGGTTGAACATCGAGTCGACGATGTGGATGAACGCCTCGTACGAGGTGATGAGCCCGTGCCGGCCGGTGAGCAGGTAGCCCTCGAGCATCCCCTGCATGAGGTGCTCGGAGAGCGCCTCGATGACCTTGCCCTCCCGGGCGAGCAGTTCGTCGTTCGGCACGATCGCCTCGCCCCACTGGCGCCGCGTGACGTCGAACACGCCGTCGAGGCGGTTCGAGAGCACCTCGTCGGGCCCGAAGAGCCGGAAGTCGGGGTTCGCGCCCATGATCCGGCCGAGCCACTTGCCGAAGACCCGGGTGGCCTCGCCGGTCGCGCCGCGCTCGGGCAGGTCGAGGGCGGACTCGGCGACGGGCGGGAGCTCGAGCGCGTGCTCGATGCCGCCGTTGGCGAACGGGATGTCGCTCATGCGCAGCGCGCCGACGGGCCGCAGCGCGTCGAAGCCGGCGGGCGGGCGTCCCTCGTCGTCGAAGAGCTCGTCCGGCCGGTAGGACCGCAGCCACTCCTCCAGGATCGCGAGATGCTCGGGGTTCTCCTTGACGCCGGCGAGCGGCACCTGGTGCGCGTGGAACGTGCCCTCGATCTGCTTGCCGTCGACCTTGGCGGGGCCCGTCCAGCCCTTCGGGGTGCGCAGCACGATGAACGGCCAGCTCGGCCCCTCGTCCTGGAAGCCGCCCTGCTCGGCCTCGAGCTTGATCGCGGCGATCTTGTCGTACGCCTCCGCGAGGCCGGCCGCCATGCGCTCGTGCACCGCGAAGTGGTCCTCGCCGTCGAAGCCGCCGGTGACGAAGATCGGGTCGTAGCCGTTGCCGCGGATGAAGCGGCGGAGTTCCTTCTCGCTGATCCGCGCGAGCAGCGTCGGGTTGGCGATCTTGAAGCCGTTGAGGTGGAGGATCGGCAGCACTGCGCCGTCGGTCTTCGGGTTGAGGAAGGCGTGCGCGCGCCACGAGGCGTTGAGCGGGCCCGTCTCGGCCTCGCCGTCGCCGATGACGCACGCGACGACGAGCTCCGGATTGTCGAGGGCGGCGCCGTAGGCGTGCATGAGCGAGTACCCGAGCTCGCCGCCCTCGTTGATCGACCCCGGCGTCTCCGGCGCCGCGTGCGAGGGGATGCCGCCCGGGAAGGAGAACTGCTTGAACAGCCGCGCGATCCCGTCGCCGTCGAGCGGGATGTCGGGGAAGAGCTCCGAGTACGTGCCGTCGAGCCACGTGTTCGCGACCATCGCCGGCCCGCCGTGGCCGGGGCCGCAGACGTAGAGCGTCGACACCCCGCGCTCGACGATGAGCTTGTTGAGGTGCGCGTAGATGAGGCTGAGTCCCGGGGAGGTGCCCCAGTGCCCGAGCAGTCGGGGCTTGATGTGCTCCGGCCGCAGCGGCTCGGTCAGCAGCGGGTTGTCGAGCAGGTAGATCTGCCCGACGGTGAGGTAGTTGGCGGCGCGCCACCAGGCGTCCACCGTCTCGAGCGGCACGCCCCCCTCGGTTCCCGCATTCTCATCGGTCATCTTCGTCCCCCCGGATCGATCGATGGTTCATCGCGAGCCTAATGCCGAGGATGACTCGGCGACAGGATGCCTCCGGCTCCGCCGCCGTGCGGTTTCAGGGGCAACCCTGATGTCCGGCAAGCGGTTCCCCGCTTAGGCTCGACGCGTCGCGAGATGCGGTACTGCAGGGGGACTGGGTATCGCTGACGCGCCAGGTCGGCCGGGAGCGTGCCCCGAACAGCCGCTCCCGCCGACCCCCTTTCTCCGCCCGCCTCGCTGGTCGAGTAGTGGCGGAGCCGCGTATCGAGACCGAACCGCAGCATTTCCTCGCTGGTCGAGTAGTGGCGGAGCCGCGTATCGAGACCCGGCCGCAGCATCCCAGGGATGCCGATCCGCACCGCCGCTCGACGCGACCGGCGGGTTGTCTAGGCTGGCGGGCGATGCTCCAGATCGCCACCGGCTTCGTCGTCATCGGCCTCGCCGTGCTCGTCGGCTGGATCGTGGCGCGCACGGGCATCCTCGACGCGAGCGCCCGGCTCGTGCTCACCCGCCTCTCGTTCACCGTGCTCGGCCCGTTCCTGCTCTTCTCCGTGCTCTCGACGGCCGACGTCGGCGCGCTCTTCTCGACGCTGCTGCCGGTGTCCGCGCTCGCCGCGTTCACGGTGATGGCGCTGTTCGCGCTCGTCGCCCTGCTGATCTGGCGCCGCCGCTTCCCCGAAACGGTCATCGGGATGCTCTCGAGCGGCTACGTCAACGGCAACAACATGGGCATCCCGATCGCGACCTACATGCTCGGCAACGCCGCGTACTCGGCACCAGTCATGCTGCTGCAACTGCTCTGCATCGCGCCGCTCGCCCTCGCGACCCTGGATGCGACCGTGAACCACCGCGGTCGCGGCGTGTGGCCCGTGCTCAAGGGCATGCTGACGAACCCGATCATCGTCGGCTCCCTCGCCGGCGTGCTCGTCGCGCTCTCGGGCATCGAGCTGCCGCCGATCGTCATGGACCCCGTCGAGCTCATCGGTCACGCCTCGGTGCCGGTCATCCTCATCGCGTTCGGGATGTCGTTGCAGGGCCAGCGCATCCTCGCCCCCGGCACGGGCCGGCGGCGCGACGTCGTGCTCGCCACCGTGCTCAACCTCGTCGTGATGCCCCTGGCGGCGTGGGCCATCGGCCGGTTCGTGTTCGGGCTGGGCGGCGGCGAGCTCTACGCGGTCACCGTGCTCGCGGCGCTGCCGACCGGGCAGAACGTGTTCGTCTACGCGCAGCAGTACCGCACGGGCGAGGTCGTCGCCCGCGACACGATCTTCATCACGACGCTCGGCGCGGTGCCGGTGCTCATCCTCATCGCACTGCTGCTCGCCCCCGCCGCCTAACCCGCCCCGAGCTCCCCGCGCTCGCGCGCCGCGCCCGCGCCCCCGCGCGCCCGCGCCCCCCGCCCCCCATCGAACGGTCGCAAATCGTCCCTTCGCCGCTCCGAATACGACGGTTTGCGACCGTTCGATGAGATGGAGTGGGCGGGTGGGGCGAGGAAAGGGCGGGAGGGGGAGCGCGAGGGAGGGAGAGGGGATGCGCGGGAGGGGGAGCGCGAGGAAGCGGGAGTGGGTGTGCGGGAGGGGGAGTGGGTGTGCGGGAGGGGGAGCGCGAGGGAGGGGGAGTGAGTGTGCGCGAGGGGGAGTGGGTGCGCGGAAGCGACACGGAAGGCGCGTGGGAGGATTGCGAGGGTGAGCTCCCTGACCGATCTGCTGCCGGATCCTTACGACCCGGACGACATGTACCTCGCGTTCGTCGAGTGGGCGGAGTCGCGCGGGCTCTCGCTCTACCCCGCGCAGGACGAGTCGGTGATGGAGCTCGTGACGGGCGCCAACCTCATCCTCTCGACGCCGACCGGCACGGGGAAGTCGATGGTCGCGATCGCGGCCCACGCCGTCGCGCTCGCGCAGGGCGGCCGCAGCTACTACACGGCGCCGATCAAGGCCCTCGTGAGCGAGAAGTTCTTCCAGCTCGTCGAGGTGTTCGGGGCGCAGAACGTCGGCATGGTCACGGGCGACTCGTCGGTCAACGCGGATGCGCCGATCGTGTGCTGCACGGCGGAGATCCTCGCGAACCTCGCGCTGCGCCAGGGCGAGAACGCGCCCGTCGACCAGGTCGTCATGGACGAGTTCCATTACTACGGCGACCAGGACCGCGGGTGGGCGTGGCAGGTGCCGCTCATCACGCTGACGAACGCCCAGTTCGTGCTCATGTCGGCGACCCTCGGCGACGTGACGAAGATCGTCGCCGACCTCGAGCGACGCACGCAGCGACCGGTCGCGGAGGTCACCGGCGTCGAGCGCCCGGTGCCGCTGTCGTATTCCTACGTCGACACCCCGGTGCACGAGACCGTCGAGGAGCTGCTCGACACGAAGCAGGCGCCGATCTACGTCGTGCACTTCTCGCAGGCCGCCGCGCTCGAGCGGGCGCAGGCGCTGTCCTCCATCCGCATCGTGAGCCGCGAGCAGCGCGACGAGATCGCCGACGCCATCGGCGGCTTCCGCTTCACGACCGCGTTCGGGCAGACGCTCTCCCGGCTCGTGCGCTCGGGCATCGGCGTGCACCACGCCGGGATGCTGCCCCGCTACCGGCGCCTCGTCGAGACGCTCGCTCAGCAGGGGCTGCTGCGCGTCATCTGCGGCACCGACACCCTCGGCGTCGGCATCAACGTCCCGATCCGCACGGTGCTGATCACGGCGCTCTCGAAGTACGACGGCACGAAGATGCGCCAGATCGGGGCGCGCGAGTTCCACCAGATCTCGGGCCGCGCCGGCCGCGCCGGCTACGACACCGCGGGCACCGTCGTCGTCGAGGCGCCCGAGCACGACATCGAGAACGCCGCCGCCGTGCGCAAGGCGGGCGACGACCCGAAGAAGCTCAAGAAGGTCGTGCGCAAGAAGGCGCCCGCCGGCCAGATCAACTGGACCGAGTCGAGCTTCGATCGACTGATCGCCGCCGAGCCCGAGCCGCTGACGAGCCACCTCGAGATGACCGCGGCGATCCTCATCAACCTCATCGCGCGCGGCGGCGACGTCTTCGGCCACGTCAAGCGCTTCGTCTTCGACAACCACGAGCCGCGCCGCCGCCAGTACGAGCTCGCGCGCCGTGCGATCTCGATCTTCCGCACCCTCGTGCAGGCCGAGGTCGTCGAGATCGTGCGGAGCGAGGCATCCGCCCCGCTCGTCAGGCTCACGGTCGACCTGCAGCCGAACTTCGCGCTCAACCAGCCGCTCTCGCCGTTCGCGCTCGCCGCGATCGACCTGCTCGACCCGGATGACACGGCGGGCGGCGTGGGGACCGGCCACTACGCCCTCGACGTCGTCTCGATCATCGAGTCGACCCTCGACGACCCGCGCCAGATCCTCGGCCAGCAGGAGTACAAGGCGCGGGGCGAGGCCGTCGGCGCGATGAAGCGCGACGGCGTCGAGTACGAGGAGCGCATGGAGCTCCTCGAGGAGGTCACCTACCCGAAGCCGCTCGACGATCTGCTCGCGCAGGCCTACGAGACCTTCGCGACGAGCCAGCCGTGGGTGCGCGACTTCCAGCTCTCGCCGAAATCGGTCGTGCGCGACATGTTCGAACGGGCGATGACGTTCGCCGAGTTCACGAACTTCTACCAGCTCGCCCGCTCCGAGGGGCTCGTGCTGCGCTACCTCTCCGACGCGTTCCGCGCGATCCGGCAGACGGTGCCCGAGGAGGCGAAGACCGAGGAACTGCGCGACCTCATCGAGTGGCTCGGCGAGCTCGTGCGACAGGTCGACTCCTCGCTCGTCGACGAGTGGGCCGAGCTCATCGACCCGACCCACGACCCCGCGAGCGACGCGCCCGTCGTGCCGCCGGCCCCGCCGTCGGTGCTCACGAACCGTCGCGCGTTCCTCGTGCTCGTGCGCAACGAGCTCTGGCGCCGCGTCTCGCTCGCGGCGCTCGAGCGCGACGAGGAGCTCGCCGAGCTCGACCCCGGCTTCGACTGGGGTGCCGCCCTCGACGCCTACTACGACGAGCACGAGGAGATCGGCGTGGATGCGGCGGCGCGCTCGCCGAAGCTCGTCACGATCGACGAGGATGCCTCGCCGGGCACGTGGCTCGTCGAGCAGACGATCGCGGACCCGGAGGGGAACCACGACTGGCGGCTCCGCGCCGAGGTCGACCTCGAGGCCTCCGTCGAGGCGGGCGTCGCGGTCGTGGCGGTGACGGGGTTCGTGCGGCTGTAGCGGTCTCCGTCGGGCGGGCAGCGGAGCGCATCGAGACTTGGTGAGTCGACCTACCGGGGTCTCGATACGTCGCTGGCGCGCCTCCGCGAGCAGCGAGACGTCGCCTGCTCCCATGAGCGAACCCGGCTGGCGGCCCGCCGCTGCCTGGTCGAGGTCGGCATCCTCGAACGCCGCCGCGATGGCTCGGAGTACGCGCTCGCGGAGTGACGGCGCCGAGGGCGGATGTCGACGCGACCGCGATCCGACGACTCGGTTGCGCACGATCTGACGACTCGATAGCGTCGAAATTGACGACTGAAGAGCTTGCAAATTGACGACTTAGTCTCTTCCGATCTGACGACTGGAGGTCACGGTGGCGTATCTGCCGCGAATTGCCGACGACGAACTCGATGCTGCACTGCGCCGCTCCGGCGCCGTGCTCATCGAGGGGCCGAAGGCGTGCGGCAAGACCGCGACCGCCGGGCGACGGGCCGCGAGCATCGTCCGCGTCGACACGGACCTCGGTGTCGCAGCGCAGATCGCCGTCGATCCATCGCTCGTGCTGGAGGGGGCCGAACCCCGGCTGCTCGACGAATGGCAGTTGCAACCGCAGCTGTGGAACGCCGTCCGACGCGCCGTCGACGAGGGCGAAGCTCGCGGGCGCTTCATCCTGACGGGTTCCACGGCGCCGGCGGCCGCGGCCGTACGGCACTCCGGCGCGGGCCGCTTCGCCCGGCTCCGCATGCGCACCCTGACGCTCGCCGAGAGCGGCCACTCCGAGGCATCCGTCTCGCTCGCCGCACTGCTCGCGGGCGAGCCGCCGCGCGCGGCGACTGCCGCCCTCGAATTCAGCGGGCTGCTCGAGCGCATCGCCCGCGGCGGGTGGCCCGGAATCGCCGATCTCGACTTGCGCGACGCGCTCGCGAGCATCCGCGACTACGCGGACACGGTCGCGACCGTCGACATCGACTCGGCGGGCAAGTCCCGGGACGCAGGTCGCGTCCGTCGGCTCATGTCGGCACTCGCGAGGTCGACCGCGACCGAGGTCACGATCTCGACCCTCGCGAACGACGAGACGTCGCTCTCCCGAGACGCCGTGCGCGACTACCTCGATGCGCTCGCCCGGATCTTCGTGATCGAGGACCAGCCCGCGTGGTCGACCCACCTCCGCTCGTCCGCGACGCTCCGCAAGGAGCCGAAGCGGCACTTCTGCGACCCGTCGCTCGCGCTCGCGCTCGTCGGCGGCGACGAGCGGGCGATCAGAAGCGATCTCGCGTACGCGGGCCAGTTGTTCGAGTCGCTCGCCGTGCACGAACTCCGCGTGCTCGCGCAGCCGCTCGGCGGCGAGGTGTTCCACGCTCGCGACTCCGTCGGCCGGGAGGTCGACGCGATCGTCCAGTTCCCCGACGGCCGTTGGGCGGGCTTCGAAGTGAAGCTGGGCGCCGGGCCGGACACGGTCGACGCCGCCGCGACGTCGCTGGCGGCGTTCGCGGCGAACGTGCACACGCCCGCCGCATCCGCCCCGCCCGTGCTCACCGTGCTCACCGGCACCGGTGCGTCCTACCGCCGCCCCGACGGCGTGAATGTCGTCGCGATCGGTGCGCTCGGCCGCTGATTCCCGGGCGGTCGTCCGGCTCAGGCCCGCGTCGCCTCCAGGTAGGCGAGGAGCGCCCGCACGCGGCGGTGGTCGTCGCGGGGGTGGGCTCAGCCCGCCGCCCGGGCGTAGCGCTCGCCGAGGACGCGGAGGTGCTCGCGGAGCTCCTCCGGCGAGTCGACGGTGAAGTCGAGCCCCAGCATCCCGATGTAGGCGGCGACCGTGGCGAGGCTGTCGGCGCCGGTGACGAGGACGCTCTCGGACTCGGCGACGGCCTCCACCACGCCGACGGCCGGATTGATGCGCGAGAGCACCTCCTCGGCGGAAGCCGGCACCCGGATGCGCGCGTGGACGTTCCAGCCGGACTCGGCGATGCGGTGCATGGCGAAGGCCGTGTAGTCGCCGCCGGGTACGAGCCGCGGTCGGAACGGCTTCCGCGTCGGCGGTCGCAGCCGGAGCCGGTCGGCCCGGAAGATCTCCCACCCGCCGCTCGCAGGGTCGCGGGCGACGAGGTACCAGCGGCGCTGCCAGGCCAGCAGTCGATACGGCTCGACGAGCCGGCTCGCCCCGGCCTCGTCGAAGCGCAGGTGCTCGGCGGCGCGCACCGCGGTCGCGATGCCGCGCAGCACGCCGGGGTCGACGACGGGGTCGGGGGCGTCGGTGCCCGTGTTCTCGGGAGCGCGGTCGACGGTGTGCGCGACGGCGTCGACGAGGGGGCGCAGGCGCGACGGGAGCACCTGCTCGAGCTTGGCGAGGGCCCGGCCGCCGGCCTCCTCGACGCCCGCGATGCCCGTCGCTCCGTAGAGCCCGACGGCGACCGCGACCGCCTCGTCGTCGTCGAGCAGCAGCGGCGGCAGTTGCGCGCCGCGGCCGAGGCGGTAGCCGCCGATCGGGCCGCGATCGGCCTCGACGGGGTAGTCGAGCGCGCGGAGCCGTTCGACGTCGTTGCGGACGGTGCGGGTGGAGACCCCGAGCCGTTCGGCGAGTTCCGTGCCGCTCCACCGCGGCCGCGATTGCAGCAGGCCGAGCAGGGCGAGCATCCGGGCGGCGGTGTCGGCCATCGTGGTCGGGTTCCTCTCATGCGGAAGAGAACGTTCCTATACGAACCGTAGCGTCGGAGACATGGAAACCACCGATACCGCCACCGAACCGAACGCCGCCCTGCCGATGGTCGTCACCGGCATCCGGCCCTTCCGCGTCGAGGTCCCGCAGGCCGACCTCGACGACCTCGCGGACCGCCTCGCGCGCACCCGCCTCCCGCAGCCCGCCCCGGTCGACGACTGGGCGGCCGGCACCCCGAACACCTACCTCGCCGCCGCGCTCGACGCCTGGCGCGCCTTCGACTGGCGCGCGTTCGAGGCCCGCCTCAACGAGCTGCCCCGCTTCACCGCCGAGGTCGACGGCCAGCCGATCGCCTTCGTGCACGTGGTCTCGCCGCACCCCGAGGCCACCCCGCTGCTGCTCGCGCACACCTACCCGGGCAACGGCACCGACTACCTCGAGCTCGTCGACGCGCTCGTCGACCCGGTCGCCCACGGCGGCCGCGCCGAGGACGCCTTCAGCGTCGTCATCCCGGATGCCCCGGGCTTCGGCTTCTCGAACCCCGTGCGCGAGCTCGGGTGGACGACCGCGCGCACCGCCCGCGCCTACGACGCCCTCATGCGCGCCCTCGGGTACGAGCGCTACGGCGTGCACGGCTCCGACAACGGCGCGATGGTCGCCCGGGAACTCGGCCTGCTCGCCCCGGAGGGCTTCCTCGGCCTCCACGTGCTCCAGCTGTTCTCGTTCCCCTCGGGCGACCCCGAGGAGTTCGCGTCGCTCGAGCCCGCCGACTACGCGGCCCTCGAGTTCCTCGGTTGGTTCCAGCAGGTCGGCGGCTACAACGCGATGAACGCCTCGCGGCCGCAGACGGTGGCCGTCGGCCTCAGCGACTCGCCGATCGGGCTGCTCGCGTACAGCGAGCTGTTCGAGTCGTTCGGCAACGGCACCGCGAAGGTGCCGCTCGACAAGGTGATCGCCGCGGTCTCGATCGCCTGGTTCACGAACTCGGCGGCCGGGATGTCGCGCAGCTACTGGGAGAACGCCCGAGCCGAGGCCGAGCCCGCGATCAACCACGCGCCGACGGGCGTCGCGGTCTTCGCCGACGACTTCCAGACGATCCGCGCCTTCGCCGAGCGCGACAACGACGCCATCGTGCACTGGAGCCGGTTCCCCGAGGGCGGCCACTTCGCCGCGCTCGAGGTGCCCGACGTGCTCGTCGGCGACATCCGGGCGTTCTTCGCGTCCCTCCGCTGACACCCGGGTCGAACCGGCCGTCGCCCGATCGGGCGGCGGCCGGTTCGCCGCGCACGGGGTGCGCACGGGCCTGGACGCCTCCCGAATCGACGACCGGAGCGCTCCTGAATCGACGACTGGATCGTCGCCGAACTGACGATTGGCGTGACGCCACGGTCGACGACGCCCGGCCGGGTTCAGCGCACGGGCAGCGACGCCTCGATCGCCGAGACGATCTCGGGGGCGTCCGGCACCGTCGTCGGGCGGAAGCGCCGCACCGTGCCGTCGGGGGAGACGAGGAACTTCTCGAAGTTCCACTGCACGCGCCCGGCCTTGCCGGTCTCGTCGGCGGTCTCCTTGAGCGCCTGGTAGAGCGGGTGCGCCTTGCCGCCGTTGACCTTGACGCGCTCGAACATCGGGAACGTCACGCCCCACGTCGTCGAGCAGTACTCGGCGATCTTCTCCTCCGAGCCGAGCTCCTGGAGGAACTGGTTGGAAGGGAAGCCGAGCACGGTGAACCCGCGCTCGCCGTACGTGCGCTGGAGCTCTTCGAGGGCTTCGTACTGGGGCGCGAGCCCGCAGCGGGAGGCGACGTTGACGATGAGCTTCACGTCGTCGCCCCACTCGGCGAGGGTGGTCTCGCGGCCGTCGATGGTCGTCAGGGGGATGGTGTCGAGTTCGGCCATGGCTGCAGTCAACTCCTCCGGGGCTGGGAAATCGACTCGAATCCCGGATGTCGTGCGGCGACGCTCAGGCGAGCGCGAACAGGCCCGCGGCGACGAGCGCGAGCACGAGGCCGGTCCACTGGAGCGGGGCGACGCGCTCGCCGAGCACGATCGCGGCGAGCAGGATCGTGCCCGCCGGGTACATCGCCCCGAGCACGGCCGCGACGGCGAGCTCGCCCGCCCGGATGCCGAGCAGCAGCAGCACGTTCGCGGTCGCGTCCACGAGCCCGCACACGATCGCGAGCCGGATGCCGGGGCCGAGGCCGGCCCGCTCCGCGGGCTCGACGGAGCCGTTCGCGCGTCGGGCGGCCCGCGCGCGCAGCGCGGCGACGCCGACCGCCGCGAAGAGCAGCACCCCCATGGCCGTGCGGGCGGCGGCGAGCGGCCAGAGCCCCGAGGCATCCGCCGTGCCGTCGATCACGATGTAGTAGGCGCCGATGCCCGCACCCGCCCCGACCCCGAAGAGGATGCCGCGCAGGCTCGGCCGCACGGCGCCCTCGCCCGGCGCGAGACCCACGAGCACGACCGCGACGAGCGCGATGCCGAGCGCGGCGACGCCGAGCGGGCCGAACGAGTCGCCGGTCGCGAGCCCCCACGCCATCGGCACGACGGCCGAGACGAGCGCGGTGAGGGGCGAGAGGATGCTCATCGGCCCGATCGCGAGGCTCGCGTAGAGCAGGGCGATCCCGACCGCGAGCACGAGTCCCGCCGCGGCGCCGATCGCGAAGTCGGCCGGCGCGGGATCGCCGCCCGTGAAGGGCAGCACGACGAGGAGCGCCGCGAGGCCCGCGACGGCCGAGATCGCCGTCGCGAGCAGCGCGCCGAGGCGGCGGGCGGCGAGCCCGCCGAGGAAGTCGGCCGCGCCGTAGACGAGGGCGCCGCCGAGTGAGAGGACGGCGGTGAGCACGGGCCGATCGTATCGGCAGGCGCCCCGTCGTCGCGGTCCGTCATCCGCTCGCAACACGGCCGGAACGGGACGCGCGATCGGCGTCGTCTAGGCTGGCGGACGTGCCATCGACCCCCGTTTCGCGAGTCCGACGCCTGCGTCGCGCTTTCGTCACGGCCGGGTTCGCGACGTTCGTCGCCGCGCTCGCCCACGTCATCGGCGGCGGCGCGGCTCCGGGCACGCTGACCGTCGTCCTCTCGCTGCTGATCTCGCTGCCGCTCGCCGTGGCGCTCGCCGGCCGCCGGGCCGACTGGCGCACGGCGCTCTCCGTCGGCGTCGCGCAGCTCGCGCTGCACCTGCTCTACTCGCTCGGCCTCGACGGCCGGCACGGCGCGGTCGTCACCTCGAGCGGCGCGCACGCCGGGCACGGCGGGGCGCAGTACGTGAGCATCGACACGAGCGGCGTCGTCGCGGCGCACGGCGCCCACGCGGTCCACGAGCTCATGACGCTCGCGCACGTCGCCGCCGCCGTGCTGACGATCGTCGCCCTCGCGCAGGCCGACCGGGCGCTCGACGCCGCCGGCCGCGCCCTCGCCTCCACGGTGCACGCGATCATCCGCGTCGTCGCCCTCCCGGCTCCGCTGCCCGCGCTCCCGCGGGCGAGTGCTGCCGGCACCGGCTTCCGCCCGGTGAACCCGGCGCTCCGGTTGAGCGCGCTCCGGCACCGCGGTCCTCCGGCCGCCGCGCTCGTCCTCGGCTGACGTCCGCTCCGACCGCGCTGCTCGCGCGGGTGGCACGGCGCGCCGACGGGCGAACGCCGCGCGGCTCCGCCGCACCACCCGAATCGCGGGATCCGGGCATCCTGCCCGCCCGCGAACCAGCATCGCGAACGAAAGCGAACCCCTTCACAATGCGCACGCACACCAAGCTCGTCCTGCCCGCCCTCCTCCTCGGCGCCGGCTTCGCCCTCGCCGCCCCGCTCGCGGCGAGCGCGCACGTCCACGTCACCCCGGGCGAGACCCCGGCCGGCTCTGCCACGGTCATCGAGTTCAGCTCGGGCCACGGCTGCGACGGCTCGCCGACGACGGCCTACACGGTCACGATCCCCGAGGGCTTCGACTCCGTCGCGCCGGTCCTGAACGGCGCCTACGACATCTCCGAGACCCGCGGCGCTGCGAACGCCGACGGCGTCGAGCCCATCGAGACCGTCACCTACACGCCGACGGCGCCCATCACGGACGGGTACTACTCGACGTTCTCGCTCCGCGTCACCCCCGGCGAGGACCTCGTCGGCGAGACGGTCGCATTCCCGGTCCTGCAGACCTGCGTGACCGGCTCGACCGACTGGTCCGGCGACCCCGCCGACGAGTCCGAGGGCTCGACCCCGGCGCCCGCGATCGTCGTGAGCGAGGCGACCGAGGACGACGGCCACGGCCACGCCGCCGCCGAGACCGAGGAGTCCGACGAGCACGCCGAGGCGTCCTCGGACGTCTCCACCGTCGACACCGCCGCCCGGGTGCTCGGCGTCTCGGGCCTCGTCGTCGGCGCCGTCGGCGTCGTCATCGCGGTCCTGGCCCGCCGGAAGCCGGCCGGCAAGTGAGCCGCGCGGCCGACGGTCGTCGCCCCGGTCGCGGGGGCGTCCGCCGTACCGGTGCGGCGGCCGCGGCCGCTCTCGCGGGGGCGGCGCTCGCGCTGCTGC
>NZ_WSTA01000082.1 GCF_009789225.1 Agromyces seonyuensis | reverse complement strand
GCGCGGGCAACCCGAAGGCCGGTGGAACCACGAGCGGGACGTTCCTGGTCCTGGCGGCGACGGGGGCCGAGGCCACCGACCCGGTAGAGCCGGCCGACCGACCCGACCCGACCGACCCGACCGAACCGGCGCTCAGCCGAGGCCGATCGCGGACCACGACACGGGCGGCAGCGTCACGGTGAGGAGACCGCCCTCGAGCGAGACCTGCTCGTTCGGACGGGTCGAGACCCGCTCCGGCTCGGCGAGCGTGTTCTTCGCGTACACGTCGTCGTCGGCGAGCAGGTGCGTCTCGCGCACCGACACGGCCTCGAGGCCGACGAGTTCGACGGAGACCGTCACGGCCTCGGTCTGCGAACGGTTCACGAGGAAGACCGCGGCCTCGCCGGTCTCGGGGTCGTGGGTGGCGACGGCATCGACGAGCGGCACCTCGCCGTAGATCTTCGTGCCGTAGGTGGGCGCGTCGAGCTTGAGCTCGAGGGCACGGCCGCGGGCGAGACGCGAGGTGATCGCGAACGGGAAATACGTCGTCTGCTTCCACGCCGGGCCGCCGGGCTCGGTCATGATCGGCGCGATGACGTTGACGAGCTGGGCGAGCGAGGCGCTCGTGACCCGGTCCGCGTGCTTGAGCAACGAGATCATCAGGTTGCCGAATACGACGGCGTCCGCGACCGAGTAGACGTCTTCGAGGATGCGCGGGGCGATCGGCCAGTTGTCGATGCCCTCCACCTTGTCGACCGCGTGGTACCGGTCGAGGTACCAGACGTTCCACTCGTCGAAGGAGATGTCGATCGTCTTCGACGAGCCGTTGACGGCCTTCACGTGATCGGCGGTCGCGACGACCGACTCGATGAAGCGGTCCATGTTCACCGCGGAGGCGAGGAACGAGTCGAGGTCGCCGTCCTTCTCCTCGTAGTAGGCGTGGCACGAGATGTAGTCGACGTCGTCGTAGGTCTGGGTCAGCACGACGCGCTCCCATTCGCCGAACGTCGGCATCTGCGCGCTCGAGGAGCCGCAGACGACGAGCTCGACGTCGGGGTCGAGCTGGCGCATGGCCTTGGCGGTCTGGGAGGCGATCTTGCCGTAGTCCTCGGCGGAGCGGTGGCCGAGCTGCCACGGCCCGTCCATCTCGTTGCCGAGGCACCACATCTTCACGCCGAAGGCGTCGGTGCGGCCGTTGTCGATGCGGCGCTGCGAGAGCGTCGTGCCCCCGGGGAGGTTGGCGTACTCGAGCAGGTCGAGGGCTTCGAGCACGCCGCGGGTGCCGAGGTTGACCGCGAGCATGAGTTCCGAATCGACCTTCTCGAGCCACGAGGAGAACTCGTGCAGGCCGACCTCGTTCGTCTCGGTGGAGTGCCAGGCGAGGTCGAGCCGACGGGGCCGCTCGTCCTTCGGGCCGACGGAGTCCTCCCAGCGGAAGCCCGAGACGAAGTTGCCGCCCGGGTAGCGGATGGCCGAGACGCCGAGCTCCTTGACGAGGTCGATGACGTCCTGGCGGAAGCCCTCGGCGTCGGCGCTCGGGTGGCCGGGTTCGTAGATGCCGTCGTAGACACAGCGGCCGAGGTGCTCGACGAAGGAGCCGAAGAGCCGGCGGTTGATCGGGCCGATCGCGAAGTGCGGGTCGACGGTCAGACGTGCGTCGGTCATGGTGTGCTCTCTGTTCGGTGGTGCGAGTACGTGGTGCGAGTCGTGCGGGGTGCAGGCCGCGTCCGGCGCATCCGTGGCCGGATGCCCGAGGACGGACCGTTCGGACGAGGAGGGCTACTTGATGGAGCCGATCGTGAGACCGCCCTGCCAGTAGCGCTGCAGGAAGAGGAAGGAGAGGATCAGCGGCAGCACCGAGATGAACGCCCCGGTGGTGATGAGGTTCCAGACCTGCTCGCCGCCGGCGCCGGCGTTGGACAGGGCCGTCCAGCGGTTGAGGCCGACGGTGACGGGCAGCAGGTTCGGGTCGGTGAGGACGGCCAGCGGCAGGAAGAAGTTGTTCCACGTGCCGACGACCGAGAGCAGCAGCACCGTCACGATGGCGGGCTTCAGCAACGGCAGCGCGACCTGGAAGAAGGTGCGGAACTCCCCCGCTCCGTCGATGCGGGCCGCCTCGAGCATCTCGTCGGGCACGGCGTCCTGCGTGTAGACGCGCATGAGGTAGACGCCGAAGGGGCTGAGCAGGCTCGGCAGGATGACGGCCCACGGGGTGTTGATGAGCCCGTACTGGCTGAGCAGCATGAACGTCGGGATGACGAGGGCCGTCAGCGGCACCATGATCGAGCCGAGGATGACGCCGAAGACGGCGCCGCGGCCGCGGAAGCGGTACTTGGCGAACCCGTAGCCGGCGAGGATCGAGAGGATCGTCGCCCCGATGCCGCCGGCGAAGGCGTACAGGAACGAGTTGCCGAGCCAGGTCCAGTAGATGCCGTTCTGCTGGGTGAAGAGCCCTGCGATGTTCTCGAACAGGGCGAAGTGGTCGTCGAACCAGAAGGCGGGGCTGCCGAAGAGGCCGGACGTGTTCTTCGTCGCGGCGACGAAGAGCCACCAGATCGGGATCACGAAGTAGATCGCGAGGATGATCAGGAAGACGTGCGAGCCGATGCGGCGGCCGTTTCGGTGGCCCGTGCGCGGGCCGCGGTCCTCGCGGCTCGGCACGCCCGTCGCGGTCGTGAGGGGGGCGGTCGTGGCCATCACTTGAGTCCGCTCTGCTTACGGGTGAGGAAGAGGAAGAGGTAGGAGCCGGCGAACACGAGGATGCCGAGCGAGAACGCGATCGTCGACGCGTAGTTGAACTGGCTGTAGCTGAAGGCCAGCGAGTACGCGTACATGTTCGGCGTGTAGGCGGCGTCGATCGCGCCCTGCGCGATGTTGCGCAGCACCACGGGCTCCGTGAAGAACTGCAGCGTGCCGATGAGGGCGAACGTGATCACCATGACCATCGACGACGAGATCATCGGGATCTTGATGCGGGTCGCGGTCTGGAAGCCGTTCGCGCCGTCGATTCGGGCGGCCTCGTAGATCGCGGGATCGATCGAGCGCAGCGCCGCGTAGATGACGACCATGTAGTAGCCCGACCACTGCCACGTGACGATGTTGACGAGGCTCGCGAAGACCGAATCCCCCGAGAGGAAGTCCGGCGCCTGCAGGCCGACGAGATCGAACAGCGTGGATGCCGGGCCGAAGCGCGGGCTGTAGAGGAAGCTCCACATGAGGGCGCCGATGACGACCGGGATGGCGTACGGCGCGAAGATCAGCAGCCGGGACAGCTTCGACACCCACGTCGTGAGGGAGTCGAGCACCAGTGCGGCGACGAGGGCGACGATGAGCTGCGCCGGGATCATCACGACCGCGAACGCGGCCACGCGGCCGAGGCCCTCGAGGAAGAGGGGGTCGGTGAACGCCTTGACGTAGTTCGCGGCGCCCGTGAAGGTCGTGCCGGTCGCGAGCGTCGAGGTGAACAGGCTCATGCCGAAGGCGTAGATGAGCGGGAAGACGAGGAAGGCGGCGAAGACCACGAGGAACGGGGTCACGAAGACCCAGCCCCATCGCTGCCTGCGGCGCTCGAGCAGCGAACCGCCGCGCCGGCGTTTCGGCACGGCCGCCGTGGGCGGTGCGACCGCGGTGGTCTGGGTGGTCATCGGCTGGTTCTCCCTCGAACTGCGTTGGATGCCGGGCCGGGGCGGCCGCGCGGGCCGCCCCGGCGGTGCGGCTTACTGGAGCGTGAAGCCCTGCTCGCCGGCGTACTGCTCGAGCGAGGCCTGCAGGTCGTCGAGCGCCTGGTCGGAGCTCTTCTCGCCCTGGACCATCGCGTAGAGCTGCTCGGTGAGCTGGTCGTACGCGTAGTTCTGGAACGGGCTGAACGTGAAGCCCTCGTAGCCGGCGGCGGCGGCGAGGAAGACGTCCTTGTTGATCTGCTGCCCGCCGAAGAACGGGTACTCGAGGTCGCGGAAGTAGTCCGACTCGAGGATCGGCTTCCACAGCGGGAAGAGCGCACCCTGCTCGATGCCGATCTTCCACGCCTCTTCGGTGCCGAAGACCTCCTTGGCGACCGTCGCGGCCGCCTCCTTGTCCTTCGCCTGGCTGGTCACGGCGAAGGTCGAGCCGCCCCAGTTGATCTGGACGGGGTTCGCGGCGTCCCACTGGGGCACCGGCGCGGCGACCCACTCGGCGTCGCTGTCGGCGTCGGCGAGGCCCGAGAGGTAGCCGGGGCCCCAGGCCGCGGCGACGTAGATCGCGTACGAGCCGTCGACGAGCTTCGTGTTGTAGTCGGCGGTGAAGGCGTCGTCGGTGGCGACGAGGCCGTCCTGCACGAGCTCGTTCCAGTAGGAGAGCACCTGCTTGGAGCCCTCGTCGTTCACGTCGATGCCGATCTCGGTCGGGTTGGCGTTGTCGTAGACGAAGGGCACCGAACCGGCCTGGGCGAAGAGCGCCTGGTTGTAGGCGCGGCCGTTGGTCGGGAAGTCGGCGAGCACGCCGGGGGCGCCCGCGGCCTTCAGCGCCTCGGCGGCGGCCTTGAACTCGTCCCACGTGGTCGGTGCGGCGATGCCGTACTGGTCGAGGATGTCCTTGCGGTACAGCATGCCCATGGGGCCGCCGTCGACCGGGATGGCGTAGACGGCGTCGCCCGAGGAGACGTCCTTCCAGGCGCCGGCCGTGTAGTCGTCCTGCACGTCGGCCGCGCCGTACTCGGTCAGGTCGACCAGCGCCTTGCGGATCGAGAAGCTCGAGAGCACTTCGGACTCGAGCATGATGACGTCGGGGGCGCCCGAGCCGGCCTCGATGGCCGTCGAGAACTTGGTGTACTCGTCGTTGCCCTGGCCGGCGTTCGTCCAGCAGATCTGGACGTCGTCGTGCGACTCGTTGAAGAGGTCGACGACCTCTTCGAACGCGGGGTACCAGGCCCAGACGCTGACCTGGGTCGCGTCGGGGTTGACGATCTCGTTCGTGCAGTCGGCCTTGGCCGAGTCGCCGCCGGAGGCGGTGCTGCAACCGGTCAGGGCGGCGGCCGAGAGGGCCACGACCCCGGCGGTCGCCAGGAGCTTGCTCTTCATCGTGCGGTGCTCTTTCTCTCGCGGTGTTCGACACCGTTGTCTGCTGTGCGGAGGCTCGGTCGCGACGGAGGACCGAGGGCTCACCGGCGAGAACGAGGCATTTCCAACGTTGTAGGTAAACGTTGTAAACGACATATTGGAGGCTCGGGCGGATGCTGTCAAGCGACCCGCGCCGCGGGAGCCCGAGCGTCCCGGCGCGTCGGCGGAGGCCTGCCGCGGTCGGGCCTCCGGGGCGCAGGCGCGACGACCGGGCGGGCCCGAGCGGTGCCGACACCGCGGCGACGCTCATCCCGGATGACGACGCTCGGCCCGCCGACGGGCGCGGCCGCGTTCGGGAGGACCGCAGCGGGGCGACGGACCGGCCAACGGATCAGCGCCGAGTGGACTCCCGTTCGACGACCCGGAACGGCACCTCGATCTCGCGCGGCGCACCGCCGGGACCCTCGGCCGCGATGCGCTCGACGAGGAACTTGACCGCGGTCTCGGCGATCCGGCGACGGCCCGGATCGATCGTCGTGAGCGCCGGCTGCGTGTAGCGCGTCTCGTCGAGATCGTCGAAGCCGATGACGAGCACGTCGTCCGGGACGCGCCGCCCGGCCTCCTGCAGCACGCGCATCGCACCGATCGCGACGGCGTCGTTGAACCCGAAGACGGCGTCGAACGGGGCGCCCGTCTCGAGCACCTCCGTCATGAGCCGCGCGCCGTCGGAACGGAACCAGGTGCCGCCGGGCGGGACGAGCCGCGGGTCGAACTCGAGGCCGGCCGCCTCGAGCGCCTCGCGGTAACCCCGGAGGCGGAGCCCCGCGGAGCCCACGACCTCGCCCTCGTGCGAGCCGAGTGCCGCGATGCGCGTCGCACCGCGCGCGATGAGATGCTCCGTCGCGGCGCGGGCGGCATCCACGTTCTGCATCGTGACGTGGTCGGCGGGCCCGCCGAAGATGCGCTCGCCGAGCAGCACGAGCGGGACAGGGGCGTCCTGGAGCGAGGCGGCATCCTCGTCACGCAGGTCGAGCACGCTGTAGAGCGCGCCGTCGACGCCGCGGCGCAGTGCGGCCTCGACCGCGGCGAGCTCGCCGGCCGGCCCGCTGCCGCCCCGGATCTGCTCGATGAGCACTGCGAGCCCGTACTCCGCGGCGACGGTCAGCACGTCGTCGGCGAGCTCGGCGAAGTAGACGTTCTTGAGCTCGGGGATGATGAGGCTGATGAGCCCCGTGCGCCCGGACCGGAGCGTGCGGGCGGCGCGATTCGGCCTATAGCCGGTCTCGGCGATCGCCGCTTCGACGCGCGCGCGCGTCTCGGGTCGGATGTGCGGGTAATCGTTGATGACGTTCGATACGGTCTTGATCGACACGCCCGACAACCGCGCAACGTCGTGCAGCGTCGCCGCCATCGTTCCTCCGCTCGTGAGTGGCTTCTCGGCACTCTACAACGTTGTAGACGCCAATCGCGCCGAGCACGCGGAAGAATCGGACGTCGCCGGAGCGACCACCGACCGAAGGGATTCCGCCATGGCCGAACATCTCCCGCCCGAAGCCCTCGACGACTGGGTCGCGCACCTCGCGACCGAACTCGGCGTCGATCCCGCCGCGGTGCCGATCGGACGCATCCTCGACCTCACGGGCGATGTCGCTCGGGGCGTCGCCCGACCCGCGGCGCCGGTGAGCGCGTTCGTCATCGGCCTCGCCGTCGGCGCCGGTCTGGGCGACGTCGACGCCCTCGCCCGCCGCACCTCGGAACTGGCCGCCGACTGGCGGCCCGAAGCCGGCTGAACCGTCAGGCGTCGAGGCTCGGCCCGCGGGCGCGGGCGGCCGACTCGCGGTCGAGGACGTGCGCGAACGCCGCCCACACGAGCAGGGCCGTTCCCGCGCCGACGAGGGCGCCGCCCAGGGTGTCGCTCAGCCAGTGCGCGCCGAGGTAGGTGCGGCTGAGCGCCATGAGCACCGTGTACGCGGCGCCGGCGACGATGACCCAGACGCGCGGGAACAGCACCGCGAAGGTCACGGCGATCGTCGCCGCGTTCGCCGTATGCCCCGACGGGAACGAGCCGTAGTCGGACTGCACGAGCATGTCCTCCGGGCGCGCGCGGCCGAAGACCTGCTTGAGGATCTGCACCACGAGGGCGCTCGAGGCCGCCGCGACGATCGAGAAGCACGCCGCCCAGGGCCGCCGTGCGGCGAGCAGCGCGAGCGCGATGCCGACCGGCACGAGGAAGACGCCGACGACGCCCCCGCCGAGCGTGTCCATGACGAGGGCGAGCCACTCCCCGACCGGCCCGCGGATCGCGAGCACGCCCCGCATCCACGCCTCGTCGATCGTGTTCGCCGTGCGCCCGACGACGAGCACGCCGACGAGCACCGCCGCGACGAGCGCGACGATCCCCGCCGCGATCCGGCCGCGACGGCGATGCAGCGGCGCACGCTCGTCCGGCTCCCCCATGCCCGGATGCTAGCGGGCGGAAGGTTGCGCCCCGCGGCACTCGGCCGCGGGGCGCGTCGCGCTCAGTCCTCGAGCGGCGGCACCGAGGCGGGCCGGATGAGGACGACGATCGCGAGCACCGCGATGAGCGCGGCGCCGATCATGACCGCCGACATCGGCATGGCGCTGCCGACGCCGAGGAAGCCGATGATCGGGGTCGCGAGTCCCGCGATGCCGTTGTTCAGGGCGCCGAGGAGCGACGCGGCGGTGCCCGCCTGCGCCCCGTGGCCGGCGAGGGCGAGCGCCTGCGAGGCCGGGAACACGAACCCGACGCCCATGATGAAGAACCACAGCGGCACCATGGTGCCCCAGAGGCCGCCGCCCGCGGCATCCAGGCCGAAGATCGCGAGCGCTGCCACGACCTGGAGGGCGATCGAGCCGACGATGATCCACTGGGGGCCGACGTTCTTGCGGTGCATCAGGAACGAGGACGTCTGCACGCCGATGATGATGCCGACCGAGTTCACGGCGAAGAGCGCGCCGTACTGCTGGGCGCTGAAGCCGTAGACGTCCTGGAAGAGGAACGACGACGTCGAGAGGTACGCGAAGAGGCCCGTGAAGCTCATGGCGCCCGTCAGCAGCGCGCCGACGTAGATGCGGTCGCGGAAGAGCGCGGTGTAGCTCGCGACGAGGGCGCGCCCGCCGCCGCGCGTGCGGCGCTCGCGGGGCAGCGTCTCGACGATGCAGAACCATGTCGCGACGAGCACGAGGGCGGAGTACGCGGCGAGCACCCAGAAGATGCCGCGCCAGTCCATGACGCCGAGCAGCTGCGAGCCGAGCACCGGGGCGATGACGGGCGCGAGGCCGTTGACGAGCGCGAGCCGGGAGAGCATCTTCACGAGCGGCTTGCCGCCGAAGAGATCGCGGACCATCGCCATCGCGACGACCGCGCCGGCCGCGGCGCCGAAGCCCTGCAGCAGGCGCAGCACCATGAGGACCTCGATCGTCGGCGCGAGGGCCGCGGCGATCGAGGCGCCGATGTGCAGCACGGTCGCGAGGATGAGCGGCAGGCGGCGCCCGACGCGGTCGCTCCACGGGCCGACGATGAGCTGGCCGAGCCCGAAACCGATCATCGTGCCCGTCAGGGTGAGCTGCACGAGGCCCGCGTCGACGCCGAACTCGTCCTGGAGCACGGGGAAGGCGGGCAGGTAGAGGTCGACGGTGAACGGGCCGAGCGCGGTGAGCGCGCCGAGCACGAGGACGTAGACGAGGCGCTGGCGCTGGCTCAGCTTGTCGCCGGGGTGGACGGTGCGGTTCGCGAGGTCGTCGGGCCGGACGACGGGGATGGAGCTGGTGATCGACATGTGTGTTCGCAGACGGACGCGGGCGGGCAGGGCGGGGCGATCCGGTCGCACGCCGTCGGGCTCCGGTCGGGATGACGCGAAACGGCGCCCTTGCGGGCGCCGCGCTCGAATCGATTCGAGAAGTTCCTTCGATGATAGCGGACGGAGGCCCCGGAACCGAAGCCCCCGCTGGTCGAGGGGCGGTGCGGCGACGCATCGAGACCTCGGCCGGGTCTCGATACGGCGCTGCGCGCCGACTCGACCAGCGGACTGGAAACCGCGCTGCGCGCCGACTCGACCAGCGGACTGGAAACCGCGCTGCGCGCCGACTCGACCAGCGGACTGGAAACCGCGCTGCGCGCCGACTCGACCAGCGGACTCGAGACCGCGCTGCGCGCCGGCTCGACCAGCGGAGCCGTCAGGCGGGGAGCGTCGCCGAACCGCCCGTCGCGGCCACCCGGTCGCCGAGCGCGCCGAGGGCGACGCCCCAGCCGTCAGCCAGCTCCGAGCGCACCGACGTCGACCCGTCCGCGTCGCGCGTCACCTCGAAGACGGCGTCGCGTCCGTCGGGCGTCGTGACGGTGAGCACCCTCGTGCCGGGCTCGCCCGGGAACACACGCAGAGTCAGCCCGTCGAGGTAGTCGTGGTCGGGTCGGTCGTCGCGACCGCCGACGGGGAGCACGGCGCCCGGCCGCACGTAGATCGGCAGGCTCAGGAAGCCGTGGGTCTCGCGCACCCAGCGGCCGCCCGCGACGACCTCGCCCGTGAGCAGGCTCGTCCACTCCCCCGCCGGCAGGTAGAAGTCGACCTCGCCCTCGGCGGAGAAGACCGGCGCCACGAGCACGTCGGGCCCGAGCAGGTACTGGCGGTCGAGGTAGTCGGCCGCCCGGTCGTCGCCGAACTCGAACTGCATGGGGCGCAGCACGGGCGCGCCCGTCTGCGACGCCTCGATCCCGAGCCGGTAGAGGTAGGGCATGAGCGAGAGCTTGAGCTTCGTGAACTTGCGCGTCACGTCGACGGCCTCGTCGTCGAAGATCCACGGCACGCGGTAGGACTCCGAGCCGTGGAAGCGCGAGTGGCTGGAGAGCAGTCCGAACGCCGTCCAGCGCTTGAAGACCCCGGCATCCGGCGTGCCCTCGAAGCCGCCGATGTCGTGGCTCCAGTACGCGAAGCCGCTCGCCGCGAGCGAGAGCCCCCCGCGCAGCGTCTCGGCCATCGACTCGTACGTCGAGGTCGAGTCGCCGCCCCAGTGCACGGGCATGGTCTGGCCGCCGACCGTCGCCGAGCGGGCGAAGA
Organism: Agromyces seonyuensis; assembly: GCF_009789225.1. Taxonomy (GTDB): domain Bacteria; phylum Actinomycetota; class Actinomycetes; order Actinomycetales; family Microbacteriaceae; genus Agromyces; species Agromyces seonyuensis. Next base: position 8,305 of record NZ_WSTA01000082.1, on the reverse strand, counting down.
GCACCGCCTCGCCCGCGCCGCGGGCCTCCTCGAGCACGTCGAAGACCGCGCGGTTGTAGAGCGCCGTATAGGCATTGTGCATGCGCTCGGGCGACGAGCCGTCGAAGTAGTCGACCTGGAGCGGGATGCGCTCGCCGAAGTCCGTCTTGAAGCAGTCGACGCCCTGGTCGACGAGCGCGCGCAGCTTGCCCTGGTACCACGCGGTTGCGTCGGGGTTCGTGAAGTCGACGAGCCCCATGCCGGCCTGCCAGAGGTCCCACTGCCAGACGTCGCCGTCGGGCCTCCGCACGAGGAAGCCCTGCTCGGCCGCCTCGGCGAAGAGCGGCGAGCGCTGGGCGATGTACGGGTTGATCCACACGCAGACCCGGAGGTCCTGCTCGTCGTGGAGCCGGGCGAGCATCCCCTCGGGGTCCGGGAACACCCGGGGGTCCCACTCGAAGTCGCACCAGTTGAACTCGCGCATCCAGAAGCAGTCGAAGTGGAACACCGACAGCGGCAGGTCGCGCTCGGCCATGCCGTCGATGAACGAGTTCACCGTCGCCTCGTCGTAGCTCGTGGTGAAGCTCGTCGTGAGCCACAGCCCGTACGACCAGGCCGGCACGACCGGGGGCCGGCCGGTGAGGGCCGTGTAGCGCTCGAGCACGGCCGCCGGCGAACCGCCGCCGATCACGTAGTACTCGAGCGACTCCCCCGGCACCGAGAACTGCACGCGCTCGACCGATTCCGAGCCGACCTCGTACGAGACGTGGCCCGGCTCGTTCACGAACACCCCGTAGCCGCGGTTCGTGAGGTGGAACGGCACGTTCTTGTAGGCCTGCTCGCTCGAGGTGCCGCCGTCGGCGTTCCAGATCTCGACGGTCTGGCCGTTCTTCACGAGCGGGCCGAAGCGCTCCCCGAGCCCGTAGACGAGTTCGCCGACGCCGAGGTCGAGCTGCTGCGCGAGGTACGCGTCGGCGAGCTCGATCGCGCTCTGCGTGCGGGCTCGGCCCGCGAGCCCCGTGTCGACCTGGGCATCCGGCTCGAGCTCGAAGTAGGTGATCGACTTCGCGCCCGAACCGGTGAGGCGGCGGCCGTCGGCATCGAGGAACGCGAGGTCCCAGCCGCCGTCCCGGCCGATGCGGGCCGTGAGCCCGCCGCTCGTGAGCGTCGCCGCCGCCTCGTCGAGCGCGAGCTCGCCGTGACCGGCCTCGGCGCCGGGGAGCGGGAAGCGCAGTGCGTCCCCGCCGCCGGAGTGGTGCTCGATGCGCACGCCGATGACGTCCGGCAGCGGTGAGAAGACGCGCACGGTGAGCGCGGCGCGGTTCAGCGTGTCGCCGCGACGCTCGATGCGCTTGGTCGGCGCCGTCACGACGAGCGCGTCGCCGTCGGCCTCCACGTCGTAGGCCTGCTGGGCCGACAGGGCGGTGACGCCCGGACGCAGCATCCAGAATCCATCGGTGAACTTCATTACTTGACCGCTCCTGCAGTGATGCCGCGCGCGAGCGTGCGCTGGAAGATGAGGAAGAAGATGAGCGTCGGGATGACGCCGAGGAGGGCGGAGGCGCTCGTCGTCGTGACATCCATCAATCGATCGCCCTGGAGGGTCGCGATCGCGACCGGCACCGTCTGGTTGTCGTTCGAGATCAGGAACGTCAGCGGGATCAGGAACTCGTTCCACGTCCAGATGAAGAAGAAGACGAGCAGCACCGAGAGCGTCGGGCGGCTGATCGGCACGACGACGCGCCAGAGGATGGTCCACCGGCTCGCGCCGTCGAGGGAGGCCGCCTCGAGCACCTCCTTCGGGAACGTGCCGTACACGCTCGAGAGCAGGTAGGTGCCGAACGCCGATTGGATGACCGTGAAGATGATGATCACGGACCAGACGTTGTCGTAGAGCCCGACGCCTTTGAACATGAAGTACAGCGGGTAGAGCAGCGCCTCCTGCGGGAGCATGTTCGCGAGCAGGAAGAGCACGACGATCCACGTGCGCCCGCGGACGCGGCCGATGCCGATCGCGTAGGCGGAGAGCACGGAGACGAGCACCGCGAGGATCGAGACCATGCCCGAGATGAGGATCGAGTTCCACAGCTTCAGCGGGAAGTCGACGCGCTCCCAGAACTTCGCGATGCCGTCGAGGGTCCACTCGCCCGGCAGTTGCAGCGGGCCGCCGGTCGAGTAGTCGGCCGGCGTCTTGAACGAGTTGATGATGATCAGGTAGAACGGCGCGATCACGAGGAGCGCGAGCAGGACGGTCAGGACCAGCACCGTCCAGTCGCCGGCCGTGCGCTTCGTGCGGCGGCGGCGGATCTTGTACGTCGATTCGGTCCCGGGTGCGACGGGCGGTCGTCCGGTCGTGGCGGTGGTGGCGGCGCTCATCGCTCAGCCCTCCCGTTCGGCTCGTTCGGCGCGGTTCTGCGCGCGGATGAAGAAGAACGCGACGACGCCGATGACGATCGTCAGCGCGGTGGCGATCGTGGCGCCGTAGCCGACCTGCTGGGTCTGGAAGAACTCGCTGAACGAGTAGTAGCTCGGCACGAGCGTCGCGTTGCCGGGGCCGCCGCGGGTCAGCGTGTAGACCGGGCCGAAGACCTTGAGCGCCGCGATCGTGCAGGTGAGGGTCACGACGAAGATCTCGGGGCGGATGATCGACACGGTGATGGCGCGGAAGCGCTGGAACCAGTTCGCGCCGTCGAGCTCGGCCGCTTCGTAGAGCTCCGGGTCGACGCGCTGGAGCGCGGCCATGAAGATGACGACGGGGTAGCCGAGCTGCACCCAGACCATGACGACCATGATCGAGAGCAGTGCGGTGTCGGGGCTGCCGAGCCAGTTGTGTGCGAGGTCGCCGAGGCCGACCGCCCGGAGCATCTCGTTGAGCGCGCCGTCGTCGGCGCGGAGGATCCAGCCGATGACGACGGCGGCGACGGCGATCGGCAGAATCTGGGGCAGGTAGAACGTGGCGCGCAGGAAGCTCGCGAGCTTGCCGCCGAACTTCCGGCCGACGAGGTCGAACAGCGCCGCCGCGAGGGCGAGGCCGAGCAGCGTCGGGATGACGACCATCGCGATGATCATCGCGATCGAGTTGCCGAAGGACAGCCAGAACTTCTCGTCCCCGAAGAGGCGGATCCAGTTGTCGAGGCCGATCCACTCCGGCGGGCGGATGCCCCGGTACGAGGTGAAGCTGAGGTAGACGTTCCACACGAGCGGGACGACGATGATGACGCTCAGCAGCACGAAGCCGGGGATCAGGTAGAGCCAGAACGCGGCCGCGTCGTTCTTGCCGCTCTTGGGCAGCAGCGGGTCCTCGGTGCGGCGCGTTCGCTTCGCCGGTCTCGGATCGCGTTGCCGCTCCTCCACCGCGATCATGGCGCGGGTCTCGGACATGGCGGAGCCTTTCGCTGGGTTGGGGATCGGAACTGGGCGGGGAGGGCGACGGCGCCCTCCCCGCCGACGGGCGTCAGCCCGTGATGTTGACGACGCCGTCGTCGTAGTCGGTCTGCAGCTGGTCGAGCACGGCGGACGGGTCCTTCGTGCCGTTGACGAGCTCCTGCAGCGCGGCGTTCAGGTCGTCGTAGAACGTCGGCGTGGGCCAGTCGGGGTAGAAGGCCAGGCCGTCGCGCTCGGTGAGCGTGTTGAAGTTCTCGATGAGCTGCTTCGACTTCTCGTCGGTGATGTCCGCGGCGTCGGCCGCGACCGGCACGCCGCCGTTGTTGCCGATGATCGCCTGGATCTCGGGGCTCATCGTGATGTCGATGAACTTGTAGGCGAGGTCCTTGTTCTCGGAGTTCGAGGGGACGACCCAGAGGTTGCCCGAGGAGCCCGGGGACATCTCGGAGTCGGGGAAGAGCGCCGACGTCCACGCGAACGAATCGCCGATCTCCTCCTGGAAACGGCCGTACCACCAGCTGCCCGAGTAGAAGATCGGGTACTTGCCGGAGATGAAGCCGACGCCCGCGTCCTCGGCCTTCAGGCCGGTCGCGTCGGTCGAGATGTAGCCCTGGTCGACCCAGTCGGCGATCGTCTCGGTGGCGTTCGTGAAGGCGTCGTCATGGAAGTCGACCGGGTTCGTGTAGGTCTGGTAGTCGGTGACCCACTGGCGGTCGGCCTGGGAGAGGGCGAGCTGGTACCAGAGCTGCCCGAGCGGGTACTCGGCGGCCGACTCGGCGAGCGGGGTGACCCCGGCGGCCTCGAAGGCGGCCATGGCGTCCTCGAGTTCGGCGTACGTCGTCGGCACGGCGATGCCGTACTCGGCGAACATGTCCTCGTTGAAGTACAGGTCGACGAACTCGCCGTAGTTCGGGATGCCGTAGAAGTGGCCGGAGCCCATCACGCCGTCCTCGCTGTAGCGCGCGGTGGTCTGCAGGCTCTCGGCGAGCTGGTCGTCCCACCCGTACGCCTCGACGGCGTTGTCCATGTTGCTGAGCAGGCCCTGGCTCGAGAGCAGGCCCGCGGTCGCGTTGCCCTTGTTGTACTCGAGGATGTCGGGCGCCGAGTTCGAGTTGAGCACCTGGCTCGCGGTCGAGCGGATGGCCTCGAAGGACTTGGCCTCGAACTCGACGGTCGCGCCCGTCTCCTCCTCGAACTGGTCGATGGCGGCGTCCCACGCCTTGCCCATCGCCGAGTCCTCTCCCTCGTAGTGCCAGAGGGTGAGCGTGCGGCCGTCGCCGTCGGGGTGCGTGTCGACCGGCTCGTCGTCGCTCGTGCCGCCGGACGCGCAGCCCGAGAGCAGCAGCGCCGCGACGGCGACGCCGGCGACGGCTGCGATGCGTCGCTTGTGCATCGTTACCTCCTTGTACAGGAGCGGCGGCCGATGCGCAGGACAGCAGGCAGCCACTCCGATGCCAGTATGTTTTCGGCTCGAACATACCCACGTCGATTGTTGTGCGCAAGGCCTGAATCGAGCCGATTCCGCGGCGAAGGGTGCGACTAGCGCGCTGATTCACGGCTTGACCAGGGCGAATGCGGACGGAACCGCCTTATGTCGATCTAGGCAACATTCGGGACGGGCGACGATGCGGGCGCTCGACCGCACGCAGATCGACCGGGCGGCAGCACGGTGCCCGGACGGCTCGGCGACGGCGCAGCGATCGGCCGCTCAGCGGGCGGCGGCCACGACGCGCTGCGGCGCGGCGATGAGCTCGGCGAAGACGAGTTCCGCCGCGCCGACGAGCAGCAGATCGGGGTCGGATGACCCGCGGAGCAGCGTCAGCCGGTCGCGGGAGGCGCGCACGACGTCGTCGACGAGTTCCTCCGGCGGCACGCCGTCGACGACCTCGGCGAGGAAACCGCCGAGCACGACGGCTCGGGGGTTGCCGAGGTTCACGACGGTGCGCACGACACGGCGCACGATCGTGCGGTAGTGCTCGAGCACGGCGGCGACCTCCGGAACCTCCGCGGACTCGCGCAGCCGCTCGCCGAGCAGGCCCGCGTCCTCGGCGGACAGTCCGAGCACCTCGAGCAGTCCGTCGCGGGAGACCTCGGTCTCGAAGCATCCGGCGGCCCCGCAGTGGCAGCGAACGCCGTTGTCGGCCACGAAGATGTGCCCGACCTCGCCGGCATGGCCGTCGGCGCCGAAGGCGAGTCGGCCATCGAGCACGGCGCCGCCGCCGATGCCGCTCGCGCCGCCGATGATGTAGAACAGGTCGTCGACGTCGCGGCCGACGCCGAACGTCGCCTCGGCACGGAGCGCGAGCACGGCCGCGTTCGCCGCGAAGACGGGCATGCCGAGCGCCTCGGCGAGCTCGGCGGCGATCGGGGCGTCGCGCCAGCCGAGATGCGTCGCGTCGCGGACGAGCCCGTCCTCGAGGCGCACCTGGCCGGGCACCGCGATGCCGGCGCCGAGCACGCGCCACGGGTCGCCGCCCTCGCTCGTGAGTCCGGCGACGACCGCCGCGGCGATGCGCACGGTCTCGGACGCCGAGGGCGGTGCCGCCCACGGCAGCCGCACGCGGCGCACGATCCGGCCGCCGAAGCCGACGAGTCCGACGGCCAGGCCGTCGACCTCCGGGTTGATCGCGACGGCGACGGTGCTCGGATCGGGCACGACGACGCCGGAGGGGCGCCCGGCGCCGGTGACGACGGCGGGCCCCTCGGAGACGAGGCCGAGCGCGACGAGGTCGCCGATGACGGCGCCGACCGTGGACCGGTTGAGCCCCGAGCGCCGCGTCAGCTCGGCGCGCGAGAGCGCGCCGTCGCGATGCAGCCGGCCGAGGAGCGACGAGAGGTTGCGATCGCGGATGTCCTCGGCGACGCCGCCGACGGTGCGGTGCAGGTTCTGATCGCGCCGGATCGCGGTGGACATGGGATGCATCGTATCGACGGTTTGCAGGTGTCGCCAACATATGCGCGGCCCGGCGCGAATCCGCGGCGCGGGAGGGGCTCAGCCCGCGAGCCGCTCCCCCGCCGCCTCGAGCCAGCGGGCGGCGTCGGCGCGCGCGGCGTCGACGGAGCCGGCGAGGTCGGTGAGCGCGATCGCCGCGGTGAACCGGTCGGCGGCGATCGGGCGCGCGTCCGGCGCGATTCCCCCGGCGACGAGGGCGACCTGGATGCCGCCCGCGGCGGCCGCGGCGTCGAGCACGAGCGCCGGCACCTTGCCGTCGAGGGACTGGTCGTCGAAGCGGCCTTCGCCCGTGACGACGAGGTCGGCGGCGGCGATCGCCGCGCGCAGCCCGATCGCGTCGGCGACGGCGTCGGCCCCGCCGACGAGCTCGGCGCCCCAGGCCAGCAGGCCGAAGCCCGTGCCGCCCGCGGCGCCGGCTCCGGGGGTCGCGGGGTCGACGACGCGACCGGCCGCCGACAGGGCCGACGCCCAGTCGGCGAGGGCGGCGTCGAGGACGGGGACGAGGTCGGGCGTCGCGCCCTTCTGCGGCCCGAACACCGCCGCGGCGCCGCGCGGACCGGTGAGCGGGTTCGTCACGTCGGAGAGCACGCGGACGCCGGCCGGCGGGAGCGCGCGCAACCCCGAGAGGTCGACGCGGGCGAGCGCCTCGAGACCGCGGGCGCCCGGCGGGATCGTCGCGCCCGAGGCATCCTCGAGCACGGCGCCGAGCGCGACGAGCGCCCCCGCACCGCCGTCGGTCGACGACGAGCCGCCGATCGCGAGCAGCAGTCCCGCGACGCCGGCGTCGAGCGCGGCGGCGATCGCCTCGCCGAAGCCGAGCGTGTGGGCGTCGACGGGCCGCAACGGGTCGAGCAGGGTGATGCCCGAGGTCGAAGCCAGCTCGACGAGTCCGAGGTCGCCGCCGTCGGCCGCGGCGCCCGGCATCCGGAGCCAGTGCGCCTCGACGGAGCGCCCGTCGGGCCCGGTCGCCCGCACCGGCACGCGCACGGCGCCGGGCACCGCGAGCGCGAAGGCGTCGAGCGTGCCCTCGCCGCCGTCGGCCATGGGCCGCAGCACCGCTTCGTCGTCCGGGTGCGCCCGCAGCCAGCCGCGCGCGAGCGCCTCGGCCGCGTCGGCCGCGTCGAGCGAGCCCTTGAACGAGTCGGGGGCGAAGACGATGCGGCGCGGCATTGCGGGACCTCGGGGTTGGGCTCGGGAGGAGTCCGAGCGGTGCGGAGCGGGGGACGGAACCGGGCGGAGCGGCTCAGGCCGGCAACTCGAGCTCCGCCGGCCGCTCGCGGCCCGCGAACGGCACGACCGGCCAGCGCGGATCGAGCGTGAGCGATTCGATGCCGTGCGCGCCGAGCAGCACGGTGTCTTCGATCTTGGCCCCCGGCGCCGTCGGATTCCAGGCGAACGCCTGCCCGGCCTGCACGAGATCGGTCACCCCGGGCAGCGCCCGCGGGTCGCGGCCGACGTAGCCGGCGGCGCCGCCCTGATGGTGGCGGCGCCACTCCTCGGGGTCGAACCCGTGGGCGCCGTACCCGCCGATCGCCTCGGCGAAGACGTCCTCGAGCGGCCGGCCCGGGCGGGTGGCGTCGAAGAACGCCGCCTCGACGGCGAGGATGCCCTGCTCCGCGGCGAGCTCCTCGGCCGTCGCCGGTCCGAAGCGGAGCCAGCGGGTGACGTTCGCGATGAGACCGTGGCGGCGGGCGCAAACGACGAGCATCGCGCGTCGGCCGATGCGGCCGGGACCGGGGAGGGGGTGGCGGTGCGGCAGCCGGTCGGCGCCGGCGACGAGCACGACGAGGGGATCGGCGCCGCGCGCGGCGAGGCCGGCGGCGAGGCGGGCGGCGACGGCGCGCTCCGCGTCGTCCGGCCGCACGCCGTGGGCGACGTCGGTGAGCACCTCGGCGGCCTCGCGCCCGAGGGCGCGGTAGCGGGCGAGGTCGGCGGGCAGCAGGGAGGCGCGGGCGGGGGGCAGGCCGGCGCCGAGGTGGGCCTCCTCGA
>NZ_WSTA01000081.1 GCF_009789225.1 Agromyces seonyuensis | reverse complement strand
CCCGAGTCGACCTGCCGGCGCTCCGGGTCGCGACGCACCTCGAGGACGCCCGCCGCGTCGCGGGCGACGCCGTCGTGGACGCCGCGGTCGCCGGGGCCGCCGGTCTCGACCGGCGCTCGCTCGAAGCCCGCGTGGGCGCGCTACTCGGGCGTCGCGACGCCCGCGACGACGACCGCCCCTGAACCCGACGAGCACCCCCCTGGAGGAAGCCCGATGGCACGGACCCGACGACGCACGCGCGCCTGGCTGTTCGGCGGACTCGCCGCCGTGGCGCTGCTCGGCGGCCTCACCGCGGCACTGATCGCGACCGGCACGATCTGGCCGAACCGGGTCGGCGCCGCCGCCTACGACGTCCGCGGGGTCGACGTGTCGTCGTACCAGGGCGAGATCGACTGGCCGGTGCTCGCCGCGCAGGACCTCGACTTCGCGTGGATCAAGGCGACCGAGGGCTCCGGCACGATCGACTCGCGCTTCGCCGCGAACTGGGCGGATGCCCGTGAGACCGACCTCCTCGTCGGCGCGTACCACTTCCTGAGCTTCGACTCCCCCGCCGAGACCCAGGCCGCGAACATCATCGCCACCGTCCCCGACGAGGGCACGCTGCCGATCACCGTCGACGTCGAGTGCTACGCCGACTACTGCACCGACCCGGCCGATGCGGGGCAGGTGCGGGGCATCCTCACGCCCCTGCTCGACCTCCTCGAGGCGCACTACGGCGTGCCGCCCGTGCTCTACGCGACCGGCGACGCGTACGAGCGCTACCTCGCGGGCGGGTACCCGGACAATCCGATCTGGATCCGGGACGTCGTCGCGGAGCCGACCCTGCCGGACGGGCGCGCGTGGACCGTCTGGCAGTACTCGCACCGCGAGCGGCTCGACGGGTACGACGGCGACGAGCCCTTCATCGACCTCAACGTCTTCGCCGGCACGCTCGACGAACTCGCGGCGCTCGCCCGCTGACCGCCGGTGCCCGTTCCGCCGGTCGAGGAGGCGCGCCGGCGCCGCCCCCGCCGGTCGAGTAGGCGCGCCAGCGCCGCCCCCGCCGGTCGAGTAGGCGCGCCAGCGCCGCCCCCGCCGGTCGAGTAGGCGCGCCAGCGCCGTATCGAGACCACGTGAGACGCCTCCCGAAGCCCGGCAGGTCGACTCAACAGGTCTCGATACGCGACTCCGTCGCTACTCGACCGACCTGAAACCCGCCGGTCGAGTAGGCGCGCCAGCGCCGTATCGAGACCACGTGAGACGCCTCCCGAAGCCCGGCAGGCCAACTCAACAGGTCTCGATACGCGACTCCGTCGCTACTCGACCGACGGACGAACTCGACTCCGTCGCTACTCGACCGGCGGAAGGATGGGGGTCGGCGGCTACTCCGTGAACTCGGCCCAGGCGGCGGTGATCGCCTCGCGCACCTCGTCGTCGGTCGCGGTGGCGGTGCCGTCGCCCGGCTGCGGGCCGTAGTCGCCGAAGCTCGCGTGGCTCGCGCCCTCGATCTCGACGAACTCGGCCGAGGCCGGCAGCAGGTGCGCGGCGCCCTCGATCTTCGTGGGCGTCGAGAGCCCGTCCTCCGAGCCGGAGAGCGAGAGCACCGGGAGGTCGCCGCCGGAGAGGTCGCTCGCGCAGTACGAGCCGAAGAGCACGAGTCCCGCGGGCTCCGGGTCGGTGCCCGGGTCGGCCGCGAGCATGCACGCCTTCACACCGCCGAGCGAGTGGCCGCCGACGTACCAGTCGTCGACGCCCTCGACGCCGTCGGTGAAGGCCGAGAGCGGGCGCGTGTCGAAGAACGCGAGGTTCAGGGTCGGCTTCGTGATGACGACGGTCGCGCCCGTCTCGGCGACGAGGCCGGAGAGCTTCGCGAAGTAGGCCGACGGGGTGACCCGGGCGCCGGGGATGAAGACGAGGCCGTCGCCGGAGGCATCCTCGGTCGGCGACATGACCCACGAGTTCCCGGTCTCCTTGATGGAGATCGCCGGGTCCTCCCAGGCGACGAGCGAGGCCTCGCGCTCGCCCTGGAAGACGGTGCTCGCCCAGACGAGGAAGACCACGACGAGGAGCACGAGGACGGCCAGGACGGCGATGAGGATGCGCACGGTGCGGCGCCCGGCGCCGATTCGGGGTTCGTCGGTCACCCGTTCATCATCCCAGCCCGGCGCCGTTGCGCGGCATCCGGGACTCGCCGCCCGCCCCTCCCGGACGAGCGCGCGAACGCGAACCGCCGGTGCGAGCAGTGCCGCACCGGCGATCCGGGTCTGCGAAGGGGAGATGGACGCGGGAAGCGCTACGCCTTCCGCATGTACGCGCGCACCGTGAGCGGCGCGAAGACCGCGACGATGACCACGGCGCCGACGAGCGACATCCAGAGGTCGCCGCCGATCGTGCCGTCGTTCGCGAGGTCGCGCACCGCGGTGACGAGGTGCGAGATCGGGTTGATGCTCGCGAACCAGGCGAGCGGCCCGGGCAGCGAGTCGACCGGCACGTAGGCGTTCGAGAGGAACGTCAGCGGGAACAGCACGAGCATCGAGATGCCCTGCACGCTCGAGGCGGTGCGGGCGATGACGCCGAAGAAGGCGAAGATCCAGCTGATCGCCCACGAGCAGGCGATGACGAGCAGGCCCGCGAGCACGACGGCGCCGAGGCCGCCCGCCGGGTGGTATCCCATGATCCAGCCCATCGCGAAGGTGAGGGTCGTCGCGATCGTGTAGCGCAGGGTGTCGGCCAGCAGCGCGCCCGACAGCGGCGCGATGCGCGCGATCGGCAGCGAGCGGAACCGGTCGAACACGCCCTTGTCCATGTCCTCGCGGAGCTGCGTGCCCGTGACGACCGAGGTCGTGACGACCGTCTGCACGAGGATGCCCGGGATGAGGGCCGGGAGGTAGCTCTGCACATCGCCGGCGATCGCGCCGCCGAAGATGTACGCGAACATCAGGGTGAAGATGATCGGCTGCACCGTGACGTCGATGAGCTGCTCGGGCGTGCGCCGGATCTTCACGAGGCCCCGATAGGCCATGGTGCGCGTGTTCGCGAGCGTCTGCCCGAGGCTCACGCGGTTCGAGAGCTTCCGCTCGGCGCCGGGCACGATGCGCTCGGTCGCGGGGGTGATGAGCGCGGTGCTCATGCGCGGCTCCCTTCGAGTTCGGCCGAGCCCTCGGCGGGCGCGGCGTCGGGCACGCCGTGCCCGGTGATGGCGAGGAACACCTCGTCGAGCGAGGGCTTGCGCACCGACAGCTCGTCGACGCGGATGCCCTCCTGACGGAGGGTGAGGAGGAGGTCGGTGACCCGGTCCGCGTCCTGCATGGGCGCGGTGACGCGCACGTGCTCGGGCGAGATCGACGAGGAGACGCCGAGCACGCGCTCGATCGCGACGCGCGCGTCGTCGAGGTCGGCCGGGTCGGCGAGGCGCAGCTCGAGGCTGGAGTCGCCGACGCTCGATTTGAGCTCGTCGGCGGTGCCCTCGGCGACGACGCGGCCACGGTCGATGACGGCGATGCGGTCGGCGAGCTGGTCGGCCTCGTCGAGGTACTGCGTCGTGAGCAGCACGGTCGAGCCAGTCGCGACGAGCTGGCGGATCGTGTCCCACATCTGCGCACGGGTGCGCGGGTCGAGGCCCGTCGTGGGCTCGTCGAGGAAGATGAGGGGCGGCTGCGCGATGAGCGAGGCCGCGAGGTCGAGTCGACGGCGCATGCCGCCGGAGAAGTTCTTGAGCGGACGGCGGGCGGCCTCGGTGAGGCCGAAGGATTCGAGCAGCTCGCCGGCCTTGCGCTTGGCGTCGCGGCTCGTCAGGCCGAGGAGCCGGCCGAAGATGACGAGGTTCTCGGTCGCCGAGAGCGTCTCGTCGACCGAGGCGTACTGCCCGGTCACGCCGATGAGCTGGCGGACGATCTGCGGCTCGCGGGCGACGTCGTGCCCGAAGACGCGGGCGCTGCCGGCGTCGGGCCGAAGCAGGGTCGCGAGCATGGAGATGGTGGTGGTCTTGCCGGCGCCGTTCGGGCCGAGCACGCCGTAGACGGCGCCGGTCGGTACCGCGAGGTCGACGCCGTCCACGGCGCGGTTGTCGCCGAAGGTCTTGACGAGCCCGACGGCCTCGACGGCCAGTTCGCGCTGCATGGGGGTTCCTTTCGTCCCGGATGACCCGGGGGATCAGGGGATCCGCAGGTGACGGATCGGTCTGGATCCATGCTCCGCGGCCGCGCTCGCACGACGCTGTCGCGGCGCTGTCACGCGTGCTGTCACACGTGCTGTCACGCGCCGCGTCGCCCGGTTACCCCGCATTTCGGGCTCTCTCGCGGGCTTCGACCCGCCGTCGTAGCGTCGCTGCCATGTCCCAGCTCTTCTCGTCGCTCGTGTCGACCCAGTGGCTCGCCGATCACCTCGGTGCCGACGACCTCGTCGTGCTCGACGCGACCGTCACGCCCGTGGCGGGCGGCTTCACGAGCGGCATCGACGCGCACCTCGTCGGCGGCCACCTCCCGGGTGCGCGGTTCGCGTGCCTCCTCGAGGAGTTCAGCGACCCGGCGGGGCGGTTCGGCTTCGCCCGGCCGGATGCCTCGCGCTTCGCGCGCGCGGCCCGCGAGCTCGGCGTCGACGACGGGTCGACCGTGGTGGTGTACGACGCGGCGGCCGGCCAGTGGGCGGCGCGGCTCTGGTGGCTCTTCCGCTCCTACGGCTTCGAGCGGGTCGCGGTGCTCGACGGCGGGCTCGGCGCCTGGCACGCGGAGGGCCGCGCGATCGAGTTCGGCTACACGGTCCCGCCGACGGCGGGGCAGCTGACGCTCGTCGAACGCCCCGACGCCTGGGTGGACGCCGCCGAGGTCGAGCGCATCTCCCGCGGCGAGGCCGCGGGGCGGCTCGTGTGCTCGCTCCCCCGCGCCGAGTTCGTCGGCGAGGCCGGACCGCGCCCGCGCAACGGCCACATCCCGGCGAGCGCGAACGTGCCGTTCGGATCCCTCCGCGACCGCGAGTCCGGCCGCTACCGCGAGGGCGACGCCCTCGCGGCCGCGCTCGCACCGGCGCTCGAGGGCGACCCGGAGCGCGTCGTGCTCTACTGCGCGAGCGGCATCGCCGCATCCGGCACCGCCCTCGCCCTGACGCTCGCGGGCTTCGACGACGTCGCGGTCTACGACGGCGGCCTCAACGAGTGGGTCGCCGACGCCGACCGCCCGGTGCTGGCCCCCGCCGCCTCGACCGCGTAGCCGCCCACTGCCGCGTCCGGTGCCGATAGCATCCGGGCATGGCCGACCCCGTGAACCCGCTGCTGCCCGCCGCCTACGACGTCGTCTGGACGATGCTCGCGGTGGCGATGCTCGTCCTGACGGCCGTCGCGCTCGTCTCGCTCGCGCGCTCGGCACGCGCGCTGACGACGACGCAGTCGCTCGTCTGGGTCGCCGTGGTGCTGGTCGCGCCGGTGCTCGGCTCGATCGCGTGGCTCGCCGTCGGCCGCCGTACGGTCAGCGCCGCCGCCGCATCCGCAGGGTGACCCGCGCGGCACGCTGATCGACGGCCTCGTCGACGCGCGCGACCTCGACCTCGGCGGTCCCGAACGCACCCACGGCACGACGACGCGGCGACCCCGTCCCTGCGCGGCCGCCGCCCCGTCATCCGGTCAGCGCGTCACGCCCAGGGCGCCGCGATCGTCGCGTGCGTGGCGAGCAGCGCGTCCGTGGCCTCGCGCGGCGAGCGGCCGAAGCCGCACTCCGTGGCGACGCCGAAGGCGCCGACGTTCGGGGCGGCGGCGGCGATGCGGCGCTCGGCGCCCTCGACGCCGTCTTCGCGGTGCACGAGGCCGAGGTAGAGCTCGGTGCCCTCCGGCAGCGCCAGGGCGTCGAGCGGGGCGAAGTAGGCGTCGTCGTCGCGCTCGATCGGCACGGGCAGGTGGATCCACTGCAGCGGCCGCGGGCTCGCGGCGACGAGGCGGTTCGCGAACTCGACGAGGTTGCCGGTATCGGTCGGCTCGATGAAGTGGTGCTCGGCGACGTCGCCGTAGCAGAGGTGCCAGCCGGCCTCGACGTCGGCGGGGACGCGGGCGGCCTGCTCGGCGGCGCGCTCCATCAGGCCGGCCCACAGGTCGTCGAACCACGGCGCGTTGGGGTTGTCGCCCTTGTCGTAGCCCGCGGCCTCGATCCAGCCGAACTCGACGGCGGTGTCCCACTGCACGGCGAGCCGATCGTGGGGCACGCCGGCGAGCACCCGGTCGAGTTCGGCGAACAGCGCCGCCCGGTAGACGGGCTCGAAACGGGCGCGGTCGGCGGGCACGACGAATGCGCCGATGACGGCGGCCGGCGACGGCAGCGACACCTGGAACTTCACGCTCGCCGGGATGACGCCCTCGGCCTGGAGCCGCTCGAAGAGCTCCCACGACTCGAGCGCCGCGTCGGCGTAGCCGAGGTTCGGGAGCACGAGGTCCTCGGCGTCGACGCCGTCGGCGATGCGCAGCGGTCGCACGTCGAGCGGGCCGACGCGGATGGGCTCGGCGCCGACGCGCTCGAGGCCGTCGACGGCGCCGAGCACGTCGGGCTGGAACGCGATCCAGTGGAAGCGCAGGCCGGTCTCCCCGTCGGGGAGGCGGCGGAGGCGCTGGCCGAGCGCGCCGGCGACGGTGCGGAAGGCGGTCTCGGCGTCGGGCTGGTTGATGCTGCCGACGAGGTGGACGCCCTGGGGCGCGGTACGGGGCTCGGTCATGTGCGGCTCGCTCTCGCTGCGGGAGCCGCTCCGGCGACTCCCATCGGTCGGGGAATCGCAGTCCGTGCCGCGGCTCGTCGAAGCGGCGCGGCGCGAGGCTTCGCGTCAGTCTGCGCCGACCATTCTGCCCCCGCGGGACCGGTCCCGCACGTGGGACCGACCCGCCGGGTCATCCGTGGTCGCTCAGCAGGCGCAGGCGATCGGCTCGCCGAGCGCGGCCTCCGGCGCGGGGCCGAAGCACGCAGCACCGGTGAGCCCGTCCGGGTGCACGTTCACGCGGGGGTCGGGCTCGAAGCGGTGTCGCTGCCCGTCGCCGGTCTCGTACTCGAAGCCCTCGCGCACCCAGTACTCGAACCCGCCGCGCACCTCCTTCACCGGATGCCCGGCGAGCGCGAGTTCGAGGGCGGCGCGGATGCCGCCGTTGCAGCCGGGGCTCCAGCAGTAGACGACGACGGGGGTTCCCGCGGGCAGTTCGTCGGCGGCACGCGCGGCGATCTCGCGCGTCGGCAGGTGGATCGCGCCGGGCACGTGGCCCTGGTCCCAGGCGGCGCGGCTGCGCGAGTCGACGACGACGAACCCGGTCTCCCCGGCGTCGAGGGCGGCGTGCACGTCGGACACGTCGACGTCGAACTCGACGCGGGGCGCGAAGTGCGCGGCCGACTCGGCGGCGGTGGGCACGACGGAGAAGACGGTGGAGGCGGGAGCCGGCGCGGGCTGCAGGGTTTCGCTCATGCCGTCATCCTCGGCGACGCCCGGCCCGGGACGCCTCGTGGCAGAGCGTCGATCACCCGCGATTTCCTGCCGCACCGCGACCAGGCGCTGCGGGTTCCTGCGTGCATCCTGAGGGTTCGCCGACGGCTGAGGCCCGGAGCATCCTGGGGGAAAAACACTCTCCCAGGGCGACTACCGTTAAGGGTATGAGCGAACACTATGACGTCGTCGTGCTCGGCGCTGGCCCTGGTGGCTACGTCGCAGCCATCCGGGCGGCGCAATTGGGTCTGAAGACCGCGGTCGTCGAGCAGCAGTACTGGGGCGGCGTGTGCCTGAACGTCGGGTGCATCCCGTCGAAGGCGCTGCTCCGCAATGCCGAGCTCGCGCACATCTTCACGAAGGAGGCCGACAAGTTCGGCATCTCCGGTGAGGCGACCTTCGACTACGGCGTGGCATTCGACCGCAGCCGGACGGTGTCCGAGGGGCACGTCAAGGGCATCCACTTCCTGATGAAGAAGAACAAGATCACCGAGTACGACGGGCGCGGCTGGTTCCTCTCCCCCAACTCGATGAACGTCGCCCGCGCCGACGGCTACTCGGAGGACATCACCTTCGACAACGCCATCATCTCGACCGGTTCGACGGTGCGTCTGCTGCCCGGCGTCACGCTCAGCGAGAACGTCGTCACCTACGAGCAGCAGATCCTCTCGCGCGAGCTGCCCTCCTCGATCGTCATCGTCGGCGCCGGCGCCATCGGCATGGAGTTCGCCTACGTCCTGAAGAACTACGGCGTGGACGTCACGATCATCGAGTTCCTCGACCGCGCCCTCCCCAACGAGGATGCCGAGATCTCCAAGGAGATCGCCAAGCAGTACAAGAAGCTCGGCGTCAACATCCTCACCTCGACCAAGGTCGACTCGGTCGTCGACCACGGCGACGGCGTCACCGTCACCTACACCCCGAACGCCGGCGGCGACTCGGTGTCGATCGAGACCGGCAAGGTCCTCATGTCGATCGGCTTCGCGCCCCGCGTCGAGGGCTTCGGCATCGAGAACACCGGCGTCGCCCTCACCGAGCGCGGCGCGATCGCCATCGACGAGCGCATGCGCACCAACGTGCCCGGCGTCTACGCCATCGGCGACGTCACCGCGAAGCTCCAGCTCGCCCACGTGGCGGAGGCCCAGGGCGTCGTCGCGGCCGAGACCATCGCCGGCGCCGAGACCATGGAACTCGGCGACTACCGCATGATGCCACGCGCCACGTTCTGCCAGCCGCAGGTCGCCAGCTTCGGCCTCACCGAGCAGCAGGCCCGCGACGAGGGCTACGACGTCGTCGTCGCGAAGTTCCCGTTCACCGCGAACGGCAAGGCCAACGGCCTCGGCGACCCGACCGGGTTCGTGAAGCTCGTCGCCGACAAGGAGCACCTCGAGCTCCTCGGCGGCCACCTCATCGGCCCGGACGTCTCCGAGCTGCTGCCCGAGCTCACGCTGGCCCAGAAGTGGGACCTCGGCGCGAACGAGCTCGCCCGCAACGTCCACACGCACCCGACCCTGTCGGAGGCGCTGCAGGAGGCGTTCCACGGCCTGACCGGCCACATGATCAACTTCTGATCCGCGGCGTCCGATCGGCGCAGCCGATCGGACGTGTCGCTCGAAGCGGGCCGGGGAGGCGACTCCCCGGCCCGCTTCGCGTTTCCGGCGACCAGGATGCGCGTGCCGCGCGTTCCCGCACGGCCGACGCGGGGCATCCCTAGCCTGACCCCATGCAATTCCACGAGCTCTTCCTCCTGCTGGCGGGCGCGCTGGTCGTGACGGCGCTCGCCCGACGGCTCGGCTGGTCGGCGCCGCTCAGCGTCATGACGGTCGCGTTCGGGGTCTCGATCATCCCCGGCGTGCCCGAGATCGAGGTCGACGGCGAGCTGATCCTCGCGCTCGTCCTGCCGCCGCTCGTCTACTCGGCGGCCCTCGACGTCGGGTTCTTGAACTTCCGCGCGGGCTTCCGGCAGATCCGACGCCTCGGCATCTCGCTGCCGATCGTGACGGCGCTCGCGGTCGGGTTCATCGCCTGGGCGATCATGCCGCAGCTCGGGCTGCCCGTCGCCCTGCTCCTCGGCGCGATCGTCTCGCCGAGCGACGCCGTCTCCGCGGCCTCGATCGGGCGCGCGCTCGGGCTGCCGCGCCGCGTGATGAGCGTGCTGTCGGGCGAGAGCCTCGTGAACGACGCGACGTCGCTCACGATGTTCAAGGTGTTCGCGGCCATCGCCGTCGGCACCACGGTGACGGTCTGGCAGGGGCTCGGCATCTTCGCGCTCGCGGTCGCCGTCGGCCTCGCGGTCGGCATCCCCGTCGGGTGGGCGTTCGTGGCGTGGCGCCGCCGTTCGCGCGACGGGCTCATGCTGACGACCGTCGGCCTGCTCGTGCCGTTCGCGACCTACGCGCTCGCGGAGCGCCTCGCGGGCTCGGGCGTGATCGCCGTCGTCGCCGCGGGCATCGTGATCGGGTTCGACGCGCCCCGCACCTCCTACGAGACGCGACTCCAGGAACGGCCCGTGTGGCGCAGCCTCGACCTGCTGCTCGAGGCGGGGGTCTTCGCCCTGATCGGCCTGCAGCTGCAACCGGCCATCGCCGACGTCCTCGACGGCGAGACGAGCGTCTGGCGGGGGCTCGGCCTGGCCGTGATCGTTCTGCTCGTCGTCATCCTCGTGCGTCTGGTCTGGGTCTTCGGCGGCTACGGCGCCAGCCGCTGGTGGGGCCGTCTGGCCGGACCGACCCTCGCGAATCGCCGCCGTCGGTACCGCCCCGAACCGAAGCTGTCGGCCGGCGAGCTGTTCGTCATCGGCTGGTCGGGGATGCGCGGCGTGGTGACGCTCGCGACCGCGGCGTCCGTGCCGCTGTCGGCTGCGGCGCCGGGCATCGGCGGCATCGTCTTCCTCGTGGCGTTCGTCGTGACCGTCGGCACGCTGCTGCTGCAGGGCCTCACCCTCGCGCCCATCGCCCGCCGGCTCGGCGTGCACGCCGAGGACGAGCAGCAGCAGGACCGTGCGGATCTCGTGCGCGTGCTCGGCCGTTCCGCGGAGGCGGGCCTGGCCGTCGTCGAGGAGCGTCGACCCGCGCTCCACGACCGGCACGGCGAGCGGGCCGACCGCATCCTCGACGCGTTCGCACGGCGGATCCGCCGGATGGAGCAGACGCTCCGGGATGACGTCGGGACGACGGGCGAGGCGAGCACGACGGCGATCGAGCTCGACCGGTTGACGCGCGAGTGGATCGCCGAACGACGCCGGCTCGTCATCGCAGAGCGCGATGCGGGCACGCTCGACGAGGAGGTCATGCGGGAGCTCATCACGGCGATCGACGCCGAGGAGTTCGCACTCGATCTCGGCACGCGCATCGACAGGGAGGCCCGGGGACGGGACGACCCCGAGTCCCCGTAGCCGCCCCGCTGGTCGAGTAGCCCCAGCCGGTCGAGTAGCGCCGCCCCGCTGGTCGAGTAGCGCAGCGTCTCGAGACCCGGTGAGACGCCTCCCGGTCTCCACCCCCGCTGGTCGAGTAGCGCAGCGTATCGAGACCCGGCGAGCCGACTCCCGGTCTCCACCCCCGCTGG
Source organism: Agromyces seonyuensis (assembly GCF_009789225.1). Taxonomy (GTDB): domain Bacteria; phylum Actinomycetota; class Actinomycetes; order Actinomycetales; family Microbacteriaceae; genus Agromyces; species Agromyces seonyuensis. The sequence continues at coordinate 7,735 of NZ_WSTA01000081.1, read as the reverse complement.
TCGAGTAGCGCAGCGTATCGAGACCCCGTGAGACGCCTCCCGGTCTCGATACGCTCCGTCGTCGCTACCCGACCGGCGAGAGCGCGAAGAAGGCCCCGGCCGCCCGGCGCAGTCCGTCGAGGTCGTCGAGGTGCGCGAGCTCGCGCGCGGAGTGCATCGAGAGCAGCGGCACGCCGACGTCGAGCGTGCGGATGCCGAGGCGGGTCGCCGACAGCGGGCCGATCGTCGAGCCGGCGCGGATCGAGTTCACCGACACGAACGGCTGCGTGGCGACGCCGGCCGCCTCGGTGACGCGGGTCCACAGGGCCGAGCCGGGGGCATCCGTCGTGTAGCGCTGGTTGCCGTTGAGCTTCAGCAGCACGCCGCCGCCGAGCACCGGGCGGTGACCGGGGTCGTGCTTCTCGGGATAGTTCGGGTGCACGGCGTGGCCGGCGTCGGAGGAGAGCTGCCACGACGCGGCGAACGCACGTCGACGCTCGACCTCGTCGGCACCGAGTCCCGCGGAGATCCGCGAGAGCACGTCGTCGAGCAGCGGGCCGAGCGCGCCGGAGCGCGACTCCGAGCCGAGCTCCTCGTGGTCGAACGCGGCGAGCACCGCGATCGCGGGCGCCCCGCCGAGGCCCTCGCCCTGGATCGCCTCGAAGCCGGCCCACACCGAGGAGAGGTTGTCGAGGCGGCCGGACGCGAAGAACGCGCCGTCGCCGCCGAACCGCGCGCCGCGCTGGGTGTCGACCGTCAGCACGTCGTGGCCGACGATGCGCGCGCCGGGCACGCCCGCCGACGCCGCGAGCACCTCGAGGATGCCGCCCTCGCCGCCGTCGGCGCTCGCCCAGATGGGCTGCGTGTGGCGCTGGCGGTCGAGCACGAGCCCCGAGCCGACCTCGCGATCGAGGTGGATGGCGAGCTGCGGGATGCGCGCGATCGGGCCGGTGCGCGCGAGGTGCACGGCGCCGTCCTCGGTCGCGATTCGACCGGCGAACTCGAGCTCGCGATCGAGCCAGGAGTTCAGCAACGGGCCGCCGTAGACCTCGACGCCGGCCTGAGCGAGGCCCGCGGCAGTGAAGTCGGGGGTCGGCTTGAGCTTGAATCCGGGCGAATCGGTGTGCGTGCCGAGGATGCGGAACGGGGTCGTCGCCCCGGCCCCCTGCGGTTGCACCCAGGCGATGACCGCACCGTCGCGCACCACGAGCCGGCGTCCGGGGCCGCTCGGCCACTCGGCAGTCTCGTCGAGGCGCTCGAAGCCGGCGGCGGCGAGCTCGGCGGCGACGTGTTCGGCCGCGTGGTACGAGGACGGGGAGGCTGCCACGAACGACGCGAGGGCGTCGGCGGTGCGTTCGCGCTGGGAATCGGTCATCCTCCGATTCTGCCGTGCTTCGCATGACGGCCGGATCACGGCCGTCCGGCTGCGCCGGCTCAGTGCGGGGCTACTCCGCGAAGACGACCGAGTCCTGCAGGCGCTTGCGCACTTCCATCGCGTCGAGGCCGCCGAGGATCGGCGCGCCCTTGCGGTTCGGCTCGTGGATGCCCTCGCGGATCGCGCTCGCCAGCCGGGACCGGCGCACGAGTGCGACGGGCACGCCGCGCACGGCGCCGCCGATCTCGATGGGCACCGCCGCGTGGTCGTCCGGCACGACGATGACGAGCGCCGTCGGCTTCACCTTCGCGCGCCGGGTCACGTCCTTCGCCCGGGCGGCGAGCTCCTTGACCGGATGCTCGTCGGCGGGGATGCCCGCGCCGAACAGCTCGCCGCGCTTGAAGTGCACCGGCCGCCCCCAGTCCTCGGACTGCACGGCGATGAGCCCCGTCGGGCCGAGCACGAGGTGGTCGAGCTTCGGCACGGCGTGCCGGCCGGCGGCCTCGGTCGCGAGATCGTGCCAGACGGTGAAGCCGATACCGAGGTCGGAGAGCCGCACGGCCGTCGCCTCCTCGGCGAGGGCGTTGGCGAGCAGGTGCCGGATCTCGGCGGGTGCCGAGTGCACGAGCCCCTGGTCGTACGGGTTGGCGATCTCGACGCCGCGGCCGACCCATTCCCGGATGCGCTCGAGATACCACTCGCGCGACCAGCCGCCCGGATGCCCGTAGGCGCGCGCCGAGACTCGGGAACCCGCGGGCCGCGACGGCGCACGGGGCGCCCACTGCTCGGCGTCGGGCACGCCGTCGTCGCCGCGACGCCCGCCGCGATCGAAGTCGGCGCGGGCATCGGGGGTGCCGACGAGTTCCCACGCGCGCTGCACCTGGTCGAACCGGGTCGTCGATCCGCCGGTGTCGGGGTGCGCAGCGCGCAGCGCTCGTCGGTAGGCGCGCTTGAGCGCGGCCTCGTCGACGGTCGGGGCGACGCCGAGCACCTCGTAGGGCGACTCGGCCATCGGGCTTTCGGGCATCCACGCATTCTACGGTTCTGCGGCTGACCAGCGGCTCCGCGCCTGCCCTCGCGGTATCGGAACCCCCGCAGCACCCCTCGCCGGTCGAGCAGCCCCGCAGCTCCCCGCCGGTCGAGTAGGCGCGCAGCGCCGTATCGAGACCCCGCAGCACCCCGCCGGTCGAGTCGGCGCGCAGCGCCGTATCGAGACCCCGCAGCACCCCGTCGGTCGAGTCGGCGCGCAGCGCCGTATCGAGACCCCGGCCGCCCCTACTCGTGCAGCGGAACCGTCAGTCCGCCAGGTGCGTCGTTCGGGTCGAGGTTCGGCATGAGGATGCCGTCGAGCGCGAGGTCGGGCAGCCGCGGGGCGAGGTCGTCCCAGAGCTCCTGCTCATCGACCCCGGCGAGCGTCGCGATCGCGCCGACGATGAGCCCCGCGGGCAGTTCGCCGTCGCACGCGCCGACGAAGGCGGCGAGCGCCGTGTCGGCCTGCAGGACGCGGCCGAAGCCGCCGCCCTGGTGCAGCAGGATGACCGTCGGGTCCTCGGCGCCGGGCCAGTGGTGGCGCTCTTCGGTGACGTCGCCGCCGACGCGGAAGCGCGTGCGGGCGAGGGCGTCTCGGTCGATGCCGTCGAGGGCGTCCCAGGCGCTCAGGCACGCGTCGAGGTGCGCGCCGACTCCCGCGGGGTTGTCGCCGAGGGGGCCGTGCCGCTTCTCGAGGCGGCGGAGCCGCGGCTCGGAGCCGTCGGCACGTCGGCGCAGCAGCACGTAGCCGAAGCCGACGCCGGTGACGCCCCGGCGGGCGAAGTCCGCGATCCACGCGTGGTGCAGCGCCTCGAACTCGGCAGTGCCCGGGCGGGTGCCGCCGTCACGGATCCACGTCTCCGCGTACTCGCTCGGGTCCTGCTGCTCGCGCTCGACGATCCAGTACTCGAGCCCGCTGTCCTCGAGCCAGCCGCGCACGCGGTCGAGTCCGGGCACGCCGTCGCGGTACTCCCAGTTGCCGAGCAGCTGCGCGATGCCGCCGACGCGGAGTCGGCCGGCGATCCCGCGCAGCACGGACTCGACGAGGGCGTCGCCCTCGAGCCCGCCGTCGCGGTACTCGTACGCGGGAACGCCCTCGGCGCGGGGCGTGATGACGAAGGGCGGGTTGGAGACGATGCGGTCGAACTGCTCGTCGGCGACCGGGTCGTAGAGGCTGCCGTGCCGCAGCTCGACGCTCCCGATGCCGTTGAGGGCGAAGTTGAACGCGGCGATGTCGAGCGCGCGTTCGGAGATGTCGGTCGCGACGACGTGCGCTGCCTCCCGCGAGGCGTGCAGGGCGAGGATGCCCGAACCGGTGCCGAGGTCGAGCACTCGTTCGGCGGGGCGCTGGAGCAGCAGTCCGGCGAGGGTGAGCGAGGCGCCGCCGACGCCGAGCACGTGGTCTTCGCGGAGCGCGCCGCCGACGGCGAGCTCGCCGAGGTCGGAGGCGATCCACCACTCGCCGCGCCCGACGACGTCCTCGAACGCGTAGGGGCGCAGGTCGAGGTTCGCGCGCACGATGCCGTCGTCGGGCGCGCTCAGGATGCCGAGCTCGACGGCACCCGCGAGCCCGAGGGCCGGCAGCGCCTGTTCGACGGCCGCGGCCGGGGCTCCGGACCCGAGCACGAAGAGCCGGGCGAGCGTGGCGAGCGGGCCTCGCCCGGCGGCCCCGGCCTCGAGGTCGAGGCGGTCGAGGGCATCCAGGCGCGCGAGCGCGGGCGCGCGGTGGCCGCGACGCAGTGCCGCGGAGACGTCGACGCCGCCATCCTCGCCGAAGAGCTCCTCGAGGGCGTCGACCCGGAAGGCCGCGGCTCCGAGGTCGTCGGCCAGGGACGAGACCAGCTCCCGCGCCCGATCAGCGGCGGTGGAATCGGCTCGGAGTGCGGCGAAGAGCATCCTCCGATGCTAGTCCGTGGCCCTCCCGACCTCACGGGCGCTCGAGTCGGTCGCCTCGCTCGAACGGCCCGTCCGTCCCACTCGGACCGCCGGTTCAGGCCGTCGCGAGCTCGAGCACGATCGGCAAGGGGCCGAAGCCGTCGTCCATCGTGAGGTGACCGCCGCCGGGGACGACGGAGACCTCGAGGTCGTAGGGGTCGGCGTAGGCGACCTCGATGCCCTCCGGCGTGTACGGGTCGGCCTCCCCGACGACGAGGTGCGCGCGCTCCGTGCTCGTCGCCGCGAGCGCGTCGGCGACGATCGCCGCCGGTGCGTCGATCACGAACGCCTCGAGCGCCGGGATGCTCGCGAGCACCTTCGACGACGGGGGCGAGACGAGCAGCACCCGGTGCGCGAGCTTCGCATCGCCACCCTCGGACGCCGCTCGCTCCGCGTGCCGCCGGGCGTAGTCGATCCACGCGACGCAGCCGAGCGAGTGCGCGACCACCACGACGGCGTCCGGATCGGTGCCGTCCAGCTCCGCCTCGATCGCGGCGGCCCAGTCCGCCGGAACCGGGGCGTACGGCTCGGGGAGTTGCGGGTAGTGCACGCCGTGCCCCTCGGCGCCGAGTTCGTCGGCGAGCCAGCGCTGCCAGTGCCCCTCCGGGCGCTCGTTCTCGAAGCCGTGGAGGATCAGGTACTCGCGTCGGACGCCCGTTTGCGCCGAACCGTCTTGGGGGGTCACGGGACTCATTGAATCACCGGATGGTTTCCGAATCCGTCCGGGCGGCCACTTCGGCGTAACCGTGATGTCATATCCTCGGCCTAGCGTGTTCAGGGGAACGAAGGATCACGCGGTGAAAGGCAGGGGGCGCACGTGGATGGAACCGAACTCGCGAAGCTTCGCGACGAAGCTCGCGACGAGCTGTCGGCCCTGATCGAGCTCCGTTGCCGCCTCGGCGAAGACCCGTGGGACTTCCTCCCCGACCTCCCCTCCGTCGACGAGCAGGTCGTCGCCACCCTCCGCGAGAGCCTGCTCCTCGAGCAGCAGTGGGCGAACGCCCGGGCGCGGGCGCACCACCCGGCGGCTCGCAGCGGCGAGGCCCAGCGCTTCGAGTACGAACTGCTCCGCGGCATCGCCCTCGCCCACCCCGAGCTCACGAGTGCGGTGTGGTCTCTCATCGGCCGCACCGAGCCTCGGTGGTAGCGGGCCGGACGCTCAGTCCAGGGCGTCGAGCGCTGCCGCGTCCGTGACGGGCAGCCGGCACACGAACCCCGCGCACTGATACGCCGCGGCAGCCGCACCGAGGGCGCTGCGCCCGTCGAACAGCTCGAACCCCTCCGCCGTCCAACCCGGCACCTGCGACTCGGCGGCGCACGCGACCACGGTCGACCCGCGGCCGGCGGCGCGACGCAATGCCGCGTCGACGAGGCCGTCGCCGACGTCGCCGAGGGGCGCTTCTGCCGCCGGGCCTCCCGTGACGACCACGAGTTGCTCGAGCGGGGCGGCCAGACGGCGCACCTGGGTCAGCACCCCGCCTGCGGCGACCGGCTGCGACGCCGCGGACGCCGCCACGGGCCCGAGTGCCGCCTCGGCCGCGCTCCGGTAGCGCTCGTCGCCGGTGAGGGCGTGCAGGGTGAGGCAGGCGCCCGCGAGCGTCGTCGGTCCGGCGGGCGTCGCTCCCTCGGAGACGTCCTGCGCCCACGAGCGCCCCTGCGCGGCGAGCACGGGGTCGCCGCCGCCCGGCAGGCCGAAGGGCTCGCCGACGGATGCTCCGCCCGGGGCGTCTCCCCCGCCCTCCCCGGCAGTCTCACCGGCGACGAGGACGGCGTCGACCAGGCCACGCGCGGCGACGGCGTAGCGGACCTCGCCCGAGGACGTCGCGAGATCGAGCAGCCCGGCGGCGAGCATCCCGTGGTCGTCGAGCGCGGCCGCGGCCGGCGACACGCGGCCGTCCAGCCGCACGCGCGGCAACCGGCCCGCCTCGTCGGCCGCCACGAGCACCGCGTCCGCGGCGACCATCGCGCTCGCGAGGTAGCGCGGTTGATGCAGGGCGAGACCGGAGCGCGCGAGCGCCCCGATCGCCAGTCCGTTCCAGCCGGTGACGAGCTTGCGGTCGAGCGCGGGAGGGTCGAGCGCCGCGCGGCCGGCGGCGTCGCGGGCGTAGTAGCCGCCTTCCGAGCGCCGACCATCGATGACGCTCTCCGAGTCCTGCGCACTCGCGAACCCGCCCTCGACGCCGAGCACCTCGATGAGGAAGTCCCCGAGCCCGCGCGCGACCGCCGCGAATCCGGAATCGCCCGTCTGCAGCGCTGCGGTCGTGTACGCGTCGAGGAGCAGTGCGTTGTCGGAGAGCATCCGCTCGTAGTGCGGCTCGCTCCAGTCGGCGCGCACCGCGTAGCGGAAGAACCCGCCCTCGACGGGATCGCGGAGCGGGGAAGCCGCCATCGCGCGCAGCGTGCGGTACGCGAGCGCGCGCCCGGCGCCCGGGCGGCCGAGCAAGAATTGCAGCACCGCCGTGACGGGGAACTTCGGCCCACTCCCGAAGCCGCCGTGCTCGGTGTCCTCGACGCGGACGCACCCCTCGACCGCGCCCGCGAGCAGCACCTCGAGGTCGTCGGGCAACGGAATGCCGGCGTCTGGAGTCTGGGCCCGGGCCAGGGCGTCGGTGATCGCCGCGGCGGACTGCTCCACGTCGTCGCGCCGCTCCTGCCAGGCCTCCGTCACAGCGCCGAGGATCTGCCGGAACGACGGGATGCCCCGCACCGGTTCCGGCGGCGAGTACGTCGACGCGAAGAACGTGCCGCCGTCCGGGGTCGTGAACACGCTGAGCGGCCAGCCGAGCTCGCGCGTGAAAGCGCCGGCGGCCGTCATGAACATCCCGTCGACCTCCGGATGCTCCTCGCGATCCACCTTGATCGCGACGAAGTCGCGGTTCAGGATGCCCGCGAGGTCGGGGTCGGAGAACGACTCGCGAGCCATGACGTGGCACCAGTGGCACGTCGCGTACCCAATGGAGACGAACACGGGCACATCGCGCTCCCGCGCCGATGCGAAGGCATCCGCACCCCACGGCCACCAGTCGACCGGGTTGTCCGCGTGTGCGAGGAGGTACGGGCTCGTGGACCCGCGCAGCCGTTCCGCCATCGTCCCAGCCTAGGAGCCGGCGCAACCGGAAGGTGCGTGTTAAAGCACGAACGCCCCCGGCCTTGGTGGCTCGGGGGCGTTCGTTGAATGGGTGTCCGGCGGTGTCCTACTCTCCCACAGGGTCGCCCCTGCAGTACCATCGGCGCTGCGAGTCTTAGCTTCCGGGTTCGGAATGTGTCCGGGCGTTTCCCTCGCGCTATGGCCGCCGTAACTCTGGCCCACCAGCAGCCCACGTGTGTGGGGTGGTGGAAGCTCATCGTTACTGCCAACCGCCACGTGGTGTTGTGGCGGGTTGGTGTCACTGTTTGGTTGTTGGTGTTCGTCCAGTG
>NZ_WSTA01000080.1 GCF_009789225.1 Agromyces seonyuensis | reverse complement strand
CCTACCCAGCTGGCTCCACTTCTACAATCAGCACAGGCGCCACTCCGCGATCGGAGCCCCACCCATCAGCAGACTCAACAACCTGCCTGGACATCACAGTTAGGCCGGGCGCAGCCGCTCGTCGAGCTCGGCCCGGTTCGGCGGATCGGCGCCCGGCCGGGAGACGGTGATCGCTGCGGCCGCAGCAGCGCGCGCGAGCATCCTCGCCCAGTCCCCCGCGGTGACGCCCGCCCAGCCGTCGCGCCCCTCGGGGCCGGTGAGCCCGTGTCCGACGAGGGCGTCGATGAGCGCCCCCATGACGGTGTCGCCGGCGCCGACCGTGTCGGCGACCTCGACGCGCGGGGCGGCGATCGCGATCTCGCCGGCGGGAGTCGACGCCCAGAGCCCGGCGGCCCCGCGCGTGACGACGACGACGGGCACGCCCGCGGCGCACCACGCACGGGCGGTGTCGAGCGGCTCCGCACCGGGGGCGAGCCACGCGAGGTCCTCGTCGCTCGCCTTGACGAGGTCGGCGAGGGCGGCGACGCGATGGATGCCCGCGCGCACGGCCGCCTCGTCGTCGACGAGGCTCGGTCGGACGTTGGGGTCGAACGTGACGGTCGCCTCGCTCCGCCGGCCGGCGACGAAGCGCTCGACGACGGCGGCGCCCGGCTCGAGCGAGACGCCGGCGGAGCCGACGTGCACATGCGACGCGCCGCCGGCGGCCGCGGACTCCTCGAGCGCGGCCGCATCGAGCACCCAGTCGAGGTCGAACTCGTAGCGCGCGGCGCCCGTCTCGTCGAGGATCGCGGTGGCCGTCGACGTGCGCGCCGCGCGCCCCGCCTGCTCGCCGACATGAGACGCCTCGACCCCGGACTCGGCGAGCCACTCGCGCACCGCTCGGCCGCGTTCGTCGTCGCCGAGCGAGGTCGCGAGGCCCACCCGACGGCCGAGCCGGCCGAGGGTCAGAGCGACGTTGGCGGGCGAGCCGCCGGGGGCTTCGTCGACGACGCCGCTGCGTCGATGCACGACGTCGACGAGCGCCTCGCCGACGACGAGGACCTCATGGCGGACGCCGGTTCCGGCGCCGCTGCCGGACTGCTGGCTCACACGGCCACCCTAGCCGCCCGTTCCCGCGCCCGACGTCGCGCCCGTGCGGGCTACTCCTCTTCGTCGACCTCGCCGAGATCGTCGTCCTCGTACTCGTCGAGGGCGTCGAGCACCTCTTCGACGACGGCCGCGCTCGACTGCGGATTCTGCCCCGAGATGAGGTTGCCGTCGCGCACGACGTGGCTCTCGAACGGCTTCGCCGACTCGACGATCGCCCCGAGTTCGAGGAGGCGTCCCTCGACCCACCACGGGGTCGCGAGGCCGAGGCCGCCGGCGCGCTCCTCGGCGTCGGTGAAGACCGTCAGCAGGCGGTCGGCGAAGACGAAGGTCCCGTCGGGGGCGATGGCGGAGGTGAGCGCCGCGGGCCCGTGGCAGAACGGCGCGATGACGACGTCGGTCGCGTCGGCCTCCGCGAGCAGCAGTCCGAGGTCGGCGTCGATCGCGAGGTCGACCATCGGGCCGTGGCCGCCGGGCAGCACGACGGCGTCGTAGTCGACGACCGACTGCTCGGCGAGCACCTGCGGGTGCTCGAGCTCCTCGGCGATGAGCTCGAGGTAGGCCGTCAGTTCGGCCGAAAGGTCGTCGCCGATCTGCTCGGGGTCGATCGAGCCGGGATCCACCGGTGCGGGCTTGCCGCCGGGCGTCGCGACGACGACGTCGTGGCCGGCGCCGCGGAGGCCCCGGTGAGCGACGACGAGCTCTTCCGCCCAGTAGCCCGTAGGCTGCGAGGTGCCGTCGACGAGTTCGATCGCGTCGGCGGCGGTGACGATCATGAGGACGTTGGCCATTCGCGGGCCCCTTCCGGAAGTCGTTCTCCCAGTCTGCCCGCCTCAGTCGGCGGCTGCGACCTCGAGCAATGCTCGGAGTCTGGTCGGCAACTGCTCCTCGAGCGAGATGGCCGTGCTCGAGCGCAGCACGCCGTCGATCGCGAGGATGCGGTGGGTCAGTCGGTGCAGGTCGCCCGTGTCGCGGGCGACGACCTTGATGAGCACGTCGTGGTCACCCGAGATCGCGTGCATCTCGACGATCTCGGGGATGTCGAGCATGGCCTGTCGGGTCTCCCCCGCAATGCGCTGATTAAGCGCGAGGGAGAGGAAGGCCGTGAGCGGGTAGCCGAGAGCCGTCGGGGAGACGCGCCGACTGAAGGCGCGGAGCACGCCGCCGTCGGTCATCCGCCGCAGTCTCGCGTGCACCGTGTTGCGGGCGATGCCGAGGGTGCGCGAGAGGCTCAGGATGCTCGCCTCGGGGTCGTCGTCGAGGGCCAGGAGGATGCGAGCGTCCAAGGCGTCGACGGAGTTCGGAGCGGGCATATCGACCTCGATTCAAGACCTCACTGCGCAGACTGCGCAGTGGAAGCGGGTTCTGTTGCGCGAGCATCCTACGCCGCGCGAACATTTCCCGGTGACCCAGGCTTCCCCGACGCTCCTCGCCCGCTCGTGACGGCGACCCAGACCTCCAGCCTTCCCGCCGTCGTGAAGCCCGCAGCCTCCCCCGCATCGCCGGGGTCGTCCGCGTCGGTCCCCCACTCCGTCCTCGACAACGTCACCGGTCTCGCGACGGGTGCGCTGCTCGCCTCGGTCGGGCTGTTCATCCTGAAGTCGGCCGGCGTCGCCACCGGCGGCACGGCGGGCGTCGCCCTGCTCGTCAACTACGCGACGGGCTGGCCGCTCGGCGTGCTGTTCTTCGTCGTGAACGCGCCGTTCTTCCTGCTCGCCCTGCCGATGAAGGGCTGGCGGTTCACGCTGCGCTCGGCGCTCACGGTCGCAGCCGTGTCGGTGCTCTCGAGCGTGAACCAGGCGCTCTTCACCGACCTCGTCGTCGACCCGGTCTACGGCAGCGTGCTCGGCAACCTCATCGTCGGCGTCGGCCTGCTCATCATCTTCCGCCACGGTTCGAGCGTCGGCGGCTTCAGCATCCTCGCGATCATCGCGCAGGACCGCCTCGGCTGGCGGGCCGGCTACGTGCAGCTCGCGCTCGACGCGACCGTCGTGCTCTTCGCGTTCACCCTGCTGACCCCGTGGATGGTCGCCGCCTCGCTCCTCGGCGCCGCCGTGCTCAACCTGACCCTCGCGATCAACCACCGCCCGGGCCGCTACACCGGTCATTGACCGGGCCTGCCCGGCCGTCGGGCGCGATCGGCATCGTCCGGAAACGTCGGGGCGGAGCATCCGCGTCTTCCCGGACTCGCGCCTCGAGGTGAATGCTCCTCAGGATGAGGGCACGGCTCCGGCGCCGCACACCCCGCATCGCCCGGAGACCGTTCGGGAGGCGATGACCATGAAACTCCTCCACGGAGTGCTCGTCCTGCTGGCGCTCGTGCTGATCGCACGCGGCGCGATCCGGATCGCGTGCTGCTTGCTCGATCGCGCCCACGAGGGGCGCCGTCGGATGCTGCGCTCGCTCGCGGAACTCCATCACCCCGACATCGACGCCGCCGCGCTCGATCACCTGCCGCCCTAGGCCGTGCTCGTCTACGACCGGGCCGGCGTGCGATTCGGCGGCGCGCCGCTGCGCGCTCCCGGCGCGATCGCGGGGCTCGGCGAAGCGGACTCGGACGAGTCGTCGTATTCCGAGGGAGCGCCCGCGACGCCGGACCGGCCGGCAGTCCCAACGCCCGATCGCGACGCCGCGCCGTGGTCGCCGTGGTCGCCCGTCACGATCTCCGAGCTGCTGCGCGAGTTCGAGGAGACCGGTGCCGACGCTGCGGAGCGACGAATCGACGCCGAGTACGCGCGGCTCCTCGAAGACGAAGCGCGACGATCTGCGAGCGGGCCTCACATCCCCATCTGCGAGACCCCGTCGCTCGTGACGGGGTTGAGGAAGCCGAACACGTTGCCGTCGGGGTCGAGCAGGTAGGCCATGCGGCCGACGCCCGGCATGTCCATGGGAGCGACGGCGTCGACGCCGCCGAGCTCGATGCCGCGGGCGTGGATCGCGTCCACGTCGTCGACCGCGATCACGAGGTCGGCGCCGGTGACGGGACCGCCGACCTCCGGTTTCGGCCCGCGCCGCTGCACGAGCCCGCCGTTGATGCCGAAGCCGGGCGTGTCGGGCCCGGTTCGGGCGCCCTCGCCCGTGCCGATCACCCAGTACTGGCCGGGCATCGCCTCGGTGAAGGTCCAGTCGAGCAGGTCGGAGTAGAAGGTGATCGCGGCCTCGGGGTCGGACGCGTGGATCTCGAAGTGGACGACGAGGTTCGCCATGGTCGTGCCTTTCGTTCAGCGCTCCGGGACGCTCGCCCCGACGCGGTCAGGATGCCCGGCGCCTCGGCCGCGTCGACCAGATCGCCCAGGCGATGAGCACGGGCTGGAAGAACAGCCGCACGAGGCGCTTGCGGTCGGTGTCGAGGCCGAAGCCGTCGCGCTTGCCGGTGTACTGCGCGATGTTGCCGGGGAACACGGCGGCGAAGAACGCGGCGACGATCCACCCGATGCGGGAGCGCTCCTTCGGCAGCGCGACGAGCGCCGCGCCGAGCCCGATCTCGGCGACACCGGAGCCGACGACGACGGCATCCACGTCGAGCGGCACCCACTCGGGCACCTGCGCGCGGAACTCCTGCCGCGCCCACAGCAGATGGCTCGTGCCGGCGAAGACCAGCCCGAGGCCGAGCAGCCACCGGGCGAGGCTGCGGCCCCGCGTCCGTTCGATCGTGTCGTCCTCGCCCATCGCGCCCCCTCGTCATCGGATGACTCGACGCTACGCGCCGCTCCCCGCGTCCGTCCAGGCTTCGGCGGCCGGGCCCCCCGACGGCGGAAGCGGGAGGGCCGGACATCGGCGCTGCGCGCGAGGCGACACGTGGAAATAGAGCCCGAGCGGTCGGTCATCCCCCGATCGGCCGACCGCTCGGCGCTCTCCCCTGTTCACCTGGTACCGCACACGATGCGGCTTCCCCGGTGGCGCGGCTCCCGGAACGGGTGCCGCGATGTTCCCCCTACGCGATAACTCTGCCGCACTGCGGCGCACGGCGCCCCTGCCCGCTCGGCCGCAAATCCCACCGATCCGGCCGGACCGTCGCGGCCACCCCACGGAATCAGACGGGAGCGTCCGAAATCGTCGGGTGCGCGCGGCCGGCACGCCCTGCGTCTCAGATCGGCAGCCGCGCGCAGTAGTCGGCGGCGATCGCCCGGAGCTCGCCGGCATCCGCGCCGAACCGGCTGGCCTGGATGAGGCCCTGGTCGACGACGAGGATCTCAGCGGCGAGCAGGTCGACGTCGCGAGCCGCGAGCCCCTCCGCACCGCGGATGGCGTCGGCGATCGCGCGCTCCATGTCGGCGTTCGCGGAGCGGCAGATGCCGAGCGTGGTCTCGTCCGCGGCGGCCTCGGTGACGGTGTTGAGCAGGAGGCAGCCCCGCCGACCCGGCTGCTCGACGCAGTCCTCGATGGTGGAGTGGAAGAGCGACGTCACGGCCTGCTGCGGCGTCGTGCCGCGGCCGAGGGCGAGCCGCACCGCTTCGACCTTCGCGCCGCAGTACTGGGCGAGCACGGCTCGGAAGAGCCCGATCTTGCTGCCGTACGCGGCGTAGAGGCTGCCGTTGCCGATGCCGGTCGCCCGTGCCAGGTCCTGCATCGTCGTGCGTGCGTATCCGTGGGACCAGAAGCGTTCCCGCGCCGCGTCTTCCACGGCACGCTCGTCGAAGGCTCGAGGTCGAGGCACTTGGCGAGGCTAGCCCAGTTCGGGGGGCCCACGGCCGATTCCGAGGGATCGATCTGGACGTGAATCCCACGAATTCGGACATCGAGCTTGTTGTGGAGGGATCGTTCCAGAACAATGCAGACATGACCCCGCCGTTCGAGCCCCGCCGTCGTACACGACGCCGCATCGCAATCCTGCTCTTCGACGGCGTCAAGGCCCTCGACTACGTCGGACCGGCCGAGGTCTTCGTCGAGGCGAACCAGGCCGTCGACGACTACGAGATCCTGCTCGTGAGCCCCGACGGGCGCGACGTCGGCACGTCGCTCGGCGGCACCGTCTCGGTGCGCTGCGCGGCCACCGAACTCGACGCGATCGACACCCTCATCGTGCCCGGCAGCGAGCTGCCGCCGCAGCAATTCGCGCGCGGCGCGGTGCTCGAGGCCGCCGAACTGCTCGCCGCCCGCGCGCGACGTGTCGTCTCGGTCTGCAGCGGCGCGTTCGTGCTCGCCGAACTCGGCCTCCTCGACGGGCGGCGCGCCACGACGCACTGGAAGTTCGTGCCCGACCTCGCCCGCCGCTACCCGGCGATCACCGTCGAACCCGACGCCATCTTCATCCGCGACGGCGACGTCGCCTCGTCGGCGGGCGTCGCGGCGGGAATCGACCTCGCCCTCGCCCTCGTCGAGGACGACCACGGCCCCGACATCGCGCGGCAGATCGCGCAACTCCTCCTCGTCTACCTGCAGCGCTCGGGCGGGCAGTCGCAGTTCTCCGTGCCGTTGCGCGCCCGCGCCCCCCAGGCGAGCATCGTGCGTCGGGCCACCGACCTCGTCGACGCCGACCCTGCGCACCCGTGGAGCGTGCCCGAGCTCGCGCGCCTCGTCGCCGTGAGCCCGCGCCACCTCGGGCGGAGATTCCGGGAGGAACTCGGCCAGTCCCCCGCCGAGTACGTGACTGCCGTGCGATTCGACGTCGCCCGCGTGCACCTCGAATCCGGTATGAGCGTGTCTGCCGCAGCCGCGCAGTCCGGCTACGGCAGCCCGGAGGCACTGCGGCGCTCGTTCATCGCGCGCCTGGGCATCTCCCCCTCGCAGTACCAGCGCCGCTTCCGATCCGCCCTTGCGGCCTCGGGGGCGGCAACGGCCGACCCGACGCTCGAACTCGTCTCCTGACGAGTCCATCGGAGCCCTCTGCGGGCGTTCGCGCCGGGCATCCGGCCAGCGCGCCGGGTTAGCCTCGGAGCATGCTCGCCGTCTCCCCGTCCGCCGACGCGCCCGCGCGCGTCCGCATCCTGGACGCCGACGAGTGGCGCGCCCGCGAGACGGCGCATCGGGAGCGGGCCGAGGCGCTCACCGCCGGCCGACGCGAACGGGCGACGAGGGGCGAGACGCATCCCGTCGACGACTTCCTCTACACGTACTACCCGTTCTCCCCCGCGCAGCTCGCGCGCTGGCATCCGGGGCCCCGGGTCGTGCTGGCGGATGCCGCTGCAGGCGAGCGCGCCGGCTGGCGATGGTACGCACCCGGCTCCGAGCCCGGCTCGCTGCTCGTCGACGCCGCGGCGATGGCCCGCGAGAAGGCGCCGATGCTCGCCGGCATCGAGCGCATCCTGCGGCTGACCGCGGGACGGGCCGGGCACTTCGGCTGCTTCGGCCTGCACGAGTGGGCGATGGTCTACCGGCAGGGCGAGCACCGGCATGCGGTGCCGCTGCGACTCGGCCAGGACGGCACGGACGCCGTCGTCGAGGCCGCAGACCTGCGCTGCACCCACTTCGACGCGTTCCGCTTCTTCACGCCCGACGCCGTGCCGCGCAACCGCTTCGCGCCGACGCGGGAACTCCAACCCGAGCTCGAGCAGCCCGGCTGCCTCCACGCCGGCATGGACGTCTACAAGTGGGCCATGAAGCTCGGCCCGCTCGTGCCCGGCGAACTGCTGCTCGACGCGTTCGAGCTCGCCCGTGATATCCGCACGCTCGACATGGAGGCCTCGCCGTACGACGCGGCCGCGTGGGGAGGCGCGCCCGTCACGATCGAGACCCCCGAGGGCAAGGCGGAGTACGTGCGCCGGCAGCGCGGATTCGCGGAGCGCGGGAACGCGCTGCGCGCGGCGATCCTGGATGCCTGGCTCGGCCCGGTCGACCGGGGCTGAGCCCGCTGCCGCACCGAGCGGCGCTATTTCTTGGCGGTGCTGAGCCCCACGATCGCGATCACCAGCAGGAGGCCGTCGACGGCCAGGAACGTCCACAGCGCGGCGTGCAGCAGGGTCTCGGTCATCACGGGCCTCCTCGATCGGTGATGGGCGTCATTCTGCCGTCGCCCGGCCGCGACCGCCAGCGTCATCCGGGCGCGTCCGCCACCGTCATCCGGGCGCGCCCGATCGCCCGTCGCCCGACCGCGACCGCCAGGGTCATCCGGGCGCGTCCGCCACCGTCATCCGGGCGCGCCCGATCGCCCGTCGCCCGGCCGCGACCGCCAGCGTCATCCGGGCGCGCCCGAGGCTCCGGCGTGCCAGCCGCTCGCGATCGGCTGCCGGAGCGCGCCCGTCGGCGTAGTGTCCGAACCGGCCGGTCTGCGGCCGAGTCGGATGCCGAGGAGGCGATCGCGATGTGCCGTTGGCTCGCGTACCGGGGCGGCGCCCTGCATCCGTCGCTGCTCGTGCTCGACCCCGCCCACTCGCTCGTGCGGCAGTCGCTGAACTCGCCGCTCGGCGCGGAGACGGTCAACGGCGACGGGTTCGGCCTCGGCTGGTACCCGATCGGCGGTGATGCCGTGGGCACGCCCGCCCTGTTCCACTCGATCGAGCCCGCCTGGCACGACGAGAACCTCCGCGAGATCTCCCGGGCCATCCACTCGCGGCTGTTCTTCGCGCATGTGCGGGCGGCGGCCGGCCCGCCGATCCAGCAGACGAACTGCCACCCGTTCCGGCACGGGCACTGGCTCTTCATGCACAACGGCCGCATCGGCGGCTGGCGGCACGTGCGACGCGAACTGATGCTGCGGGTCGATCCGGAGTTCTTCCCGCTCATCCGCGGGACGACGGACTCGGAGGTGCTCTTCCACCTCGCCCTCACGTTCGGCCTCGCGCAGGACCCCGTCGCGGCGATGCGCCGGGCCGTCGAGTTCATCGAGGAGACCGGCCGGGCGCACGGCGTCGCCGAGCCGTTCCAGGGCACGATCGCGGTGAGCGACGGCGAACGGATCTGGGCGTTCCGGCACTCGAGCCTCGGCACGTCCCGGACGCTGTACGTCTCGGCCGACCTCACGGCCCTCCGCGAGCAGTACCCGGACGCCGAGCGACTGCACGCCTTCGACCCGACGGCGCGCGTCATCGTGTCGGAGCCGCTCAACGACCTGCCGGGCGCCTTCGTGGAGATGCCGGAGTCGACGGTCGGGATCCTCGGACCCGACGGCTACCGCGACGAGCCGTTCCTCCGCGCCGCCGCCTGAAGCGCCCGATCGAGTGCGGAATCCGGCTCGATCCGGGATTCGGCGCATATTCGCGCAGTCCATCCACGATTGCAGGATGCTTCGATGCATCGACGTTCCATCGAAGAGGTTGCTTCGTCGTGTGCTGGAATCCGGGTATCCGTCGAAGGATCTTGCGCAACCGGGGGTCATCGGATTTCGTGACAGCCGCTGCATAGGGTCGAATGGAGACATCCCATCGAACGCGACGGCGCCATTCGGCAGCCGCCGCGTTCTCGTTTTCCGCCTCCAGATCCGGAGCCCCCCATGATCACCATCGACCACGTGTCGCGCTCGTACGGCGACGTGCGCGCGCTCGACGACGTGAGCATCCAGGTCGGCCGCGGCGAGATCTTCGGCGTCGTCGGCCAGTCCGGTGCCGGCAAGTCCACGCTGCTGCGCCTCGTCAACGCCATCGAGCGGCCCGACTCGGGCTCCGTCGTCGTCGACGACGTCGAGCTCTCGGCGCTGCAGGGACGGGAGCTGCGCGCGGCCCGGCACCGCATCGGGATGGTGTTCCAGCACTTCAACCTAGTCGGCAACCGCACGGCGGCGCAGAACGTCGAGTTCGCCCTCGAGGCCGTCGGCCGTACGCGCGGCGACCGCAAGCGCGAAGCGCGCGACATGCTCGACCTCGTCGGGCTCGCCCACCGCGCCGACGCCTACCCGTCCGAGCTCTCCGGCGGTCAGCGCCAGCGCGTCGGCATCGCCCGCGCCCTCGCTTCCAAGCCCGACGTGCTCCTCAGCGACGAGGCCACGAGCGCTCTCGACCCCGAGACGACCCGGCAGATCCTCGCGCTCGTGCAGCGGCTCTCGGCCGACCTCGGCCTCACCGTGCTGCTCATCACGCACGAGATGGAGGTCGTCAAGCAGATCTGCGACGGCGCCGCGCTGCTGGAGTCCGGCCGCGTCGTCGAGCAGGGCCCGCTGCTCGACCTCGTGAACACCCCCGGCTCCCGCCTCGCCCACGACCTCTTCCCGCTCGGCGAGGCCCCCGACCTGCCCGGCTTCGGCATCCTCGACCTGACCTTCGCCGGCGGCGAGGCCGAACGCCCGACCATCGCGCTGCTCGCCCGCGACCTCGGTCTCGACGTGTCGATCCTCGGCGCGACGATCGAGACGATCGGCGGGCAGCAGGCCGGCCGCACGCGGCTCGCGATCCCCGGCGGCGGCGAGGCGACGGCGCAGGCCGTGACGTTCCTCGCCGAACGCGGCGTGCGCGCGGAGGCGGTGAGCAGCCGATGATCGACGTCACCGACCCCGCGTTCTGGCCCGACTTCCTCGAAGTGCTCGGCAAGGGCACCCTCGAGACGCTCTGGATGACGAGCGTCGCGATGCTCATCACCATCGTCATCGGCCTGCCGCTCGGCATCCTGCTCGTCGGCACCGAGGAGGGCGGCTTCCTCGGCGCATCCACCCGCCGCGGCCGCATCCTCAACCAGGTGCTCGGGTTCATCGTGAACCTCGGCCGCTCGGTGCCGTTCATCGTGCTGATGATCGCGCTCATCCCGTTCACGCGCTGGCTCGTCGGCTCCTTCATCGGCACCGGCCCGGCGATCGTGCCCCTGACCGTGGTCGCGATCCCCTTCTTCGCCCGCGTCGTCGAGATCGCCGTCAAGGAGGTCGACGCCGGCCTGTTCGAGACGGCCGACTCCCTCGGCGCGACCCGGTGGCAACTCGTGCGTCGCGTCGTGCTCCCCCAGGCGCTGCCGTCGATCGTGCTCGGCGTCGCCACGACCGCGACCTCGATCATCAACTTCTCGGCGATGGTCGGCGTCGTCGGCGGCGGCGGCCTCGGCAACGTCGCGCTCACCTACGGCCTGCACCGCTACAGCTGGGCGCACATCATCGCCGTCATCGTCATCCTGTTCGTGCTCGTGCAGCTCATCCAGTGGGGCTGCAACGCGCTCGCGCGCCGACTGGACCGCTCCCGCGGCCGCTCGCGCGCCCTCCCCGCCCATCGTCCGCCGGACCCGGCCGCCGTCTGACCGACGGTCCCGCTGTTCCGCTGCACGCATCCGCAGCACCCGCATCGCACCGCACACCCACGAGGAGTTCCATGTCCATCCGCACCGGTATCCGCACCGCCCTCGCCCTCGGCTCCGTCGCCGCGCTCACCCTCGGCCTCGCCGCCTGCTCGTCGGGCTCCGACGACGCGGCGCCGGCCGACGGCACCCTCGGCACGATCACGGTCGGCGCCCTGCCGACGCCCGCGGGCGACCTGCTCGATTGGGTCGACGAGAACCTCGCCGACGAGGTCGGCCTCGACATCGAGTACGTCGAGTTCACCGACTACAACACCCCGAACCCGGCCCTCAGCGACGGTTCGACCGACGCGAACCTGTTCCAGAACCAGGGCTTCCTCGACACCTACAACGAGCAGACGGGTTCCGACCTCGTCTCGGCCGGCGAGATCTACCTGCCCGCCGCCGCGTTCTACAGCGAGTCGCTGTCGAGCCTCGACGAGCTCGCCGAGGGCGACTCGATCGCGATCCCGAACGACCCGACGAACGAGGGCCGCGCGCTCGGCCTGCTCGCCTCGGAGGGCGTCATCGAGATCGAGGACGGCGCGACGAACCTCGACGGCATCACGTCGAACCCGCTCGACCTGCAGTTCACCGAGGTCGAGAACGCCTCGCTCGCGCTCACGCTGCCCGACAACGACGCCGTCTTCGTGACCGCCTCGTTCGCCATCCCGGCGGGCCTCACCGACGACCAGGCGATCCTCATCGAGGGCACCGACTCGGCCTACTACAACATCCTCGCGACGACGCCCGAGCTCGCGGACGACCCCCGCATCGCGGCCCTCGTCGACCTGCTCACCGACCAGCGCACGAAGGACTACATCGACGAGACCTGGAACGGCCTCATCGTCCCGGTCTCCTGATCGCCGCGGCGCCTCGGCGCCGACCCGACGCCCGGTCCCGCCTTCGCGCGGGGCCGGGCGTCTCGCGTTCCGCCGGCGCGAGCGGATGCCGGGATCAGCCCGCCCCGCCGACGACCGCCTCGCCGAGGGGCGTGCGCACGTGCCGCACGGCGCGGCCGTCGCGCCGGGAGTCGACGAGTCCGGCCTCGCGCAGCACCGCGAGATGGTGGGAGGCCGTCGAGATCGCGAGTCCGAGGTCGGCGGCGACCTCGCCGGTCGTGCGCGCCTGATGCGCGGTGAGCAGGATGCCCGCGCGAGCCGGCCCGACGAGGGCGGCGATCGCGCGTTCGGCGTCGACCGTGCGCCGGTGCCAGTCGGCGCCGACGCCCTGCGCGGGATAGAAGACCGTCGGCTCGACGGGCGGGTTCGTGAGCACGAACGGACCGGCCGAGCCGAGCACCGACGGCGCGAGCACGAGCCCGCTGCCGCGGCAGTCGAGCACCTTCGTGAAGGCGCGGAGCTCGACGCGGACGGCGTCGCCCCGCCAGCTCACCCGACGGTGCAGGCCGCCGACGGCGGCGCCGAGCCCGCCGACGGCGATGCGGCGGGCTCGGACGGCGATGTCGGCGTGCAGCATCCGCTCGATCTGCGTCCAGTACGGCGCGACCAGGGCGTCCCACGCGTCCGCCCACGCCGTCGAGAGGCGCAGGCGCGTGCCCGCCGGGTCGTCGCGGAGGCGCTCGATCGCGGCCCGTCGCTCGCCCGTGGACCGGTCGATCATCTTGCCGAGGTCGACGCGGAGCGCCGCGTCGGGGACCGCGCCGAGTCGCGCGGCTTCGTCCTCGGGATCCGGGTCCCAGCGCGGCGTCGCCGTGAAGAAGTCGGGGAAGTAGCCCTGCTCGCCGATGACGCTCGCCAGCAGCGCGAACGCCTCGCGCGGCACGCGACCCTGCACGGCGCGGAGCCAGCCCCATTGCAGCGGGTAGTCGCCCGGACGCTGGAGGATGCGGATCGCGTGGCAGAGCTCGTGCCCCGGCGAGACGCCGAAGCGGATGGCGCCGACGTCGTCGACGGCGAGGCGGAACTCGACGAAGTTTCGATCCACATCGAAACCTTAGCGGCGGGGTTGCCCATCCCGGAACCTGTTCACGAGGCGGCCGCGCGGCCGCGACGACGAAGGGGGACGCCCAGGATGTCCACGACCATCGGCTCCGCGGAGACCGGCATCGCGACGCTCGTGCACGGCGAGGAGCTCCGCATCGGCAGCGGCCGCACGCAGAAGTTCGAGGGCGCCGACTTCGGCGGCGCGATCTCGTACTTCCTCGTCGACAACGCCCCCGGCGAGGGCCCCGACCTGCACCGCCACCCCTACCCCGAGACGTGGCTCGTGCTCGAGGGCGAAGCCCGCTTCACCGTCGGCGGCGAGCAATTCGTCGCCGGTGCGGGCGATACTGCGACGGGGCCGGCGAACGTCTGGCACGGCTTCAAGAACTGCGGGGAGGGCCGGCTGAAGATCCTCGGCATCCACGCCGCGCCGCGGGTCGTGCAGGAGGAGTACGCCGACGTCGTCGGCGAACCGGCCCCCGAGATCTGACCCGTTCCGCCCGCAGCACCGTCGCAGCACCCGCACGTCCACGCAGCACCCACGACCGCGCCGCATCGGCGGCGCCGCACCGATCGGAGCAACCATGTCCTTCCAGGCCTACCTCGACAACATCGAATCCAAGACAGGGCTCACACCGCGCCAGTTCCTCGAGCTCGCCGAAGCGAAGGGCTTCGGCCCCGGCACGAAGGCGACGCCCATCGTCGAATGGCTCGCCGCCGACTACGGCCTCGGCCGCGGCCATGCGATGGCCCTCGTGCACGTCATCACGAAGGGGCCGCAGATCTCCGCGAAGCACGTCGGCACGGGCACGTCGCACGGCGATCCGAGCGACACGCTCTGGCTCGACGGGGCCGCGACGAACCCGGCGAACGCCGGCTGAGCCGAGCGTCTCCCGTTCGGCGCCGGCGGGTCGGCCCGAGTTCACCATAGGTGCATGACCCAGGACGACGACGACGTCGTGACCGCTTTCCGCGAGGGGCGCACGCCCCCGGGGATGCACCGCGACCGGCTGCTGCTGCTCACCACGACCGGGCGCATGTCGGGCCGTCGGCACACCACCCCGATGATGCGCCTCGCACTGCCGGACGCCGACCACGTCGTCGCGTCCGGCAACGCGTCGCCCCACCACCCCGGCTGGTACCTCGACGTGCTCCACGATCCCGACGTGCACGTCGAGTTCGCGAACGGCGAGTACGACGCCGTCGCCCACGTGCTCGGCGCCGACGAGCGCGACAACGCCTGGAACTTCATCCTCCAGTGTGCGCCGTTCTTCGCCGACCACCAGCGGCACGTCGAGCGCGTCATCCCGATCATCCGTCTCGAGCGCACACCGCTCGTGCTGCCGTTCTCGGACCCGCTGCCGGCGGTGAGCCGGCGCTGAGCCGGTCGTCGGGCCGGGTCGGTGCGCCGGTCGGCCGAGCAGCGGCGAGCCGTCCCCGCGCCCGCCACCCGTCCGGACGCCCGGTCCGGCGTCCCGGCGCCCGCATCGGCCCCGGCCCTAGTGTGAGCCTCACGGCCGGAGAGGTGCGGGCATGTCATCCGTGTTGTACGCGCTCGGGGCGTGGGCCTACCGCGCGAGGCGGCTCGTGCTCCTCGTGTGGCTCGCCGTGCTCGCGCTCGCCGTCGCGACGGCCGCCCTCGTCGGCACCGGCACCGTCAACACGTACTCGATCCCCGGCACCGAGTCGCAGGACGCCCTCGACGCCCTCGCCCGCACGTTCCCGGAGGTGGCCGGCTCATCGGCGCAGCTCGTGGCCGCCGCACCGGACGGCGACGACGTCGACGACCCCGACTTCCAGCGCGCCGTCGAGGCGGGCGTCGCCGGGATCGCGGATCTCCCCCAGGTCGTCGCGGCGACCTCGCCGTACGACACGACGTCCGGAGTGAGCGCCGACCGTTCGGCGGTCCTCGTCGGCATCCCGCTGACGGTGCCGGCCGCGCAGGTGACCGATGCGACGGCCGAGGCCCTCCAGCAGGCGGGGCGCGATCTGCAGGCGGCGCTGCCGCCCGGCTCCGAGGTCGCCGTCGGCGGCCAGCTCTTCAGCCAGGATCCGGCCGGCATCGGGATCACCGAACTCCTCGGCATCCTCGTCGCCTACCTCGTGCTGCTCGCGACGTTCCGGGCGTTCCTCACGGCGGCGCTGCCGCTCGCGACCGCCCTCTTCGGCGTCGGCGTAGCGCTCTCGATCGTCGTGACGGGCACGGCATTCCTGACGGTGACCTCGACGACGCCGTTGCTCTCGCTCATGCTCGGGCTCGCGGTCGGCATCGACTACGCCCTCTTCATCGTGAGCCGGCACCGAGACCAGCTGCCGAGGGGCTCGATCCGCCCGAATCGGCGGCCCGTGCCGTCGCGACCTCGGGCTCGGCGGTGGTCTTCGCCGCGCTGACCGTCGTCATCGCGCTACTCGGCCTCGCGGTCGCGGGCATCCCCTTCCTCACCCTCATGGGCGCCGCGGCGGCGCTCGCCGTCGTGCTCGCGGTGGCCGTGTCGCTGACGCTCACGCCCGCGCTGCTCGGCTTCCTCGGGACGCGTGCGGCGCCCCGGCGACGGCGACGGCGGGCCGCGGATGACGCGATGGACGGTTCGCCCGACGAGACGACCGACGCCGCGGATGCGCGGGAGGCCGCCGACGCGGCGCCCGCGGACTCCTCCCCGGAGGTCGAACCAGGGGTCGATCCAGGGGTCGAATCTGGGGTCGATCCACGGGGCGAATCGCGGGGCGAATCGGATGTCGAACCCGACTCCGGCGCCGATCGCTCCTCGCCCGTCGACGGCGCCGTCCCCGCCCCGGCCGTGCACGGCTTCTTCGGCGGGTGGGTGCGCGCCGTCACGCGCATCCCGGTGCTCACGATCGTGCTCGTCGTGCTCGCGCTCGGGGCGGCGGCGGTGCCGGCCGCGCAGCTGCGGCTCGCCCTGCCGGACGCCGGAACCCTCGAGCCCGACGCTCCGGGACGCGTCGCCTACGACCTCGTCGACCGGCACTTCGGGCCGGGCTGGAACGGGCCGCTCGTCGTGACGGGGCAGGTCATCCAGTCGGACGATCCGGTCGGGCTCATGGACGACCTCGGCGACGAGATCGCGGCGCTGCCCGGGGTCGTCGCCGTGCCGTTGGCGACGCCGAACGAACCCGGCGACACGGGCATCGTGCAGGTCATCCCGGACGGGGCGCCGGACTCCGAGGCGACGGCCGCACTCGTCGCGGATCTGCGCGCCCACCACGACCGTTGGCTCGACGAGTACGGGGTCGAGCTGTCGGTGACGGGCTACACGGCGGCCGGCATCGACATCTCGGCGCGGCTCGGCGGCGCGCTGCTGCCGTTCGGACTGCTCGTCGTCGGCCTCTCGCTCGTGCTGCTCGCGATGGTGTTCCGTTCGATCGCGGTGCCGGTCACGGCCGCTGCGGGCTATGCGCTCTCGGTCGCGGCGGCCTTCGGGCTCACGACGCTCGTCTTCGTCGACGGGGTCGGCGCCGACGCACTCGGCGTCGAGTCGACGGGCGACGTCATCAGCTTCATGCCGATCATCCTCATGGGCGTGCTGTTCGGGCTCGCGATGGACTACGAGGTGTTCCTCGTGAGCCGCATGCGAGAGGCGTATGCCCGCAACGGCGACGCGAAGGCGGCCGTCCGGACGGGTTTCGTCGGCTCGGCCCGCGTCGTCACGGCGGCCGCGATCATCATGTTCTCCGTCTTCGTCGCGTTCGTGCCGGGCGGCGACGCCTCGATCCAGCCGATCGCGTTCGGCCTCGCGGCGGGTGTCGCGATCGACGCCTTCCTCGTGCGGATGACCCTCATCCCCGCCCTGCTGCACCTGCTCGGCCGCGCGGCCTGGACCATGCCGCGTTCCCTCGATCGCGCGCTGCCGCACTTCGACGTCGAGGGCGACGCCCTCGCGGAGGAGCTGGCGCTCGCCGACTGGCCCGAGCCCGGCGCCGAGGATGCGATCGCCGCCGAGGGAGTGCGCGTCGCGGGCGCGGGCCGGACCGCCGTCGACGCCGATGCCGCCCTCGATGCGGATGAGGACCCCGCGGCCGGACTGACCGTCCGCCTCGCGCCGGGCGAGGCCCTCGTCGTGACGGGCGGCACCGCGGCCGCGCGTCGCGCACTGCTGCTCGCCCTCGGCGGGAGGCTGCCGGTCGTCGCCGGACGGCTCACTGTGACGGGGCTCGCCGTGCCGCCGCGCGGCGCGAGCGTGCGCAGTCGCACGGCGTTCGTGCGCCTCGACGCGGCGGACCCGGACGGCGCGGGTCCCGCCCAGGGTGCAGCCGACGACGACCGCCGCGTCCTCGACCGGCTCGTCGCCGCACTCGACGCGCAGCCCCGCATCCTGTACCTCGACGGGGCCGACGCCGTCGGCGCGCCCTCGATCCGCGCCGATCTGCGCGACGCGCTCCGTCGCGCTCTCGCGCACGCGCCCGGACTCGCGCTCGTCGTCGCGGCCGAGGACGAGCATGCGGCGCGGGAACTGCTCCCCGCCGGGACGCCGGTCATCGAGGCGGCCCTGCCGTCCGCGGCCGACCCGGCCCGACTGCCCGCGGGGGTCCCGTGAGCGCCCCGCGCGCGTTCGCCGGCACCGCCGGGGCACCGCGCTTCCGGGCCCTCGCGATCGTCGGGCTCCTGCTGCTCCCCGTCGCCGTCGGCGGGCTGCTCGCGTGGTCGCTCGCAGATCCGACCGGCCGACTCGACCGCGTCACGGCGGCGATCGTGAACGACGACGCACCCGTCGACGTCAACGGGCAGACAGTGCCGCTCGGACGCCAGTTCGCGGCCGGGCTCCTCGCCGACGACGACTCGGGCGACTTCGACTGGGTGCTCACGAACGACGACGAGGCGGCGGCGGGCCTCGCGACGGGCCGCTATGCGGCGGTCCTCACGATCCCGTCGTCGTTCTCGGCGGATGCGACCTCGCTCGGCGGCGATGCGGCCGACGTCGTGCAGGCCTCGCTCGCGGTCACGACGACGCCGGCGTCCGCGCTGTTCGACCCGTCGCTCACGGCGGCGGTGACGAGCGCGGCGACCGCCGAGCTCAATCAGCAGCTCATCGCGCAGTACCTGACGAACGTCTACCAGGGCTTCAACACGATCGGCGAGCAGATCGGGCAGGCGGCCTCCGGAGCGTCCGCACTCGCGGACGGCGCCGACTCGCTCGCGGACGGCGCCCGCTCCCTCGCCGATGGCGCGAACGATCTCGCGGACGGGCTCGGCTCCCTCGATGCCGGTGCCGGCTCCCTCGCGAACGGCCTCGACCAGCTCGACGACGCCGTGCAGGCGCTGCCCGGCCGGACCGCCGAGCTCGCCGCCGGCGCGGGCGAGGTCGCCGCGGGCGCGGATGCCCTCGCGGGCGGCGTGGCGGAGGCGACGACGCAATTCGCGGCCGTCGTCGCCCAGGTCTGCGCCCTTCCCGGTCCGGGGGACCTCTGCACCCGCGCAACGGCCGCGCTCGCGCAGTTGCAGGCCGCGAACGCCGATGTCGGCGCGCTCGCGGCGGGCGCGAACGGCGTCGCCGCCGGCAACGGCGAGCTCGCCGCGGCCGTTCCGGGGCTCGTCGAGGGCGTGGACGCCGCCGATGCCGGGGCGGGCGAGGTCGCCGCCGGC
>NZ_WSTA01000008.1 GCF_009789225.1 Agromyces seonyuensis | reverse complement strand
CTGTGATTCCGAACTGATCGAAGCGCACCGGGCGAACGCGTTGTTCGACGCGCATCGGGACGATCCCGAGTTCGGCTACCGGTTCCTCGTCGACGAAGCGCGCGACGCCGGCGAAGCGATGTCGGAACGGACCGCGTGGAAGATCTGCCGCGACAACGGCTGGTGGAGCGTGTTCGGCAAGAAGAAGGCTCGCGGCAAGCACAAGCGGCCCGGACCGGCCGTGCACGACGATCTCGTGGGCCGCGTCTTCGCCGCCGACGCGCCCAACCGGCTCTGGCTGACCGACATCACCGAGCACCGCACCAGCGAAGGCAAGCTCTACCTCTGCGCCGTCAAGGACGTCTACTCGAACCGGATCGTGGGCTACTCCATCAGCGACCGCATGAAGGCCCGACTGGCCGCCGACGCCATTCGCAACGCGGCCGCGCGTCGCGAGGAGATCGCCGGCTGCATTGTCCACTCGGATCGAGGATCGCAATTTCGGTCCAAGAAAGTCGTCCGCGAACTGCGCCGCCACGACCTGGTCGGATCGATGGGCCGCGTCGGTGCCGCGGGCGACAACGCGGCGATGGAATCGTTCTTCAGCCTGCTCCAGAAGAACGTCCTCGACCGGCGCTCCTGGGCCACCCGCGACGAGCTGCGCATCGCGATCGTGACCTGGATCGAGCGCACCTACCACCGACGCCGACGGCAAACCGCCCTCGGCCGATTGACCCCGATCGAGTTCGAAGTCATCATGAACACGCCCGCCGCACTGGCGGCGTGACTACAACCTGTCACCTACCCGTGCAGCAGACCCGCTACTACCGGAATCGAGAAGTCGTGCCGCCCGGCAATGGATGGGAAGTCGTGGCAAATGCATTGCAGGCGGCGACGGTCTACGAGTAACTGGGCCGACGCCTACTTCGGCAAGTGTGGTGGTCGCGTCGGGGTCGTGCAGGTCCGCTCCCGGGATGCAAAGGGGCACCGAACTCTCGAGTCGTGCATGGCTGCCTTCACGCCGCGCGAGTGTCGTCGTGCCTACATTCGACCTTCGTGACGAGGAGGTCTGGGGGCGGTTGCGTCGTTGCCTCCTACACTGGTGTGGATCGGATCTGAATCCTGGAGGTGTGACGTGGCTGCTGTTCGGAAGGTGTCGCCGGTTGCGCTTCGGCGGGCGGTCGGGCGTTCGACTGCGGCATCGGCGAAGCTCGAGAATCGGGTAGTGCCGAGCGGGTACGTCCCTTCCGATGAGGCGCGTCGTTTCGTCGAGGCGGCCAAAGCTCGCGCGATTCGTTCGGGCAAGTGACGTTCGATCCCGGGTACGGCGAGACGCCGATCGACCCGGACGAAGCTGATGCACTCACCGAGGCGGCGCGCGCGGTGGTCGGCGATCCGCCGTTGAAGGCCGCGATCTTCGAACTCGAACAGGAGATCGAGCAGGCTGTCGCCGTCGACCTCGTTGAGGCGGTCCTCGAGGGCGAACTTCAGCTCGACGACGTGCTCAGCCTTGGCTTCGTATTCGAGGTGCACGAGCGGTTGTACGGCGCGACTTGGACGTGGGCGGGTCGACCTCGCGTGCGAATGCTCTCCATCGGCGTCAATCCGGCCCAGGTAAAGGTCGATCTGCGAGCCACGCTCGACAACCTCGCCTACAGGTGGACGAACACCGATGACTGGGATGCCCGCCAGTTCGGCATCGCGGTGCATGCCGAGCTCGTCCGCATCCATCCCTTCGTCGACGGCAACGGCCGCACGACCCGCCTGATCGGAGATCTCGCCTACCTAGCGGCCCAGGGAGCGGACGAGTTCATCCCGATCACGCTTATCGAGCAGTCGGCCCCGCCGGGCCCGGTGACCGTTTAATCACCACTTTTCGATCCGAGGGCTCCCCAGGCGAGCCCAGGCGAAGCCCGGTAGTCTGAACGGGTTCGAACACGACGAACGAGAACATCCTGATCAGATACAGATCGGGCGAGGTGCGGCGAGGCATCCGGAACCCTTCGGTAAGCCGGCTGCCTCCCATCGGTCACGGGTTCAAGTCCCGTCCGCCCTACAAAATAGTTCCTGATCAGGTCTTTTTGTAGCCCAATCTGCATGCCCTCTCGGGTATCTATGCCATGAATTGCTCGCTGCGAATCGTGTTCGACGCGGCTCGAGAGATTTCGATTCGGCTGGAATCGCGCAGCAGGAGGCGTCAGGTCTGGAGAATCGGCACAGGCGTGACGGCGGGCGTTGCGCTCGTGGCGCATTCAGTCCGCCCGCGACGGTGCCTCGAGCGTGCCGTGGCGATCCTCGTCGGTCGTGATGAGTCGCATGAAGGTCTCGAGCAGGGGGAGCGTCTCTCGGGTCGGGTCGAGCAGCGCCTGGATACGGAGGCCGTCGATCATCGCCATGAGCATGGTGACCTTGTCGTCTGCGCTGAGCGCTTCGCTGTCATGCGCGGTCGTGAGCTGGCCGCTCGAGAAATGCACGCGCATGCGCTCGCGTCGATCGATGAAGAACTCGTGCGCCGGATGCTCGGGGTTGGTCGCGGCGACCGTGATCGCGAGCCAGTTGCGCTGGTGGTCGGGGTGGGCGAACTCGTCGGCGAGCACGCTCGAGAGCACGCGCTCGGCTGCCACCTTCGACTGCATGATGCGTCGCGCCATCTCCTCGTCGTCGTCGTCGCGCTGGGCGAGTGCCGCGAGCAGCAGTTCGTCCTTGCTGGCGAAGTGCTTCAGCAGGGCGGCGTGCGTGAGTCCGGCGCGCGCGGCGATGTCGCGGAGGGATGCGCGCTCATAGCCGTGCTCGGCGAAGCTCGCCAGCGCGGCGCGCACGATCTCGGCGCGGCGCGCGGGCGTACTCGCGTAGGGGCCGCGCCGGCCTCGGGGCGTCGCCTCGGGTGCGGCCTCGGCCGTGACCGACGTGGTCGAACCGTGCATGTCTTCTCCCTGTCGGCCCATCCCACGAGTCTGGCAGACCGGACTTCGCGGCCGACTTGCCAATAGTAACCGCACTGGTTACTCTTGGCCGCAACGTAACCAATCTGGTTACTTTTGGGTGTTGCCCCATCCCGACCTGCGTACGATCGCGTGGTCGGCTTCACCGATGAAGGAGTCAATGGTGACGAAGAACGAGCCGGGCGCGGAGCTCGCTGCCGGCCTCGCCGTGTCCGACGAGATCGTTCCCCCGAGCGTCGATGCCGCGGCCGACACGGTTGTGGCCGAACCGCAGCAGCCGATGAGCCGGAGTTACATCTTCTGGCTGATGCTGGCAAGCTTCGGCGTCTCGATGGCCATGATGGTGCCCCTGTCGTACGGCCTCGCGGTCCGGATCAGCGAGCTCGCCCCCGGACATGAAGAGGTGCTCGGCTACATCACGGGCACGGCGCAGGCGGTCTACCTGATCATCAGCCCGCTCATCGGCATCTGGAGCGACCGCACCCGCTCGCGATTCGGGCGACGAACGCCCTTCATCTACCTCGGCATCGTGATCGGCCTCGCCGGCCTGGTCGTGATCTCCCTGGCGCCGAACCTGCTGATCGTCGGCGCGGGCTGGGTGCTCGGAATGTCGGGCTGGTCGATCGCGGGCGCGCCGCTGCAGCTGCTCATGGCCGACAAACTCCCCGAATCGCAGCGCGGCAAGGTGTCGGCGCTGACCGGACTCATGACCCAGATCGCCCCCGTGCTCGGCATCGGCGTCGCCTACGCGGTCTCCTCGAACACGACGCTCGTGTTCCTCGTGCCCGGCGTCATCGGCGCCGTGATGCTCGGCATCTTCCCACTCATCAAGCCGGAGGGCAGCTCGAAGGACCTGCCCCGAACCGGTCACGTCACCGTCAAGTCGGTGGTGACGAGCTACGGCTTCAACGTGCGCAAGTACCCCGACTTCGCTTGGAACTGGCTCGGCCGCTTCGTGTTCTTCGTCGGCCTGTACTTCAACACGACGTTCGGCACGTTCTTCTACGCGCAGCGCCTCGACCTGCCCGTTCGCGAGGTCGCCGGCATCGTCGCGACCGTCGGCATGATCGGCGTCCTCGCCGCGGCCGCGGGCGCGCTGATCGGCGGGTTCCTCTCCGACAAGCTGCAGCGTCGTCGTCTCTTCGTGATGATCGCGGCGGTGCTCTTCGTCGGCGGCGCCATCGCCGAAGCGACCGCATGGGCACTTCCGCAGATCATCGTCGGCGCCGTGCTCATGCAGCTCGCGATCGCCGTGTTCGCCACGGTCGACCAGGCGATCGTCTTCGCGATCATCCCCGAGCGCGACCAGATCGGCCGGTACATGGCGGTTGTGCAGTTCGCGCAGAAGATCCCGAGCGCGCTCGCGCCGCTGATCGCCGGCGTCGTCATCACGATCGGCGCGGTCGGCGACGTCAAGAACTACACGCTGCTCTACCTCACCGGTGCGGTCTTCGCCCTCGTCGGCGGCCTCATCATCCTGCTCAAGGTCAAGTCGATCCGCTGAGCGGACCTCGACCCGCCTGACCTGAACCGCATTCCCACGGAAGCGAACCACCATGCGCACTGCACCCTACGACCTCGTCGTGGACGGCGGCGGTGACGGATTCCCCGTCACCGGAGCCGCCCCCCGCCTCTCCTGGAAGGACCCGGTCGACCGCGACGTCCGCACGCCCTACCGCGTGGAGGCGGTGATCGACGGTGCTCCGCCGGCGGTCGTCGTCGTCATCGGGCGCCGCCTGGCGGCGTGGCCGTTCGCCGCGCTCCGCAGCGGGCAGCGGGTGAGGTGGCGCGTGGCCGCCGACGGGCCGGGGGCGGATGCCGCGTGGTCGGACTGGTCCGGGTTCGAGGCGGGCCTCCTCGACGAGGACTGGACCGCGAACTGGATCTCACCGGTCGAGGCGCCCGTCGGCTCCGAGGGCGATCCCGGGTACGGCAAGCGCCCGGCCCACGTGCTCGCGGGCCGGTTCGCGCTGGCCGGGCCGGTCGTGTCGGCGCGGTTCTACACCACCGCACTCGGCGTCTACACGGCGACCGTGAACGGCGCACGCGTCGGCACGATCGAGCTCGCGCCCGGCTCGACCTCCTACGACCGCACGCTCTACGCGCAGGCGACCGACGTCACGTCACTCCTCCAGGACGGCGACAACGCGATCGAGCTCGAGCTCTCCGACGGCTGGTTCCGCGGCCAGGTGGGCGCGTTCCGGCTGCCCGCCGGCTGGGGCACGACGCTCGGCGCCCGGGCCGAACTGCACCTCGAACTCGCCGACGGCAGCCGTCGCGTCGTGCGCAGCGATGAGACGTGGACGAGCCGCCCGTCGGCGATCACCCGCGCCGACCTCATGGACGGCCAGACGCTCGACCTCGGGGCCAGCGCGCAGCCCGAGGCATCCGTCCTCCTCGACGTCGTCGACGCCCCGCCCGCGATCGACTGGTCGCCCGCACCGCCCGTTCGGGTCGTCGAGACCCGCACGCCGGTCGAGCTGCACCGGCTCGCCGACGGCCGGGTGATCGCCGACTTCGGCCAGAATGCGTCCGGATGGATCCGGCTCACCGACCTCGGCGTGCCGGGCACCCGCACGGTCATCGACTACGGCGAGGCCCTCGGTCGCGACGGCGACCTCGACACCTCCCACCTCGACTCCGAGCGGCCGGAGGGGCGCAAGGCGTTCGTGCAGCGCGACGAGGTCGTGGCGGGGGAGCCGGGCGGCGAGTTCGAGCCCCGCCACACCGTGCACGGCTTCCGCTACGCCCGCATCGCCCGATCCGACGGCGGCGCGCCCGCGGCGGCATCCGTGCAGATGCGCATCGTGCAGACCGACCTGCGGCGAACGGGTGCGTTCGAGTGCAGCGACGAGACCCTGAATCGCCTCCACGGCATCGCCGACTGGAGCTTCCGCGGCAACGCCGTCGACGTGCCCACGGACTGCCCGACCCGCGAGCGGCTCGCCTGGACGGGCGACTACCAGGTGTTCGCGCCCATGGCGACGCGGCTGTACGACGTGCTCGGATTCAGCCGCAAATGGCTGCGCTCGGTGCGCGACGACCAGCTCGACGACGGCCGCATCGCGAACTTCTCGCCCGACGGGCGGCGCATCAAGCACCACCTCGACGACCAGTTCGCCATGATGACCGGGTCGTCGGGCTGGGGCGACGCGATCGTCGCGGTGCCGTGGGAGCTGTACCTGGCGTACGGCGACGAGCAGGTGCTCGCCGAGAACGTCGACGCGATGATCCGCTGGGTCGATTGGGCACTCGAGCAGGCCCGCACCACGCGCCACTTCGCGCGCATGCAGGCCTCTGCGGAGCCGGAGCCGTTCGAGCAGTACCTCTGGGACGGCACCTTCCACTGGGGCGAGTGGACCGAGCCCACGCAGCGCGACGCCGACGGCAACCGCATCGACCCGATCAAGCACAACCCGATGGCCTGGTTCATGGCCGACAAGGGCGAGGTCGGCACCGCCTACCTGCACCGCTCGACGGCGACGCTCGCGCGCATCGCGGGCATCCTCGGCCGTGATGAGGATGCCGCCCGCTACGCGGCGACCGCCAAGCGCATCGCCGACGCCTGGCGGCAGGCCTACCTGCGCCCCGACGGCACGACCACGACCGACACGCAGGCGGCCTACGTGCGCGCGCTCGAGTTCGGGCTCGTGCCCGCCGAGCTCCGTGAGGCCGCCCTCGAACGCCTCGTCGAGCTGATCCGAGAGGCGGGTACGCACGTCGGCACCGGGTTCCTCGCGACCGGCGACCTGCTGCAGGTGCTCGCCGACCACGGGCGCGCGGATGTCGCGTACGAGCTCCTGCAGCAGCGCACCGCACCGTCGTGGCGGTACATGCTCGACCGCGGCGCGACCACGATCTGGGAGGACTGGGAGGGCATCGACGAGCACGGCGACGCCCACGAGTCGCTGAACCACTACAGCAAGGGCGCCGCGATGCGGTTCCTGCACACCCACACGCTCGGGCTCCGTCAGGAGGCCGACTCGATCGGCTGGGAACGCGTCGTCATCGCCCCGGTGCCCGGCGGAGGCATCACCTGGGCCCGCGGATCCTACGAGAGCCCGCACGGCACCATCGCCGTCGAGTGGCGGCTCGAGGGCGAGCGTCTGCAGCTCATGGCCGACATCCCGTCGGGCACCACCGCTCGGGTCATCCTGCCCGACGGCGCCGAACACCTGGTCGGGGCCGGCCGATTCGAGGCATCCGCCACGATCTCCGACACCACCCACGCACTGAACGAGAGGACGAACGCATGACCACCTTCCCCGACGGGTTCCTCTGGGGGGCCGCGACCGCCGGCCACCAGATCGAGGGCAACAACGTCAACAGCGACTGGTGGGCCCGCGAGCAGATGATGCCCGGCATGGAGCTCTCCGGCGACGCCGTCGACAGCTACCACCGGTACCGCGAGGACATCCAGCTGCTCGCCGACGCCGGACTCACCTCCTACCGCTTCAGCCTCGAGTGGTCGCGCATCGAGCCGGTGCGCGGGCACTTCTCGAAGGCCGAGCTCGCGCACTACCGCCGCATGATCGAGTTCTGCCTCGAACTCGGCGTGACCCCGGTCGTGACGCTGCAGCACTTCACCACGCCGCAGTGGTTCGCCGCTCTCGGCGGCTGGGACGGCCCCGAGGCGCAGGAACTGTTCTGCGCGTATGTCGAGCAGGCCTGCACGATCCTCGACGGCGTCGAGTGGGTCGCGACCATGAACGAGCCCAATATGCAGGCAGCGATCATGACCGCGATGCGCCACCTCGCGGCCTCCGGCGGCGAGTGGACCAGTCCCACGGTCGAGGCCGACGGCGACGACGAGCAGAAGCAGACGCACAGTGAGTTCCTCACGTATGCCGATCCCGAGATCGGGCGCCTGTTCACCCGCATCCACCACGCGGCCCGCGCGATCGTTCGCGAGCGCACCGGCGCGAAGGTCGGGTGGACGATCGCAGCCGGCGCGCTGACCGCGGCGCCCGGCGGTGAGGAGAAGCTCCTCCAGATCCGCTTCGGCAAGGAGGACGTGTACTGGGAGGGCTCGCGCGGCGACGACTTCGTCGGAGTTCAGGCGTACTCGAGCCAGCAGGTCGACGCGAACGGACTCGTGCCGCACCCGCCCGCTCCCGACAACACGCTCGTCGGGACCTCGTTCCGTCCCGACTCGCTGGCGATGGCGGTGCGCCACGCCTGGGAGATCAGTGAGCACACCCCGATCGTGATCACGGAGAACGGCATCGCCACGGCCGATGACACCCAGCGCATCCGCTACACCGATGAAGCCCTGCAGGGCCTCGCGGGCACGATCGCCGACGGCATCGACGTGCGCGGCTACCTGCACTGGTCGCTGCTCGACAACTTCGAATGGGGCCACTGGGAGCCGACGTTCGGCCTGATCGCGGTCGACCGCGACACGTTCGCCCGCACCCCGAAGCCGAGCCTCGCGTGGCTCGGCGAGGTTGCCCAGCGAAACGGACTCGAGTCGGCGGAGGTCGCAGCATGAGCTTCCCGTTCGCCGACGTCTCGAACCGCCCGCTGACCGACCTGCTCTCGCTCGCCGGTCGTCGCGCCGTGGTCACCGGCGCCGCCCAGGGGCTCGGCAAGGCCATTGCGGCCCGCCTGGCCGAGGCCGGCGCCGACCTGCTGCTGATCGACCTCAACGCGGATGCCGCGCAGGCCGCCGCCGCGGACCTCGCGGATCGATACGGGGTGCGCGTCGCGAGCACTCGCGCGGACGTCGCCGATGCGGCCTCGGTCGCGGCCGCCGCCGACCTCGCGGTCGCCGAACTCGGCGGCATCGACGTGTGGGTCAACAACGCCGGGATCTTCCCGAACGCGCCCGTCACGATGATGCCCGACGAGATGTGGGACGCGACGTTCGCCGTCAACGCGCGCGGCGTCTTCCTCGGCTCGCGCGAGGCCGCGCGCCGTATGTCGGCCGACGGCTCCGGCGGCGTGATCGTCAACATCATTTCGACCGCGGGCGTGCAGGTGGCCTTCCCCGGCATGGCCGCGTACGTGGGATCGAAGCACGCCGCGCTCGGTATGACGAAGTCGCTCGCGGTGGACCTCGCCCCGCTCGGCATCCGTGTGCTCGGCGTCGCGCCGAGCTTCGTGCCCACCGAGGGCAACCTCGCGGCCGCGAAGGCGGGCGCAGAGGCCGCCGCCGCGGCCGGCATCGAGATGCCCCCGCTCGAGGTCATGAACACGAGCATGATCGGCCGCATGGGCACCCCAGACGACATCGCGCGCGTCGTGCTCTTCGCCGCGAGCGACCTGTCGATGATCATGACCGGCAGCACCCTCCTCGCCGACGCCGGCGAGACGGTCTGACCCGTGCCGCCCACGGCGCAGCGGCCGCTGCGCGGGATCCAGCAGATCCAGATCGGCCGGATCACGTCGACCGACGATCAGGCGCGCGAAACGCTCGCGCGCCTGGTCGCGGCCGGGTTCGAGGCGATCGAGCTCAACGGCTTCATGACCCGGCCGACCTCGCTCTTCGTGCGCGCGCTCACGAAGGCGGCGGGGATGCCGGTGGGCAAGGGCGGACGCCTCGACTGGTGGCGCCTGGTCGCCGAGTCCGGCCTGTCGGTCGCCGCACTGCACGAGGACCTCGGCACGATCGAATCAGACCCGGAGGCGGTGGCCGCGCGAGCCGCCGCGTTCGGCACCCGCAACGTCGTCGTCACCGGCATGCACCGGTTCGACTACGGCGACGGCGTCGCGGTGCGACGGCTCGCCGGGCGACTCGACACCGCCGGCCGGAACCTCTCCTCCGACGGCGTTCGGCTCCTGTACCACAACCACACCGCCGAGTTCCGGCGTCTGGGCTCCGGCGGTACCGCGTTCGCCGCGCTCGTCGACCTGACCGACGCGGACGCCGTCGGCTTCGAACTCGACTGCTTCTGGGCCGCCACCGCCGGCGCTGACCCGCTCGCACTGCTCGAGTCGCTCGGCGAGCGCGTGCGCCTGATCCACCTCACCGATCGCGGATCACGCACGACGGGACCGACGATGACGCCCATCGTCAAGGTCGACAGCGTCGAGCTCGGCACCGGGAACCTCGCCATCGACGCGATCGTCGAGCGCGCGGCATCCCTTCGCGTCGAAGCCGTGATCCTCGAGACCCACAAGAACTGGATCGGCGGGTCGCCGCTCCGCAGCGCCGAGATGAGCGCCGAGGTGCTCCGCCGGTTGCTGCCGGCCTGATCGGCGAGACCCGCACCACCAACCCCGACTCTGAAGGACCCATCGTGAACTCCCGTATCGTCTGCAACCCCCTCGACCTCTCGTACCGCTATCAGGACATCCGGACGCCGTTCGTCGGTCGGAGCGTGCACCGGGAGGCGGCCGACCCGACGGTCGTCTTCTACCGGGGCCGCTACCTGATGTTCGCGTCGATGACGCGTGGGTTCTGGCATTCCGAGGACCTCGTCAAGTGGACGCTGCAGCCGAGCGAGAAGATCCCGGCGATCGACTACGCGCCCGATGTGCGCGAGGTCGACGGTGCACTGCTGTTCACGGCATCCCGCAAGACGAAGGGACGCTTCTTCCGCAGCGTCGACCCGTTCGCGGACGACTTCGAGGAGATCGCCCCGAGCGACGTCGCGTTCTGGGACCCGGACACATTCCAGGACGATGACGGGCGCCTCTACCTGTACTGGGGGTGCTCGCACAACCGTCCCGTGAGCGGTGTCGAGCTGGACCGCTCGACATTCCGGAGCCTCGGCGAGCCGGTGCCGCTGATCTCGGCGGACACGGCGAACCGGGGCTGGGAGCGTACGGGCGACGACTACGTGGCCGAGGTGCGGCGCGGGTTCGCGGGCAAGGTCATGGACGCCTACATCGGCGACGCGCCCTTCATCGAGGGCGCGTACATGAACCGGGTAGGCGACCGCTATTACCTGCAGTACGCCGGCCCGGGCACGCAGTTCAACACCTACGCCGACGGCGCCTACGTCGGCACCGGCCCGCTGGGCCCGTTCGAGTACGACCCGCACAGCCCGTTCTCGTCGAATCCCGGCGGGTTCATCACGGGCGCAGGCCACGGCAGCACGTTCCAGGACCGGCACGGCAACTGGTGGCACGTCGCGACCATGCGCGTCTCGGTGAACGCGGACTTCGAGCGGCGGATCGGATTGTTCCCGGCCGGGTTCGACGAGGACGGCGTGCTCTTCTGCAACCAGAACTTCGCGGACTACCCCATGCAGGTGCCCGACCGTGCGTTCGACCCGTGGACCGAAGCATCCCCGGGCTGGATGCTCCTCTCGTACCGCGCCGACGCGACCGCGTCGTCATCCGTCGACGGCCACGAGCCGGCGCTCGCGACCGACGAGTCGGTGCGCAGCTGGTGGGTCGCCGGCTCGGACCGGCCGGGGGAGTGGCTACAACTCGACCTCGGCGCGGAGGCGACCGTGCACGCGCTGCAGGTGAACCTCGCCGACCACGAGCTCGCGCCTCGCGCGCCCAAGCGCCGAGACCTCGCGAAGGCGACGTTCGGCAAGCGCGCGGTCTTCCCGGACTCGCAGCCCACCGAGGTCCGCGTCGAACTCTCGGTCGACGGCGTGGAGTGGACGGTCGTGCACGACACGATCGGCACCCGCGAGGACGCCCCGCACGCGTTCGTCGTGCTGCCCGAGTCGCGGCGCGCGCGGTACGTCCGGGTCACGGCAGGGGCGATGCCGTTCGGCGGAGTCTTCGCCGTGAGCGGGCTGCGCGTGTTCGGCCTCGCCGACGTTCCGCTCCCTGACGCCGTCGAGGTCGGCGGGGAACGCCACGACCCGCGCACGGCGTCGCTGCGATGGGATGCCGCGCCCGGCGCCGTGGGCTACAACGTGCGATACGGCATCTCGCCCGACAAGCTCTACCACTCCTGGCTCGTCTACGACCGGACCGAGCTCGAGGTCGGGTCACTCAACGCGGGCCACCCGTACTGGTTCGCCGTCGACAGCTTCAACGGTGCGGGTGTCATGCCGGGTGCCGTGGCCCGCCTCGATTGACTAGCCCCCATCACAGACAGGAATCGAACATGCACATCGCGAACAAGGTCTTCGTCGTCACCGGCGCGGGCAACGGCATCGGACGCGAGACGACGCTCCAACTCCTCACCGGCGGAGCATCGGTCGCCGGGGTCGACCTCAACGCCGACGGGCTCGCCGAGACCGCCAGGCTCGCCGGCTCCGGGAACCGGTTCTCGCCGCACGTCGTGAACATCACCGACCGCGAGGCCGTCGCCGGGCTCCCCGCCACCGTCGAAGCGGCGCACGGGCAGGTCAACGGCATCGTGAACATCGCCGGCGTGATCCAGAAGTTCGTCAAGGTGATCGACCTGCCGTTCTCCGAGATCGACAAGGTCATGAACGTGAATTTCGGCGGCGTCATGAATATGTGCAAGGCCTTCCTGCCGACCCTGCTCGCGCGCCCCGAAGCAGCGATCCTCAACGTCGCGAGCATGGGCTCGTACGCTCCTGTGCCCGGCCAGGCCGCCTACGGCGCATCCAAGGCCGCGGTGAAACTCTTGACCGAGGCCCTCTACGCCGAACTGCTCGACACGAACGTGCAGGTGAGCGTCGTCTTCCCGGGTGCGATCGGCACCGACATCGCCGCGAATTCCGGCGTCAGCCTCGCGGGCGACGCTTCGGCCGAGACCGCCGCGTACAAGACGACGAGTCCGGTGGAGGCCGGCCGGGTGATCGTCGGCGCGATCCAGAAGGGGCGCTTCCGCGCCACCATCGGTTCCGACGCCGCAGCGATGGACCGGCTCTCGCGCCTCAACCCGAAGTTCGCGACCACGCTCATCGCGAAGCAGATGGGCGAGCTCCTCGAGGCGTGACGTTCGGGCGTCCACGTGACGAGGGTCAGAGCGCGCAGCAGGCGCCCTGAGCCTCGTTTGTCGTCGGGTCCCGCTCCGGTACCGGCCGCGCCGCAGCTCCCGCCGATTTCGTTCTACGTCCGCCCGGTGTCTTCTATTCGGCCGGGTGCGCTTCTTCCTACTGTTGCCTTCGGCTCATCAGGTGGCCGACGGAACGAGCCGTCGGCCGCCCGAGCGGATTCTCGAAGGAGCGAACACGCAATGGCGCGTAACCCGAAGCAGACGGCCAGTGAGGCGGACGGCGTCACCTACCGTCGCGCCAAGACCTGGGAGATCGCGTTCTCCCAGATGAACAACGGCTCGGCGATGATCTTCTACGTCCTCGTCGGCCTCATGAGCTACCTGCAGAACGCCGGATACGGCATCGCCGTCGCCGCGGCAGGCCTCATCTTGACGCTCACGCGCGTGTTCGATGGACTCATCGACCCGCTGCTGGCGCTGCTCATCGAGAAGGTGAACTTCCGATTCGGCAAGCTTCGCTTCTTTATGCTCGGCGGATGGCTCATCCGCTCGCTCGCGATCCTCATGCTGTTCGTCTGGGGCGCTGACACGGGCCTCGGCGCGGTGTTCTTCATCGCGATCTACGTGGTCTACATCATCGGTTCGTCGATGAACGACATCGCCGGTCAGATGACGGGGCCGGTGCTCACGAACGATCCGCGACAGCGGCCGACCGTGCAGGTCTGGTCGACGGTGTACGCCTACTTCGTGCCCGCGATCTTCTCGATCCTCTCGACGGTGGTGTTCCTGCCGCGGCACGGCAACCAGTTCACGGTCGAGATGCTGAGCGAGACCGCGCTCACCTACGTCGCCTGCTCGCTCGTGTTCCAGATCCTCGCGTGCATCGGCGTCGCCCGGATCGACAAGCCCGAGAACTTCGCACACCTCGAGGTCGACCGCGCCAAGGCGGACGTCTCGATGCGCGACATGTGGAACCTCCTCACGAAGAACGGACCGTTCCAGCGCTACCTGATCAGCGGGGCCTCCGACAAGCTCGCCCAGGTCGTGAAGTCGCAGGCCGTGATCGGCACGCTGATGTGGGGCATCCTGCTCGGCAATATGCAGCTCGGCTCGGTGCTCGGGCTGATCGCGATCCTTCCGGGCATCGTGTTCGCGATCTTCGGCGCCCGCTACACCGGCAAGCACGGCTCGAAGGCAGCGACCGTGACCTGGACGTGGATCTGCCTGATCCTCGCCGTGTTGCTGACCGTGTTCTGCCTGGTCGTCGACATGGGCTCGATCCTCGGCAACCTGGCACTCACGATCGGATTCTTCCTTGTGTACCTGCTCCTAAACGGTGCCTCGATGGTGGTCACCGTGGCGTCCGGCGCCATGCGCGCGGACGTCATCGACTACGAACTCGACCGGTCGGGCAAGTTCCTCCCGGCCACAGTGACCGCGACGTACAACATCGTCGACCAGATCATCTCGTCGCTCGGCGCCGCGCTCGCGCTCGGCGCCGTTGCCCTCATCGGCTTCACGACGGTCATGCCCCAGCCGACCGACAGCCCGTCGACGCCGATCCTGGTGATGAGCCTGCTGCTCTTCTTCGGCCTGCCGATCCTCGGCTGGGCATGCACGCTCATCGCGATGCGGGGCTACAAGCTCGATCGCATCGAGATGATCGAAGTGCAGAAGCGCGTCGGCGAGCGCAAGGCCGCCTTGCAGGGTGCGGAGGCTGAGGGCGAGGCAGTGCTCGCCTGACGAAGCGCCGACGTCGAGGGCCGCGGATCCGATCTGATCCGCGGCCCTCGTGCGTGTCAGGCGGTGTGAGCCTCCCGATAGGCGGTCGGCGTCATGCCGTGCGCATCTCGGAACACCTTCACGAAGTAGTTGGCGTCGTCGTAGCCGACGAACAGCGCGATCTCGCGCACGCTCTGCGTCGTCGTGGCGAGCAAGCGGGCCGCGCGTTCGGCCCGTTGCTGGGCGGTGTACGCGACGATGGTCAGGCCGGTCGCGGCCTTGAAGCGGCGAGCGAGCGTGGACGCTGACACCCCGAGCCGGTCGGCGAGCTCTGTCGTCGAGACCTGGCTGCTGAGGTGCAGGTCGATCTCGTCGGCGACTCGGCGCACTAGTGGCGGGTACTCGCGTTGGTTGTGACGTCGGACGTGCCGGCAGAAGTCCGTGACCATCTGCGCGGTGAACGCTGCGGAACGCTTGGGGTCGGAGGAATGGCCGATGCGGTGCAGGCGCTGTGCGTACTCCTGGGAGATCGCGTCGACGGTCAGCGGTGGCAGTCCGCCGCGCTGCGCCGCGACCCGGGCCATGATGCGCAGGATGGTCGTGCCGAGGAACGGCGTGTTGAGGTAGCTGATGGTCTGCGGCATCCGTCCCATGCGTTGCAGGGCTGCGAGGGCGCGTTCGGAAGAGCCCTCTGCGACCGCGTCCATGAATTCCCGTTCGAGTCGGTACCGCTCCTCGATCACGGTGAAGGCGGCGGACTGCGGGGCCTCGCGAACTCCGGGGGCGATCGTTCCGCCTTCGGCCTCTACTTCGCGAAGGCTGCCGAGCGCGTCCTCGCCGCCGCCGGCGCGGAGCACGCTCGCAGCTCCGCGGTAGACGTACTCGGCATCCACGATCGGGTACCTGGTGCGGTAGAGCTTGTAGATCTGGAGGTGGGCGCTGGGGACGCCCAACCGACTCAAGGTCTCTTCGGCGACACCCGGATGCATGGGCTCGTGCGTGTACGGGCCGATGACGAGCAGGCGATCGCCCCAGCGGACGAGCGAGATGGCCATGCCGAGCGGCTCTCGGATCTCATGGACGACCTGCCGATCCATGTCGCGCACGAACCCTCGGAGCACCGACGCGGTGAAGGCGGGCTGGATGCGAGGGTCTAGGCAGTGCGCCGACTCGAACGCGTCGAGTGCCGGCGCAATATCCGTCGTGAGCTCGATCGGACAGCTCAGGACCTCGGCCACCGCGGCCGCGATGGGCGCGAGCGCGTCCTGTGCCCGTTCCTGTGCCTGTTCCTGTGCCTGTTCCTGTGCCCGTGCCTGTTCATGCGACCTTGTCATGGGGGCCTCAGTTCGTGTGGATCGTGCGGGGGCCGGAGAATCCGCTGAATCAGTGCTGATTCTGCGTGATCAGTTCTATCACGCGCCGTTCCGTCGTTCATATCGTGGTGGGGTCCAGCCGGCGTGCGCCGGTGCACTCACGTCGAAGGAGACTCCCATGACGCAGCCCGCTGCCCCTGACGCCCGACGGGCCACGTCGATCAACGCGGGGTGGGCGTTCGCACCCGTCGAGCTGTCGACGGACTCGCACTGGGCGGACGTCGCCGCAGCGGGGGAGCACGTCGTGCTGCCGCACACGTGGAACGCGATCGACGGGCAGGCGGGCGGCGACTACTGCCGCGGCCGTTCGACGTACGCACGCGTGATCGAGGCGGAAGCGCCCAACGTCGAGACCTGGATCGAGTTCGCGGGCGTGAACTCGTCGGCCGAGGTGTACCTGGACGGCCGCTTCCTCGCGAGCCACGACGGCGGCTACTCGACCTTCCGCGTGAACGTGACGGACGGGCTCGCGGACGGCGCGGGCACGCTCGTCGTCATCGTGGACAACGCGAAGAACGAGCGGGTGTACCCGCAGCAGGCCGACTTCACCTTCTACGGCGGCATCTACCGCGAGGTGCGCCAGCTCACCGTCGGACGCGTCCACTTCGCGCTCGACGGCCACGGCGGCCCGGGGCTCATCGTCACCCCGCGTCTCGACGGCGAAGGTGCCGAGGTCGCGCTCAGCGCTGCGGTGGCCTCGACTTCGGGCGGATCGGCGACCGGTGTGCGGTTCACCGTCGACGGCGAGGCGACCGTCACCGTGCCGATCCTCGATGGTGAAGCGAACGCGTCGCTCGCGATCGAGCACGTCCGCCGTTGGCACGGCCTGCGCGACCCGCACCTGTACATGGCCCGAGCCGAACTCGTTGCCGGCGACGTCGTGCTCGATGTCGTCGACCTGCGGTTCGGCTGCCGCGAGTTCGCGATCGATCCCCAGCGCGGGTTCCTCCTGAACGGCGAGGAGTACCCGCTGCGCGGTGTCTCACGCCACCAGGACTTCGAGGGCGTCGGAAACGCGATCACCGAGGAGATCAAGCAGGGCGACCTCGCATTGATCCGGGAGCTCGGCGCGACCACCGTGCGACTCGCGCACTACCAGCACGACCAGCGCTTCTATGATCTCTGCGACGAAGCGGGCCTCGTGGTGTGGGCCGAGATCCCGCAGATCACCGTGTTCCTCCCCGGCGCGACTGACAACGCCCGCGACCAGCTCACCGAGCTGATCGTGCAGAACCGCCACCACGCGAGCATCATCTCGTGGGGCCTGTCGAACGAGATCACCCTCGCCGGTTCCGGTGACGACGTGGTCGCCGCCCACCGCGAACTGAACGACCTCGCCCACGAGCTCGACTCGACCCGCCTGACCGCGATGGCGAACCTCTTCCTCCTCGAGACCGACCACCCGCTGGTCGGTCTGCCCGACGTCATGTCGTACAACCTCTACTTCGGCTGGTACGTCGGCGAGGTCGCCGACAACGACACCTGGCTCGACGACTTCCACGCGGCCAACCCCGAGATCGCGATCGGCCTGGCCGAATACGGCGCGGACGCGAACGCGCAGTTCCAATCCGTCGCTCCCGAGAAGGGCGACTACACCGAGAGCTACCAAGCGCTTTACCACGAGCACATGGTCGGCATGATCGAGGCGCGGCCGTGGCTCTGGGCCACGCACGTCTGGAACCTCGCCGACTTCGGATCGGCCGGACGTGACGAGGGCGGCGTCGCGGGCCGCAACCAGAAGGGGCTCGTGTCGTTCGACCGGTCGCTGAAGAAGGACGCGTTCTACGTGTACAAGGCGGCATGGTCGAGCGAACCGTTCGTGCATGTCGCAGGTCGTCGGCGCGACGAACGGGCCGAGGATGTCACCGAGGTGATCGTGTACTCGAACCAGGAGCGGGTCGCGCTGTCGGTCGACGGCGTCGAGGTCGGGGCCGTCGAGGGCCGCCGAGTCTTCCGCTTCCAGGTGCCGTTGACCGGCGAGCACGAGGTCACCGCCCGCTCGGGCGCATCGACCGACACGATCATGCTGCGCAAGGTCGACGAGGTCTCCGCGGCAAGCGTGATGCCCACCACGAGCATCGCCAACTGGTTCGACGAGGCCGAGCTGC
Organism: Agromyces seonyuensis; assembly: GCF_009789225.1. GTDB lineage: Bacteria > Actinomycetota > Actinomycetes > Actinomycetales > Microbacteriaceae > Agromyces > Agromyces seonyuensis. The sequence goes on along the minus strand of NZ_WSTA01000008.1, from coordinate 50,901 downwards.
CCAGTCCCGCCGGGTTCTTCTCAGTTCGCGACTCGCTCGGCGACATCAAGCAGTCGGAGGACGGCGCGCGCGTCATCGCCTCGGTGATGGAAGCCGTCGCGACGAGCCGCGGCGAGGTCGGCCACGGCGTGGAGATCCCGCCGGCGATGCAGGCCATCGTCGACCGCATGAGCGTCGAGAAGCTCATCAAGCAGGCCGGCGGCGTGTCCATCGAGCACGTCGCCGCCTTGAACGCCCAGCTCAACCTCATCGCGAAGTGACCATGACGCTCCGAGACTCAGCACGGCTCCTGCCGGCCGACCCCTCGACCAGATCGGTCGCGCTCGAGCTCTACGCGCGCGTGGCGGACAGCCCGATCATCTCGCCGCACGGCCACGTGCCGCCGTCGTTGCTGCTGGCCGACGAGCCGTACACCGACCCGGTCGCCCTGCTGCTCGCCGGCGACCACTACGTGACCCGGCTGCTGCACGCCGCAGGCGTCGATCTCGCAGACCTGGTCGTGGACGAGGCTGTCAGGCGCGACGCGCGCACGGTCTGGCGCACCCTCGCCGCGCACTGGCACCGGTTCGCCGGCACGGCGTCGGGCTATTGGATCGAGGAGGAGCTCGACGGAGTCTTCGGCATCACGACCCCGCTCGGGCCGGACACGGCGGATGAGATCTACGACGAGATCGCCGCCGCCCTCGTGCGTCCGGAGTTCCGACCGCGCGCGCTCTTCGGGCGGTTCGGCATCGAGTTCCTTGCGACCACCGACGACCCGCTCGACGATCTGTCCGAGCATGCGCTGCTCGCGGCTGCCGGCCTTCCCGGGCGGGTGGTGCCGACCTTCCGGCCGGATCGGTACCTCGATCCGGATGCGGTCGGGTTCACGGGCAACGTCGAGCGCCTGCTCGCCGCAACCGATCGCGCCGGAGACTTCGCCGGGTACCTCGGCGCACTCGAGGACCGGCGGGCGCACTTCATCCGGCACGGCGCGGTCTCGACCGACCACGGCGTCGAGGAGCTGTACACGGTCGACCTCGATGCAGGGGAGGGCGAGCGCCTGTTCCAGGCCGTGGTCGCCGGTACGGCCGACGCGGCCGAGCGGCGCGCGTTCCGCGGGCACATGCTCGTGCAGATGGCGCGCATGAGCGTCGACGACGGGCTCGTCATGACGATTCACCCGGGCGTGCTCCGCAACCACTCGACCGGCACGCACGCCCGGTTCGGGCCCGACACCGGACACGACATCCCCGTCGCGACCGAGTTCACGCGCGGCATCCGTCCGCTGCTCGAACGGTATGGCCTCGAGCGCGACTTCCACCTCGTGCTCTTCGCCGTCGACGAGACCACGTACTCCCGCGAACTCGCACCGCTCGCCGGGTTCTACCCGAGCGTGTACCTCGGCGCACCGTGGTGGTTCCTCGACGCGCCCGACGCGATCGCCCGCCACCGGGCCGCCGTGACCGAAACCGCGGGCTTCTACCGGTCGAGCGGGTTCATCGACGACACGCGCGCGTTCCTCTCGATCCCCGCACGGCATGACACGGCCCGCCGGGTCGACGCCGGATTCCTCGCGCGCCTCGTCGTCGAGGGACGAGTGCGAATGGACGTCGCGGAACGCATCATCGACGACCTGGTCGACGCCATTCCTCGAGAGGTCTTCAAGCTGTGACCGCCGCTACCGACGCCGGTGTACGTCTCTCACGACCCGCGGTGGGACTCCCAACGCCACCCGAGCGGATCGTGCACCTCGGGCTGGGCGCATTCCACCGCGCGCACCAGGCCTGGTACACCGCGCACGCATCGGACGCCGCCGAATGGGGGATCGTCGCGTTCACCGGCCGCAGCCGAGACCTGGTCGACCGGCTCACCCCGCAGGACGCGGTGTACACGCTCGTCGAGCGGGCCGCCGACGGCGACCGATTCGAGTTCATCCCGTCGATCGTGCGTGTCGAGGCGGGCGACGACGTGCCCGCGTTCGTCGCGGCCGTCGCCGACCCGCAGGTCGCGATCCTGACGCTCACGATCACCGAGGCCGGTTACCGGCTCGCCGCCGGCGGTTCGCCGGACCGCGAAGATGCGCTCGTGGCATCCGATGTCGACCTGCTGCACAGCGCGCTCACGGGCGCGTCGGTCGGCGACGCGATACTCACCGCCCGGCCCGCGACCGCGCTCGGCCGGGTTCTGCTGGCGCTCGACGCCCGGCGTCGCGCGGGCGCGGGGCCGATCGCGCTCGTCCCTTGCGACAACCTGCCCGACAACGGCGGCCTCGTGCAACGCGCGCTCACCGGCCTCGCAGGGCGCATCTCGCCAGATCTCACCGAGTGGTTGGCGGCATCGGTCTCGGTCGTCTCGACCTCGATCGACCGCATCACCCCGGCAATCGACACCGACGCGGAGTCACAGGCCGTTCTCGAGGCGACCGGGTGGCTCGACGCTGCGCCGGTCGTGACCGAGCCGTTCTCCGATTGGGTGCTGTCGGGCGAGTTCCCCGCCGGCCGACCAGATTGGGAATCGGCCGGCGTGAGGTTCGTCGACGAGATCGCCACGTGGGAGAACCGGAAACTCTGGATGCTGAACGGCGCGCACACCGTGCTCGCGGCCTTCGGCCAGACCCGCGGGCACACTGTCGTGTCGACCGCGATCGACGACCCGGTGTGCCGGGTTCTCGTCGAAGGGCTCTGGGATGACGACGCCCGGCAGTTGCCCGAGTTCCACCTCGCCGACTACCGGGCTGCGCTCCTCGAACGATTCCGCAACCCGCGCATCGAGCACCGCCTCGCGCAGATCGCCCAAGACTCCACCACGAAGATGCGTCTGCGCATCGTGCCGGTCGCGATCGGCGAACTCGAGGCCGGCAGGGACGGGAGCGGATGCGCCGCCGCGATCGCCGCATGGATGCTCGGTGTGCGCGCCGGCACGGCGCCCCTGCCCGACGGCATCGACGCGGCGGCGGTGGCCGAGTTCGAGGCATCCGACCGGCACACCCTGCTGAACGCGCTCGACCCGCGCCTCGCCGCCGACGTCGGCTTAACGGCACACGTCGCCGACGCGCTGGCCGCGCTCGAGACATCCTGACCCCCTCTCGTTCCCCCGCACCCACGATCCACGGAGCAACACCATGAGCATGATCATCGACCAGGCTGACGTCATCGTCACCAGCCCCGACCGCAACTTCGTCACCCTGAAGATCACCACGGCCGACGGCCTGACCGGCCTGGGCGATGCCACCCTGAACGGTCGCGAGCTCGCGGTCGTGGCGTACCTCACCGAGCACGTCGTGCCGCTGCTGATCGGCAGCGACGCAAGCAAGATCGAGGACACCTGGCAGTTCCTGTACCGGTCGGCGTACTGGCGGCGCGGCCCGGTCACGATGGCCGCGATCGCCGCTGTCGACATGGCCCTCTGGGACATCAAGGGCAAGGCCGCGGGGATGCCCGTGTACCAGCTGCTCGGCGGTGCGTCGCGCAATGGGCTCATGGCCTACGGCCACGCGTCGGGCAAGGAACTGCCCGAGCTGTTCGATTCGATCCGTGCCCACCAGGAGCAGGGGTACCGGGCGATCCGGGTGCAGACCGGCGTGCCCACGTTGAAGGCGATCTACGGCATTGCGGCGCAGGGGGCAGATGTCGGCGATGCGTCGGTCCGGTACGACCACGAGCCGGCGCGCCGGGGTGCGAAGCCGGTCGAGGAGGACTGGGACACCCGCGCCTACCTGAACCACCTGCCCGGCGTGTTCGAGGCCGTCCGCAACGAGTTCGGGCCCGACCTGCCGTTGCTGCATGACGGGCACCACCGGATGACCCCGATCCAGGCTGCTCGCCTGGGCAAGGAGCTCGAGCCGTACGACCTGTTCTGGCTCGAGGACTGCACCCCGGCCGAGAATCAGGAGGCGCTGCGCCTGGTGCGCCAGCACACGACGACGCCGCTCGCGATCGGCGAGGTCTTCAACACGATCTGGGACTTCAAGGACCTGATCCGCGACCAGCAGATCGACTACGTGCGCGGCGCGGTCACGCACATGGGCGGCATCTCGCCGCTGAAGAAGACCCTCGAGTACGCGGCGATGTACCAGGTGAAGTCGGGCATGCACGGACCGACCGACATCTCGCCGGTCGGCATGGCCGCCGCGATGCACCTGGGCCTGTCAATCCACAACTTCGGCATCCAGGAGTACATGCGCCACGGCGCGAAGACCGACCAGGTGTTCGAGCAGTCCTTCACCTGGACCGACGGCTACCTGCACCCGGGCGACAAGCCCGGCCTCGGTGTCGACCTGAACCTCGACGAGGCGGGCAAGTACCCGTACGAGCAGGCGTATCTGCCGTACAACCGGCTGCTCGACGGCACCGTCCACGACTGGTGACCGACGTGACCGATCAGATCGCAGCGTACGGCACGGATGTCTCGGCGCCGGCCGCTGCCGTCGTCGTGATGGGTGTGGCCGGAGCCGGGAAGTCGACTCTCGCGGTCGCGATCGCGGACCGGCTCAGCGCGGTGTTCGTCGAAGCCGATGACCTGCACTCCGCGGAGGCGAAGGCGCAGATGGCCGCCGGCATCCCGCTCACCGACGAGGATCGGTGGCCCTGGCTCGGCCGGGTCGCCGCCCGCGTCCGCGACGAGCTCGCGATGGGGCATCCGGTCGTGGCGTCGTGCTCGGCGCTGAAGCGGTCGTACCGCGAATTTCTCACCCGGGTCAGCGGAACCCGACTCGCGTTCGTGCACGTGCACGGCAGCGAGGCGGAGCTCGCCGAACGCATCGGGCACCGTACCGGCCACTTCATGCCCGCATCGATGCTCGCTTCGCAGCTCGTGACCCTCGAGCCCCTCGCCGCCGACGAACGCGGCATCGTCGTGCCACTCGGACTTCCGGTCGATGATGCCGCCGCCCGTGCGCTCGAATTCCTCAGGAGGCACGCGTGACCCGATGGGCGGTACTCGGCACCGGCATGGTCTCCCACCAGTTCGTGCCCGACCTGCTGGCGACCCAGCCCGCTCGGCGACCGTTTATGAATCGGCCTGAGTCCCGTTCCACCTCCGAAGCGTGTCGGTTGGCGGAGGACAGGAGAGCGATGTCCCCTGGCGTGCTTGCGTTCAGTACCCGCGCGTGCATCGAGTCGGCCCCATCTGGCCCCGGTGACCGTTTATTCACCACATTTCGATCCGAGGCGTCCCCAGGCGAGTCCAGGTCGAGCCGGGTACTCTGAACGGGTTCGAATACGACGCACGAGAACATCCTGATCAGATCCAGATCGGACGAGGTTCGGCGAGGCCTCCGGAAGACGCTGAAAAGTCGGCTGCCTCCCATCGGTCGTCAGTTCAAGTCTGACCCGCCCCACAAAACATGATCTGACCAGGGTTTTCATTGGTTTCCCTGAAGGAAGTGCGCTCGGGCGAGGAATTGCGTTCGAAGCGACTGGGCTGGGCTTGGTTTGCCTGGCACGATTTCGTCTGACCTCGATCTTCGGCTCTTTGTGTGTCGGCACTGGGGCCACCGCCGGCTGACGGGCTTCGGCGGCGCGACGAGCACCAGACCGTTCAGCCGGCAATCGCGCCGCCGAACACCACACCATCGATGAATCGTTGGCGGCCTCGATCGCATGCACGAGCTCGCTTCCGACGAAGGTCGCCGCGAGCAGGCGAACCTGCCGGGAAAATAGTCTTCCCGCTCGTCCGAGAGATGGCCGCGCCCGGCGCCCCGATCCGGGTGCCGGTCATGGTGGCGTGCGGGGTCCTGGGGTTGACGCCCAGGGGTACTACAAGTGGCTGAAGGATCCCGTGAGCCGGCGCGACTGGGACGATGCGCACCTGCTGGACGTGATCCGCGACGTCCACAGCGATGACGCGACGCTGGGCTACCGGTTCATCACCGACGAGCTGCGCGACGAGCACGGCATCACGGTCGGCGAGAACCGTGTGCACCGGCCGTGCCGCATCGCGCGCATCACGCCAGCCACCACAAGTCCCGGACGTCGAAGGCCGGCGCGACGGGGCCGGCGCCGCATGACGACCTCCTCGCGGTCGTCGACGAGCACGGCGTGCTCCGTCACGAGTTCGTCGCCGACGGGCCGAACCGGCTGTGGCTGTGGGACATCTCGGAACACCCCACCCGGGAAGGCAAGCTCTACATCTGCGCGATCAAGGACGTCTGGTCGAACAAGATCGTCGGCTACTCCATCGACACCCGGATGAAGCCCTCGCTCGCGATGGCCGCGATGCGCAACGCGATCGCGCTGCGCTCCCCCGAGGGCACGATCTGCCACTCGGACCGGGGCGGTCAATTTCGCGCGAAGAAAGTCCAACGCCTGCTCGAGAACAACGGCCTGGTCGGTTCGATGGGCCGCTCCTACGGTGCCGGGGACAACGCCAGCATGGAGAGCTTCTTCGCGCTCCTGCAGAAGAACGTCCTGAACACCCAGCGGTGGGAGACCCGCCAGGATCTGCGACTGGCGATGGTCCGCTGGATCGAAACGAAGCGACGTCCTGATCTATGAGCCCGCACAGGTCGTTCAGGTTGACCATGACCTCGTGGATCACGTCCAGGCTCGGGATCCCGACGGTCGACATGCAGAGTGCTTCCCGCAGCTGCGCGACAAGCGCCGGCACCTCCACGCCCGACTTGGCGATCTTCGGATCGATCTGTGCCGCGGTCGCATTCTTCAGCTTCTCGAGCCCGTGCAGCGAGAACGCCAGCTGCTCACGGCAGGAGTTGAGCTTCTCAGTGGTGATCTGGTCGCCGTCGTTGACGGATTCGATGAAGTGGTACCACTGGTAACGCGCGAACGCCGCGACGCCGAGCAGGTAGGCCGAGACGATGTACTTGGACTTGTCCGGGTCTAGGTTCATCGACGTCAGGTACGCCATCGGCAGACCGCTCGGAGCGACGAACGCCTCAGCGGCGGTGACGAGATCCTTGTACTCGTGCGGCTGCAACGAGGCCCCGCGGATGCTCCGCAGGTAGGTGTCGGCGTTGATGAAGATGGATGCCGCTTCTTCCGCGGTCTGTCGATCGTTTTCGGCACGCACGATCTCGCGGATGGCGTCCATATACTTCGCCGGGTCGCTGAGCGGATTCGCCGGCTCGGATCTCGCAATGCCGTCGGCAAGATACGCGGCGATGGCCCCAGGGCCGGAGATTATCGGCGCCAGCGGCGGGAAGACGAGCTTCACGACCTCGACCACTGCTCTGATAGCGATGGAGGCGCTCGCGGCCCCTTGCGTCAGCGACACCTTCGCGGCGTCGTCGGTAAGCTTTCGGTCGATGTACTCGGCCTTGACGGCATTCCAATCGACAAAATCGTTCGGCGTGTGGAAATCGTGTTGGATCTGCACATCGGCGAGCGGGCTGGCGACGTGCCTCGCATCGCCCACGTACCGATTCATCGCGGCGGCTGTCATTCGGTCGTGTTCGTAGTAGAACTTGAACCCGTCGGCCAGCGTCGAGTCCATCGCGACCGTGTGCGTCTGGTCGGGATTGATGATCTCGCACGCGTACACCCCCCAGCCCATAGTGTCACCGGGTTTCCACATCGCCCAGGTGTAGGTTTTCGACGTGGTGTTCGTGATGCGCACGTGCTTCGGCATGGATTCCGCCCCTCCCCGGCAGGTGGCGGACGCTTTCGACGCCACGGCTGCCGAGGCAGTTGGGTCGCACGTTATCAGAGCGCGCGTCGGACTTCGCCCCCTCGCGGCCCCGTCCGAAGGAACCGTCGCACCTCGGTCGCGATCGGCTCGGGTAAGGCCCGGGAGATGGTTGTGCTCGGGCTAGGACGTTCCAAAAGACTGGAGGCTGGTGACGTTCTCATTGAGCTGCTGGGTGATCCAGAAGTAGACGGGCACGCAGTGAAAGCCCTTGGGAAACTGAAAACCCCACGTGCACGTGCTGGGCTTGAGCGCATGAAGAGCGATTCAAGGTTGTGGGTGCGTAGGGCCGCGGAATCAGCGTTACGGAAACTCGTCTGAACGCGGCGTGGGGCGTGAGCTCAAAGACAGGAGTGCGCAGAAGCATGCGCAGCGCGCAACGTCGGAGGCAACCTGGCGGACATTCGTTCTACGGTGGCCATGCGGCCTGGCGGTGGCGGGCAAGCTGATACGAGCCAGCCCGTTTGCGCGGCGTTCTGCGAGCTGAATTGGCCGGCCTGGTTCTCGTTCCGCCACCGAAGCGCGTCGGTCTGCGGCGGGCGGGGAAGGGGTGGTCATGTCGCGCTTGCGTTCAGACCCGCGCGTTCATCGAGTCGACCCCACCTGACTACGGTGACCGTTTATTCACCACTTTTCGACCCGTGGTGCGCCCAGGCGAAGCCCGGTAGTCTGAACGGGTTCGAATACGACGCACGAGAACATCCTGATCAGATACAGATCGGGCGAGGTGCGGCGAGGCATCCGGAACGCGCCGGAAAGTCGGCTGCCTCCCATCGGTCGTCAGTTCAAGTCTGACCCGCCCCACGCGCTTGGAATGACATGCTGATCAGGTATTTCTCTGATCTGTTTGAGTGTCAGTCAATCGAACGCCCCGGCGTTGATCGCTGTGAAATGGCTCTGATCAGGGGTTTGTGCCGGCGCCGTTCACTGGCTGGTGGTTGCGAGTTCAGCTCGCGGCAAGGCTGCACGGAATTCCCATTGACCAGGTGTTTCCGGCCACGCTGCTGCTGTGAATGTATCTGATTGAATCGGCCTGGGTTTCGTTCCTAGCGATTTCTTTGTCCGGCAGGGCTCTGCTGGGCTGATTCGAGGTCAGCGTAGTACGCGGCCTCGGCCTCGATCGGGGTGCGCATGTCGAGTTCGCCGTGCAGGCGTTGGTGGTTCCACCACCACACGTACTCGAGGGTGGCCAGCTCGACCTGCTCGACCGTGCGCCACGGGCCGCGCTGACGGATCAGCTCGGTCTTGTAGAGGTTGTTGACGGCCTCCGCCATCGCGTTGTCATAGGAGTCGCCGACGGTTCCGGTCGAGGGCACGGCGCCGAGCTCGAGGATGCGGTCGGTGTAGACCATGGCCATGTAGTTCGACCCGTGGTCCGAGTGATGCGTCAGCCCGCTCAGGTCACCGCCGGCGTCCCAGGCGGCCATGTCGAGCGCCTGCATGGGCAGGATCTCCGCTTTCAACGTCGCTGCGACGTTCCACCCGACGATGCGCCTGGAGTACACGTCGGTGACGAACGCGACGAACGCGAAGCCGGCCCAGGTCGCCACGTACGTCACGTCGCACACCCAGAGCCGTCGCGGCCCGTCAGCGGTGAAGCGGCGCTGGACGAGATCCCTCGGCAGCACGGCGGCCGGGTCGGACTTGGTCGTGTAGACCCGCTTGGACTTCTTCACGCCGCGCACCCCGGCCAGGCGCATCAGCCGTTCGGTCTGGTCACGGCCGACGTCCCAACCCTGCCGGCGCATCAACGCGTGCATCTTCCGGCGCCCGTAGACGCCGTAGTTCTCCGCGTGCAGGCGGGCGACCTCGGGCACCAGCAGGTCATCGCGCAGGCTCCGCGCCGACGGCGTCCTGCTCGTCGCGGCACGGTAGCCGCGCGAGGTCACGAATCCCTGCACCGCCGGCCCGAGGACGCGGCAGATGAGCTCGACCCCGAAACGATCCCGGTGCTCGTCGATGAACCGGATCATCTCGTCGAGGGGCGGTCGAGCTCCTTGGCGAAAAACACGCTCGCAGCCTTGAGGATCTCGTTCGCCTTGCGCAGCTCGGCAACTTCCTTCTGCAACCGCTTGATCTCGGCCGCGGCGTCCGAGGTGACCCCGGGCTTCACGCCCGCGTCGACCTCGTAGCGGCGCTGCCACAACCGTAGCGTTTCGGGGCTCATCCCGAGCAGCCCGGCAACGTGGCGGACCGCGCTCATCAAGTTCGGGTGCTCCGGGCGAGCCTCAGCGAGCATCCTGAGCGCCCGCTCGCGCATCTCCGGCGAGTACTTCCTGTTCATCGTCTTCCATCCTTGCTTCAAGAACGGAACGAAACCCAGGCCGATTCAATCGACTCGGTCGCCCGCCTTTACACAGATCCCTTCGGAGGCGAACGCGGGCAAGTCGGCGCGGACCTTCCGGGAGATCGTCGGTTCCTCGGCGCGACATTCGACGACAACATCGCCGGTCTGACACTCATCGGTGCCCGCCACTACGACGCACGCAACGGTCAGTTCATCAGCACTGACCCGCAACTGGACCCAGGAACCCCAGCCCAGTTCAACGCCTACGTCTACTCCGGACACAATCCAGTGACATGGTCCGACCCGACCGGAATGTCATGGCTGGGCGACATGTTCAAAGCCGGAAAGAAGGCAGCCAAGGCCGTCGGCGGGTTCGTCAACAAGTACAAGGCCGAGATCGCGGGGGCTGTCGTCGGCGGCCTCGCGACCGCCGGGTGTCTCGCCCTAACTGCGGGCGCGGGCAGCATCGGCTGCGCAATCGCAGGCGGCGCGATCGCCGGTGCGGTCACAAATGTGGTCCGCACTGCGACGACAGGACAGAAGTTCTCGTGGAGCGGGTTCGCGACCGAGACGCTCATCGGCGCGGCAGGGGGTCTGCTCGGCGGCGCCGGCGCAGTCGTCTTCAAGGCCGTCGCACCAGCGGTCAAAGCGGCGGCATCAGCTGTGATGGCGCCGACGCGCGCCGCGACAGCTGCCGCAGCCGGAAGCGGTGCCCGTGCGGCGGCTTCGCAGACCGCGTCGACGGCAACGAAGGCGGCGGCCGCCGTCAAGAACGCTGCCGGTTCGAGTTGCAAGCGCGCGAACAGCTTTGTGCCTGGAACGCTTGTGGTTCTCGCCTCTGGTGCGGTCAAAGCAATTGAAAACCTCGACATCGGTGAAGAGGTCCTGGCGACCGATCCGAACACCGGCGAGACTGCGGCTAAGCCAGTGACCGCGTTGATCACGGGGGACGGTGAGAAGGACCTCACCACGATCACTATCGATGACGGCACCGGTGGCACCGGCACCCTCGAGGCCACCGACGGGCACCCGTTCTGGGTGCCTGAACGGGACCGCTGGGTCGACTCCGGCGACCTGCTGCCCGGTGACTGGCTGCAAACCGCCTCTGGCACCCTCGTCCAGATCACCGCGATCGAACACGACCACCGGCCCCAGACCGTCCACAACCTAACCGTCGCTGACATCCACACGTACTATGTGCAGATCGGCGAGAGCGAAGTTCTCGTTCATAACTGCAATGGCCTTGATGCGGGCCTCGGGGGGCTCGACGATGCCACGTACAATCGTATTGACGATACGTTCGGGCCGGATATCGCAGATGGTGTCGATTATCAGGTGAAGAGAATGCACGACGGAAGCGCTAGTTCGGCCGACCATGATATACCTGGCATAGGACATGATCCTGATGCGCTTGCGGACTATTTTTCGGCCTGGCGGGGAAATATGACGCATGTAGATGCGGAGACTGGCGCAAATGTCGCCTTTGATTCTGGGCGAGGAGTGCTACTGGTGCAAACCGGCCGCAATATTCACGGTTATCGGTATACCCAGTTGAAGTTCGAGTCGGGAAGGTATATTCAGAGATGAGAAGTCGCGTTCGTCTGGACGTTACGGGCGACCGAATCCGGCTCTGGCTGGGTGATGAGCAAAAGCAACTGGTGCGAGAGGTGATCCTCTATCACGTCGCGCGCCCGGGTGGTGAAGGCCGAACAGTCATGTGTCTTGGTAGCTCCGCAGACTTCTTGATGCGCACCTTGGAAAAAGTCCGAAGTGATGAGACTGATTTTGAAGTGGCCGAGGTGCATGCAATCACTGCGGCATTGCTGATGACGCCCTCTATCGTGCTCTCGGAAGAGTCATTCTACGAACAGATCGGTTTTTTCAGGGAGCATGCTATTGGGCTAGGAAACGGGCTGCTTATCTCGCTGGATGCACGGTGTAGCGCCGAATAGTTCGCATTGGGGACAGTGGCTTGACTATCGATTGATAGTGCGCGATTCTCTGCGGTAAATGCGGCTAGTATCGATGTCCTGGTGAGACGGGGCGGGCGCCTCGGAATCGCCCACGACCAATCTTCGGCCGAACCGGAAGCTTCTTGTCGTTTGGCTAGTCAGGCCGTACTACGCGGGCGCTTCCGCCGGCCACTTGTCGATGGTGCTCGAAGCGGCCTCCACTCGCTGGTCGCTTCACCTTTCCGGCCTCCTTGAGCACGCTCCGCACTGTGAAGTGGCCTGGTTCTTGTTCCGCCTCCGAAGCGCGTCGGTCTGCGGCGGGCGGGGGAGCGATGGCCATGCCGTGTGCTTGAGTTCGGTTTCGAGTCTTCATCGAGTCGACCCCACCCGAGACCGGCGACCGTTTATTCACCACTTTTCGATCCGAGACTCGCCCAGGTGGGTCGAAGTCGAGCCGGGTAGTCTGAATGGGTTCGAACACGACGCACGAGAACATCCTGATCAGATCCAGATCAGGCGAGGTGCGACAAGGCATCCGGAACCCTTCGGAAAGTCGGCTGACTCCCATCGGTCACGGGTTCAAGTCCCGTCCGCCCTACAAATATCGTCTGATCAGGTGTTTGCCTGGTGGCAATCCATGCAAACTCGAGAGTATGAACCGTGATCAGGATGGCGGCGAGAGCGCGCGAGGTACTTGATTCGCATGGGACCGGCCCGGCTCGTCTCTGGTGCGCTTGTTCGGCCTCGCGTGACTGGGGCTCGCCCGGAGGGTTCCGTTTGATCAGGCGGCCGGGTCTTTCCGTTCAGCGGGACCGTTTTCGCGCACGCGGAGCGTGTAGGACGCGCACGTTGATCGATCTTGACGCCGCCGGTGACGACTGCGGCGGCCGCGCGGGCGGGCGGCGTCGGCGTTCTTTGAGGATCCGGCAGGCGGCGCGGCGGTTGCGGCAGGCCGAGGTGTTTGCTGGTGCACTCCTCGATCACGTGCGCAAGCACCGGTGAAACTGTGCGCCGACACCAGGTCGGCCCGGCAGCGCCGGGAGCGGGCCGGGCTGCCGCCGATCGATGCGGAGCAGCACTCTCCGCGCGGGCGGTCGACGCGGTGCTGGACCGGCGAACTCGTACCGATCTCTTGACGAGCGCGGCGATGACTCCGTTCTGACGGGCTGCATGAGTACGGCGATGGCGTCGCAGCAGAGGGATCGATGCGCATCGAGGCTCCGAATCGTGACGGGCGACCAGGGGTCGAAGTCTGAGACACATGGTCGAGTTCTGCGGTTCACTGACGCTCGTATCGCGGCGCTGCTTCGAGCCTCAACGGAACTGACCGTAGGGGACGAGTTCGCCACGCGGCAACAGTATTGAGTCAACACGCTCAATTCCGTTGACAACATCGCTTGAAGTCTGCATGATCCTGCTTGTTGCGTTGGAAAAAAGTCCTGTTCGCTCCAACGAAACAGTAAGCCCCGACTGGGAAATCCAGGCGAGCTCGACAAAGGAGTCCGAGTGCAAGTTTCAAGTTCGAAGCATCCCGTTTCGGCGGGAGGTGCCCCGAATGTGGGCTGACCTCCTCCGACGTGCCGGCTACGCGCTGCTCGTCATCCTGCTCGTCACGATCGGCGTCCAGGCCCTCATGAGCCTCGCCCCGGGATCCGTGGCCGAAGTCATCCTGGGGGAGAACGCGACCCCCGACGCCGTCGCCGAGATGAACGCCGCGCTCGGGTACGACCGACCCTTCGTCGTGCAGTACGTCGACTGGCTGCTCGCCGCGCTGCAGGGCGACCTCGGCACGTCGCCCATCACCCACATCCCGGTCATGGAGTCCATCGCTCAGCGGCTGCCGGTGACGCTCGAACTCGCGGTGCTCGCGCTCGTGATCGCGCTCGCCGTGTCGATCCCCCTCGCCGTGCTCTCGGCCGCCTTCCCGAACAGCGCGCTCGACCGCGGGATCAACGCCGTGACCTCGGCGTTCCTCTCCATCCCCGCGTTCGTCGCCGGTCCGGTCCTCATCTTCATCTTCGCCGTGTCCCTGAAAGTGCTGCCGGCGCTCGGCTGGGTGCCGATCGAGGACGGCCTCGGGCCGAACCTGCGCAGCGCGATCCTCCCGGCGATCGCCGTCGCGCTCACCGAGATCGCAGCGTTCCACCGCGTCCTGCGAGCCGATCTCATCGGCACGCTCCGCGAAGACTTCGTCGCCGCGGCGCGTGCGAAGGGGATGACCGGCGGCTACGTCATGTTCCGCCACGCATTCCGGCCCTCGTCGTTCTCGCTGCTGACGATCTCGGGCCTCAGCCTCGCCCGCCTCATCGGCGGCACCATCATCGTCGAAGCGCTGTTCGTGCTCCCGGGGCTCGGCCAGTTCATCTCGACCTCGATCGTCCAGCGCGACATCGTCGCGGTGCAGGGAGTCGTCGCCTTCATCGCCGTCGGCTTCGTCGTCATCAACATGCTCGTCGACGTCGGCTACGGCGCGATCGACCCCCGGGTCCGTCGCACGCCGAAGGCGGCCCGCCGCACTCGTGCGGGCGTCACGCGAAACGCAACCGGGAAGGCGGTGTCGGCATGACCGTGATCACCAGGAGCACGTTGCCGGAGCAGTCCGCGCCCGCCGGCATCCGGCGGTTCGCACCTCCGGTCGTCGCACCGCCCAAGAAGCGGCACTCCGTACTCGTCTGGTTCTCCTACGGCTGGATCGGGCTCATCGTGTTCCTCGCGGTGTTCGCCTCCGTGCTGCCGATCGCCTCGATCGACGCGGTCGTCGGTCCGCCGCGTCAACCGCCGCAGCTCGGGCCGATCGACACACTGCTCGGCACCGACGGCACGGGACGCTCCCTCTTGTCGCGCCTGATCTACGGCGGCCAGGTGTCGCTCGTCGTCGGCACGGTCTCGGCGGCCGGCGGTGTCATCCTCGGCACGATCCTCGGCCTGCTCGCCGGGTACTTCCGCAAGGGTGTCGACTGGGTCGTCACTCTCGTCGCCGACGTCCTGCTCTCGTTCCCCGCGCTCGTGCTGCTGCTCGCGATCACCTCGATCCTCTCGCCGAGCGTTCCGACGCTGCTCGTCGGGCTGGCGCTCACGAGCACCCCGACCTTCATCCGCCTCGCCCGCGCCAACACGATGGCGTGGACGAGTCGCGAGTTCGTCCGGGCCGCCCGGAACATGGGGGCGACCGACCGCCGCATCCTGCTCCGCGAGATCCTGCCCAACGTCGTGCCGACCATCGCCGCCTACCTCCCGCTCGTCATCGCGGCCCTCATCGTCGCGGAGGGCTCGCTGAGCTTCCTCGGCCTCGGCGTGCCGCCGCCGACGCCGAGCTGGGGCGGCATGATCAACGCCGGCGCGACCGAGTTGCGCACCTCGCCCTACCTCGTCTTCGTTCCCGCGACCGTGCTGTTCCTGACCGTGTTCGCGCTGAACCAGGCCGGCGAGCACCTGCGCCTGCGATTCGACCGCACGCTGCACGACTGACCCGCTCCTCACCCACAATCCCGCCGACGCCCCGCCCGACCCGTCGCGCCGTTCGGCGACCCCGGAATCCCGTGATTCCGCACACCACCACCAAGAGAAAGCAGGACCCCATGTTCACCAGGAAGCGATCGACGCTGATCGCCGCCGTGGCCGCGGCAGCGCTGCTGTTCACCGGCTGCGCCGGAACCGACGACGGAGCGACGAGCGTCGCCGACGCGGGATCCGGCGAGCCCGTCTCGGGCGGCACGTTGCGCGTGCTCGAGATGGTCCAGCCCACCGGATTCGACCCCGTGCAGGTCTTCAGCTCGACCTCCATGCCGATCACGTACACCGCGCTCTACGGGCAGTTCGTCATCGCGAACCCCGAGACGGGCGGCTACGACTGCGGGCTGTGCGAGTCGTTCACCACGGCCGACGGCGGCGCCACCTGGGACGTCGTGACGCGCGAAGGCCTGACGTTCACGGACGGCACCCCGTTCGACGCCGAGGCCATCAAGTACAACTGGGACCGCATGAAGGACCCGGCGCTCGGCTCGGCCAGCGCCGGGGTCGCGAGCCAGATCGACCACATCGAGATCGTCGACCCCCGCACCGCGAGGCTGCACATGGTCGTGCCGACGCCGGGGTTGCTCGGCCTCATGCCGATCTACTCCCTGCAGTGGATCGCCTCGCCGACCGCCCTCGAGCAGGGCCAGGAGGCGTTCAACAAGAACCCGATCGGGGCCGGACCGTTCGTGCTCGAGAGCTGGACGCAGGGCGGCACCGTCAAGCTGGTCCGCAACGACGACTACGCCGGTGACCCCGCCTACCTGGACGCGATCGAGGTCCAGGGCGTCGCCGACGGCACCCAGCGGCTCAACGCCCTCATCTCGGGACAGGCCGACATCGTCATGAACTCCGACCCGGCGCTCTTCGCCGAGTCCGAGTCCGCCGGCTACGTCAACTCCGTCTACACCTTCAACGGCGGCGTCGGCTTCATGTTCAACACGGCGAAGGCGCCATTCGACGACGTACGCGCCCGCCAGGCGCTCGCGTACGCTCTCGACCTGGAAGCGATCAATTCGGCCGTCAACAAGGGCACCGGCGGCACTCCGAAGACGCTGTTCCAGAAGAACTCCCCGTTCTACGAGGACATCCCGCTCCAGACCCAGGATTCCGAGAAGGCGCAGGAACTCTTCGACGAGCTCGCCGCCGAGGGCAAGCCGGTCGAGTTCGCCTACACCGTGTTCCCCGGCGTCGGCGCCGCGACCTTCGATGCCCTCCAGGCGCAGCTCGCCGAGTACGACAACGTCACCGTCACGGCCGACCAGCGCGACTCCTCGGAGCAGGGCGTCGTCACGACGACGGGCGACTACAACCTCGCGACCTCCTCGCTCGCGTTCGTCGACCCGGCCTCCCGCCTGTGGGGCGCCCTGAGCGGCGATGCCGACCGCACCAACTACTCGCGCATCGACGACCCCGAGCTGAACGAGGCCCTCGACGCGGCGGTCGCCGCGGAGGATCAGGACGCGCAGCACGAACAGTGGACCCTCGTGCAGGAGCGCCTCGTCGAGGTCGTGCCGTACCTGCTCTTCCAGGAGTACCTGAACGGCGCGATCTCCACCGACCAGGTGCACGGCATCCACATGTACGGCTACACGACGCCCGCGGCGGCGGACATCTGGATCCAGCCCTGACCGCGATCCCGGGAGTGCGGGGCCACGGCCCCGCCCCCGGGATCCCTCACCCGGAAGGATGAAGGATGAGTGAACTGCTCCTGGAGGTCACCGACCTCCACGCGTACATCGGCTCGCCGCGCGGTGTGGTGAAGGCCGTCGACGGGGTCTCGTTCGAAGTGCGCCGCGGCGAAGCCCTCGGCATCGTGGGCGAGTCCGGGTCGGGCAAGTCGGTCATGGCGCGGGCGATCATGGGCCTCATGCCCGCGCGATCGGCTCGCACCGGTGAGCTCCGATTCGACGGCAAGGACCTGCTCGGCCTGTCGAAACAGGACCTCCGGCAGATCTGGGGCCCCGAGATCGCCATGGTCTTCCAGGACCCGGGCCGGTCGCTGAACCCCGTGGTGCGCATCGAACGCCAGCTCACGGAGGGCATGCGCCGCCACCTCGGCGTCTCCCGAAGCGAGGCGAACTCGCGCGCGCTCGACCTGCTCAAGGAAGTCGGCGTCCCCGACCCCGAACGGCGCCTCCGCGCGTACCCGCACGAGCTCTCCGGCGGCATGCGTCAGCGCGTCATGATCGCCGTCGCGCTCTCATGCGAACCGACGCTGCTCATCGCCGACGAACCGACGACCGCGCTCGACGTGACGATCCAGCGCCAGGTCCTCGACCTGCTCCGACGCGTGCAGCGGGAACGCGGGATGTCGCTCATGCTGATCTCCCACGACCTCCACGTCGTCGCCGGCCGGACCGACCGCACCGCGGTGATGTACGCGGGCCGGCTCGCGGAGATCGGCGGCAGCCACGACGTGTTCGAGGAGCCCCAGCACCGCTATACGAGCGCGCTGCTCGGCGCGACGCCGTCGATCGAGCATCAGCGCCACGCGCCGCTCGACGTCATCTCGGGCTCGCTGCCGTCGCCGACCGATCCGCCCGCCGGCTGCCGGTTCGCGCCGCGCTGCGCCGCGGCTTCGGCCGCCTGCGAGACCGAGCAACCCCCGATGGTCGACGTCGGCGCCGGCCACGCGGCCGCCTGCTTCCACCCGGTGAACATGAAAGAAGGTGAGCTCGTTGGCCGGTAGCGGCAGCGCGCACCTGCGCGGCGATGCGGCGATCCTCTCCGTCGAAGACCTCGAGGTCGAGTACCACACGGCGCGCGGCGCCTTCAAAGCGGTCGCGGGCGTCAGCTTCGACCTGCTGCCCGGCGAGACCCTCGGCATCGTCGGCGAGTCCGGCTGCGGCAAGTCGACGACGGGTCGCGCGGTGCTGAAGCTCGACCCGATCGCCGGCGGCCGCGTGCGCTATCGCGAGGACGACATCGTCGCAGCATCGCCGAACCGCATGCGGGAACTGCGACGCGACATGCAGATGATCTTCCAGGACCCGGTGAGCTCGCTCAATCCGCGCCGCTCGGTCAAGGAGCTCGTGATGGAGGGCGCCGCGATCGCCGGCGTCGCGAAGTCG
Organism: Agromyces seonyuensis; assembly: GCF_009789225.1. Taxonomy (GTDB): domain Bacteria; phylum Actinomycetota; class Actinomycetes; order Actinomycetales; family Microbacteriaceae; genus Agromyces; species Agromyces seonyuensis. The sequence continues at coordinate 32,452 of NZ_WSTA01000008.1, read as the reverse complement.
AAGCGGGACGCCGAGGCGCCCGAGATCCTCACGCAGGTCGGATTGCCGAGCGAGCGCTTCGCGGAAATGCTGCCGCGGCAGCTCTCCGGCGGGCAGGCGCAGCGCGTGGCGATCGGGCGCGCGCTCGCCGTGCAGCCGGGCCTACTCATCTGCGACGAGCCCGTCTCGGCGCTCGACGTCTCGGTGCAGGCGCAGGTGCTCAACCTGCTCGAGGAGCTCAAGGCGAAGTACGACCTCACGATCGTCTTCATCGCCCACGACCTCGGCGTCGTGCGCAGCTTCAGCGACAAGGTGCTCGTGATGTACCTCGGCAAGACGTGCGAGTTCGGCGACTCGATCGAGGTGTACGCGCGCCCCGCGCATCCGTACACCCGCGGCCTGCTCGACTCCGTGCCGTCCCCGGAGAGCGAGGAGGGCTTCGCCGGCCCGGCGCTCGGCGGCGACATCCCGTCGCCGCTCAGCCCGCCCTCGGGATGCCGGTTCCGCACGCGCTGCCCGATCGCGCAGGAGCGCTGCGCCACGGAGGAGCCGGAGATGCGGGAGGTGCGCCCGGGCCAGTACGCGGCGTGCCACTTCCCGCTCGACTGAGAGCCGACCGACCGAGAAGGTGCCGGCCGCGTTCCCGCGGCCGGCACCCTCGTCGTCGTGGCGGCGGTTACCGGGCCACGGGCATCGCAGGCACGCCGGCGTCACCGAGCGCGGCGAACCGCACCGACGAGCGCGTGCCGACGGCGGCACCGGCAGTCGTCGCATCGCCCTGCCCGGATCTCGTGCTCATTCGACGGAGGTCGTCGAAGTCGAGGCGCCGCCGTCGACGGGTACGATCGCGCCCGTCATGAACGAGGCCGCGTCGGAGAGGAGGAAGACGACCGGTTCGGCGATCTCCTCCGGCTCGGCGAGGCGCTTGAGCACCTGACCGGCGGTCACCGGGCCGATGTAGGCCTCGGGCAGGTCCTTCGTGAGGCCGGTCCGGACGACGCCGGGGCAGACCGCATTGACGCGGATGCCGTACCGGCCGTACTCGAGCGCAGCGCTCTTCGTGTAGCCGACGATGCCGTGCTTCGCGGCGGTGTACGGACCGGTGAGCGGCGAGGGGAAGAGGCCCGCGAGGGACGCCGTGTTCACGATCGAGCCGCCGCCGTGCTCCTTCATGTAGCGCAACTCGTGCTTGAGGCAGAAATAGGGCCCCTCGAGGTAGAGCTTGAGCGCCCAGGCGTTGAGGTCGCTGTCGTAGTCGGCGAGCTCGTGCTGCGCGATGCCGCCGGCAGCGTTGTTGTGCGCGAAGTCGAGCGAGCCGTAGCGCCGGGCGACCGAGTCGACGAGCGCGGCGACGGATGCCTCGTCGGTGATGTCGGTGTGCTGAAACGCCGCGGTGCCGCCGGCCGTCTCGATGAGTCGGACGGTCTCGAGCCCGGGTTCGTCTGCGATGTCGGCGATGACGACCTTCGCGCCGCGGGCGGCGAGGAGGAGTGCGGTCGCGCGGCCGATGCCGCTTCCGGCGCCGGTCACCAGGCCGGCCTTGCCCTCGAAGGACGTGGTCATGTGCTGCTCCGTTTCTGGGGTGTCGGATGTTCGGGTGGTACGTTCCTCGGGCGCGCGACGCGAGCGGGGCCGGCTTCCCCTCTCCAGGGACGCCGGCCCCGCTCGCGGTCCGTGCAGCGGCTCAGTAGAGCAGCAGCGGATTGATCAGCACGCCCGTCGAGCGGTGGATCGCGGTCGGGGCCGCCACGACGAGCCCGGTGGAGGCGCCCGCCTCCCGGAGCGTCGCGACCGCGGGTCCGAGCAGGCAGTTGTCGACGATGCAGAGCCCGATCGCGGAGATCAGGTTGTGCACCTCGAGGGAGCCGCGTGCGTTGTCCCGCGCGTCGTGGAAGTCCCAGAGCAGCAGCCCGGGCTCCTTCGACGCGATCCAGGCGGCGCCGTCGGCGCCGATGCCGGGGCGGGTGACCGCCGCGGCGCCGCTGGGGTAGACGTTGCCGGCGGCCTCGTAGCGGTCGCGGCCCTGGTAGACGACGAGGGCGTCGCCCGGCTGGAAGTCGACCCCGGTCGCGGCGAGGGCGCGCTCGAGCTCGTCGGCCGTCACGGCCTCTCCTGCGGCGACCCACTCGACGCCGCGGGCGGCCGCGATGTCGAGCACCACGGCGCGCGTCGCGATGCCGTGCTGCGCCCAGTGCACCATCGTGTCCTCGTCGGTCTGCGAGGCCTCGATCGGGATCGGCCCGTGCCAGGTGCCGTCGGCTCCGATGTGGGCGAGCCCGTCGAGGTGGGTGTTGTGCACGCCGTGCGCGTCGTACGAGATCGTGTCGCCGCCGTGGGCATGCCGCCCGTGCGCGCCGATCGCGACCTGCAGGTCGACGCTGCCGTGCCCGTTCGGGAGCTCGGCGTTGCCGAGGGCGCGCCACTGGGCGGCTTCGGCCTCGGCGATCGATCGGCCGTCGGCGAGGCGGTCGGGACGGGTCTCGACCTCCTTCTCGAGCGAGATCGCGCGGCCGAGGCGCACGGATGCGATGCCGCGCAGGCGCGCGGCCTCGTCGATGAGCGCGACGGAGCCGCGGCACTGGACGCCGTCCTCGTGGCGTGCGGCCTCGTGGTCGTCGGCGATGCGGCGGAGCCAGGGCTCGTAGGGGTCGGGCAGCGCCTCGGGGGCGGCGGTCTGCTCCAAAGTCATCCGTTGTTCCAATCTCTGTTCGTCGGGCTCACGCCGACTGCTCGGAGAGCACGAGCGAGCGGCTCGGGCAGATCTGCACGGCCTCGGTCGCGCGGGCGAGTTCGTCGCCGGCCGACGGTTGCGGCCGCAGCACGAGCACGATGCCGTCGTCGTCCTGGTCGAACGCGTCGGGGTCGGTGAACACGCACTGGCCGGAGCCGATGCACGTGGAGCGGTTCGCGGTCAGTTCCATGGTCACCACGCCACCGGGAGCGTGTAGACGCCGTAGTTCGGACCCCACTCCTTGAAGGAGATGTCGTCGAACGAGCCGTCGAACCGCAGCGTCGGGATCCGTCGGACGACCGCTTCGAGCACGACCTCGAGCTCGAGGCGCGCGAGGTTCTGGCCGAGGCACTGGTGCGGGCCGAAGCCGAACGCGACGTGGTTGCGGGCGCCGCGGGTGAAGTCGATGACGTCCGGGTTCGGGAAGACCTCCGGGTCGCGGTTCGCCGTGTTGCACAGGGCGAAGACCGAGTCGCCGGCGGGGATCACGACGCCGCCGACCTCGAGGTCCGCCGTCGCGAGGCGGAGGCCGCCGATCTCGGCGATCGTGAAGTAGCGCAGGAGTTCCTCGACGGCGCCGGGGATGAGCTTCGGGTCGTCGCGCAGCTGCTGCAGGAGTTCGGGCTTGTCGAGGAGCGTCGCGACGCAGAGCGAGATCATGTTTGCGGTGGTCTCGTGGCCGGCGATGAGCAGCAGGAAGCCGATGCCGGTGAGTTCCTCGGGGGAGGCCCCGGCGGCGAGCTGGCGGCTCAGGATGTCGTCGCCGGGCTGCTCGACTCGCGCGGCGACGAGGCCGCCGATGTACTGCTTGAGGGCGCCCATCGCCGCGACGCGCTCCTCGGGCGTCGCGTCGGCCTCGACGAACATGGCGCTGTTCTCTTGGAAGAGTGCGTGGTCCTCGAAGGGGACGCCGAGCAGTTCCGCGATCACCACGGACGGCACCGGCAGGGAGAGCGCTTCGACCAGGTCGGCCGAGTTCCCGCTCGCGAGCATCGTGTCGATCGTCTCCTCGACGATCTCCTCGATGCGGGGGCGCATGAGGCCGATCTTCTTGACCGTGAACTCGCCCATGATGCGCACGCGCTGCGCGGTGTGCTCCGGCGGGTCCATCTCGATGAGGTTCTTGAGTTTGCTCGCGGACGTGTAGCCGGCGAAGGTCGGGTGTCCGGGCAGCGAGCGGTCCGAGCTGAAGCGGGCGTCGCCGAGCACGGTGCGTACGTCGGCGTGCTTGGTGATCGCCCAGATCGTCGTGTCGTTGCGCCACGGCACCTGGCTGACCGGCGCCTCGCGCTGGAGGCGGAGGTGCTCGGCCGGGGGGTTGTACGGGTCGACGCGTTGCGTCGAGAAGGTCGCTGTCGTCATCGAGCTCTCCTGTCGTGAACAGCTTTGGTCACATCTGTGCTTCGTGATGCTAGATTTGAAATCTAGCGCTTAGAAGTTCCGTCAGTGTACTCATCCCGGCGGGGTGAGTCCAGACGGGCCGATCCGGACGACGAAGTCGAGGAGGACGAACGAGATGGCATTCGTGGTGACGCAGGCGTGCGTCGATGTGAAGGACAAGAGCTGCATCCAGGTGTGCCCAGCGGACTGCCTGTTCGAGGGTGGCCGGATGATGTACATCAACCAGGATCTCTGCATCAACTGCGGCGCCTGCGAGGCGGTCTGCCCGACGCAGGCGATCCGGTACGACGACGAGCTCGACGGCGAGGACGAGCACTTCATCCAGGTGAACGAGCAGTTCTTCGAGGGGCTCGACATCTCGAAGGGCGGCCGGAAGCTCGGGCTCGTCGAGCGCGATGCGGACTTCGTCGCGGCGCTGCCGCCGGCCTGACGGTCGTACGCGAACGGCCCGCCGAGCACTGCTCGGCGGGCCGTTTTCGTTTCGCTTGAACTAAGCAGGCGCGCTCAAAAAAGACCTCTCATCCGCGTTGACATCCGAGAAGTCGTGCCGCACACTGTTCCTGTTGTAAGGATCAAGCGTTCCTTAGAACAGAACATAGCGAAGCAACGAAGCAACGACAAGCGGTGGCGCTGGAGCCGCCGCGATGTTCCCCGAAACACCGGGCGACGCGTGCGTGGACCGCACGGGGCGCGCCCGGCGCCGTACCTCAATGTGGAGAGTGGCAATGACCTCAACCCAGACGTCCGATCCGACGACCGCGAAGCGTCGTCCGATCGGATTCGTGATCGCCGTCCTGATGCTCGTGGCGATCGTCAGCTCGTTCGAGTCGACGATGATGTACACGGCACTGCCCGGGTTGATCACGGAGTTCGACAGCACCGAGAGCGCGGTGAGCTGGGTGCTCACCGGCTTCCTGCTCGTCGGCGCCGCATCCGCGGCGATCAGCGGCAGGCTCGGGGACATCTTCGGCCGTAAGCGGGTGCTCGTCATCCTGCTCGTCGCCTCGATCGCCGGTTCCGTCATCAGCCTGCTCGCCGCCGACATCTCCGGCGTCATCATCGGTCGCGCGGTGCAGGGCCTCGCGGGCGGTCTGCTGCCGCTCTGCTTCGGCATCATCCGCGAGGCGGTCGCCGCGAAGTCCCTCACCGTGGCGGTCTCGCTCGTGGCGGGCACGGCCATGCTGGCCGGCGCCGCGGGCAACATCATCGCCGGCGTCATCATCGACTCGGCGGGTTGGCGCTACATCTTCGTCGCGGCGATCGCTATGACCGTCGTCACCGTCGTCGGCGCGCTCTTCCTCCACGGCTCCACCCCGGAGGGGCCACGCGACCGCATCGACTGGCTCGGCGGCATCCTCTTCGCCCCCGGCCTCGCGCTGGTGCTCTTCGGCATCAACGCCGCCCACGGCCTCGGCTGGGTCTCGCCGGTCGTTCTCGGATGCATCGGCCTCGGCGTCCTCGTGCTCGTCGGCTGGTACTTCTGGGAGCGCCGCCACGCGACGCCGATGGTCAACGTGCGCCTGTTCTCGCAGCGTAATCTCGGCCTCACGATGCTCGCGGCCGCCCTGCTCGGCATCCCGATGGGCATGGCCGGCTACCTCGGCCAGTTGATCATGCAGTACCCGACCGAGGCTCCCGTCGGCTTCGGCCTGGCCGCCGCGGCCGCCGGCGCCGTGTCCTTCGCGATCGGCCTGTTCGGCTTCGCCCTCTCGCCGCTCAGCGGCCGCATCGCCCGCAACGGCCGCGCGCGCATCTCGCTGATGATCGGTGCCGGCGCGGGCGTCCTCGCAGCCGTCCTGACGGCGCTCGGCGCCGCGGTGATGCACTCGTTCCCGATGTTCATCGTCAGCCAGGTGGTGCTCACCGTCTCGACGGCGTTCGTCCTCTCGGCACTGCCCATGCTCGTCGTCGAGAGCTCGCCGGCGAAGAACACGAGCGAGGCGACCGGCATGTACACCGTCATCCAGACCGCGTTCTCGGGCGTCGGCACGTCGCTCAGCACGTCGATCATGGCGGGCTACATCGCCGAGGGCTCGCACTTCTCGTCGGAGGCCGGCTACATCGCGGTCTTCACGCTTATCGCGGTGCTCTCGCTCGCCGCGTTCGTCATCGCCGCGCTCCTCCGCACCCCGAAGGGCGCTGCCTCCCAGGTCCGGGCCGGCGAGGAAGCGGCGGTCATCGTCCCGGTGCACTGACCGCCTGGACCGAACCAGGGCGGGCCGCCGGAAAGCGGCCCGCCCGATCAACCAGCAAGGAGCAATGGAATGTCCGACTACTTCGGCTACGCCGGCAAGACGGTCGTCGTCACCGGTGCCGCGTCCGGCATGGGCCGTGCGCTCACCGAGATCCTCGTCGACCTCGGTGCGAACGTCTACGCACTCGACCGAGTCGAGCCGCCGGTGCCCGGCATCGCGAAGTCGATCATCGCGAACCTCGGCGAGCAGGCCTCCATCGACGCCGCCTTCGCCGAGATCCCCGAGCGCATCGACGCGTTCTTCGGGATCGCCGGCATCTCGGGCGTGCACAACACGTTCATGGAGACGATGACGGTCAACTTCGTCTCGAACAAGTACGTGACCGACACCTACCTCGTCGACCGCGTCGTCGAGCACGGCTCGATCACGTTCGTCACCTCGAACGGCGGCGTGCGCTGGGAGACCCCCGCGATCCGCGAGGAGCTCGAGCCGTTCGTGCGCGGCGGCGACTGGGACGACGTCGTCGGCCGCCTGACCGCCTACGAGGCCGAGTTCGGCTCCATCCCCGGCTCGCTCGGCTACATCTTCTCCAAGCGCGCCCTCAACCTGTGGGTCGCCGAGCAGGTCTCGCGCCTCGCGGACCTCCGCAAGATCCGCGTGAACGCGGTGCTGCCGGCCATGACCGTCTCGGGCATGCTCGCCGAGTTCGCCGAGATGAAGGGCGGCCAGGACAAGGTCGAGGCCGAGGTCGGCCCCGCCGGCCGCCTCGCCGAGTCCGTCGACATGGCGCGCGTGCTCGCGTTCCTCGGCAGCGACCTCGCCGGCTACGTCTCCGGTTCGCACCTGTCCGTCGACTTCGGCATGAACGCCCTCGAGCTCGCCGGGATCGCTCCCGACCGGCTCGGCTGGACCCTCCGCGGGGTCCTCTCGCGTCAGGCCGCTTGACCGCCCAGCGCGGGCATCCGTCGCTGGATGCCCGCGCAGCGGGCGCCGCGCGCCCGACCGAATACGGCCCGGGGCATCCGCCCCGGATCCGGCAACACGATGAAGTGAGGAGAGACACGTGACCGACGTGCTCACGGTCCGAGGGACCCCGATCAGCCTGCAGCACCCCGACAGCCTGTACATCGACGGCGAATGGCGCGCCGCCACCGGCGAGCGCAAGCTCGACGTCATCGATGCCGCGACCGAGGAGGTCTTCCTCCAGATCGGCGAGACGTCGACTCAGGACATGGACGCGGCCATCGCCGCGGCCCGCCGCGCGTTCGACCACTCGCCGTGGCCGTTCCTCGAGCCGAAGGAGCGCGCCGAGTACCTCCGCAAGTTCGCGGCCGGCATGCGCGCCCGCGCCGAGCAACTCGCGACCTTCTGGAGCCGCGAGGTCGGCGCCACGTACCGGATGGCCGTGCCCTCGATGTCGCGCGTGCCCGCGCTCTTCGACTACTACGCCGACCTCGCCGAGACCTACGAATGGGAGAAGCGGGACCAGCCCGAGTTCTCCGCCTTCGGCGTCGTCGTGAGCGAGCCCGTCGGCGTCGTCGGCGCGATCGTCGCGTGGAACACCCCGCTCTCGCTCGCCGCGTACAAGATCGCGCCGGCGCTCCTCGCGGGCTGCACGATCGTGCTGAAGGCCCCGCCGGAGTCGCCCGGCGAGCTCTACCTCCTCGCGGAGATCGCCGACGAGATCGGCCTGCCCAAGGGCGTGTTCAACGTCGTCAACGGCCACCGCGGCGTCTCGGAGCAACTCGTGCGCGACCCGCGCGTCGACAAGGTCGCCTTCACCGGCTCGAGCCCGGTCGGCCGCCAGATCGCGTCGGCGGCCGGCGAGCGCCTCGCCCGGTTCACCCTCGAACTCGGCGGCAAGTCGGCGGCGGTCGTCCTCGACGACTACGACCTCGGCACGGCCGCCGCGGCCATCGCCCAGCAGGAGTGCTCGATCAGCGGCCAGGTCTGCATGTCGCTCACCCGCGTCATCGTGTCCAAGCACCGCCACGACGAGATGGCGGCGGCGCTCGGTGCCGCCTTCGGTGCCAAGCGGGTCGGCGACCCGTTCGACCCCGAGACCGACCTCGGCCCGGTCGCCATGGCGAAGCAGCAGCAGAGCGTCCTGAACCACATCGAGGCGGGCAAGCGCGAGGGCGCGACGCTCGTCGCGGGCGGCGGCGTGCCGTCGCACTTCGAGCGCGGCTACTTCATCGAGCCGACGGTCTTCGCGAATGTGGACAACGCCTCGACGATCGCCCAGGAGGAGATCTTCGGCCCGGTGCTCTCGGTCATCCCGGCCGAGAACGAGGAGCACGCGATCCAGCTCGCCAACGAGACGCAGTACGGCCTGAACAACGCGGTGTTCACGGACGACGTCGAGCGGGCCTGGTACGCGACGCGACGCTTCCGCTCGGGCACGGCCGGCAACAACGGCTTCAAGACCGACACCCGGATGGGCTTCGGCGGCTTCAAGCAGTCCGGCGTCGGCCGCGAGGGCGGCATCCAGGGCCTCGCGCCCTACCTGGAGACGAAGACGATCCTGCTCGACGGGGTCCCGAAACGCTTCCAGTGAACTCCGTCCGCCCCGGCGCCGAACGGCGCCGGGGCGGCCCCTCGCCGATCGCTTGACAGCCGCTGAGTGAGACGCGAAGCTTAATGGTACCGTTCAACGGTACGCATGTTCGGTAATACGGAACAAAGCAGTTCTTGCACCACCTGAGCGCGGCACGGCGGCAGGGCCGGCACTGATCCGACGTCGTTTCAGCCGAGGCCCCCAGCCCTGCATCGCCGAGAGAGGAACCCCACGATGAGCACCGCCCTGACGAACCCCACCGACATCGATTTCTTCACCGACCAAGACGTCGCGGCGAAGGCCGAGCCGTGGTTCGACCACATGCTCGCCAACCACCCCGTCTTCCGGGAGCCGAAGTACGGCGTCGTGATCGTCACCGGCTACGAGGAGGCCCTGCAGGTCTACCACCAGCCCGAGGTCTACTCGTCGATCAACCGCACCGGCGGCCCGGTCGTCGACCTGCCCTTCGAGGTCGTCGGCGACGACATCTCCGAACTCCTCGAGCAGCACCGCTCGTTCTTCCCGCAGAACGACCAGATCGTCACCTTCGACCCGCCCATCCACACCGACCACCGTGCGATCCTCATGGGCCTCATCACGCCGAAGCGCCTCAAGGAGAACGAGCAGTTCCTCAAGGACACCGCCGACCGCTACCTCGACGGCATCCTGCCGAAGGGCGAGAGCGAGTTCATCTGGGACTACTGCAAGGGCTTCACGATCCTCGCCGTCGCCGACCTGCTCGGCGTGCCCGTCGAGGACCACGGCTTCCTCCTCGACACCCTCGCCGCAGAGCCGGGCCCCGTGCTCGGCAACCTCGAGCTGCAGGCCAACCACCACAACAGCATCGAGAAGCTCTACGGCTACTTCATCGCGAAGATCGAGGAGCGCCGCGCCGAGCCGCAGGACGACGTCCTGACCGGCATGGCCCTCGCGACCTTCCCTGAAGGCGGTCTGCCCGAGCCCATCGAGGTCGCCCGTATCGCCGCGAACATGTTCGCCGCCGGTCAGGAGACCACGGTGCAGCTCATGGGCATCTGCTTCCAGCGCCTCGCGGAGGACGCCGAGCTGCAGGAGCGCCTGCGGAACGACTTCACCCTCATCCCGAAGTTCATCGAGGAGACGTTGCGCGTCGAGGCCCCGATCAAGGGCTCGTTCCGCCTCGTGAAGCGCCCCACCGAGATCGGCGGCCTCGAGCTCGCCCCCGGCACCGTCGTCATGCTGCTGCACGGCGCGTCCGGCCGCGACGGCCGCGTCTTCCAGGACCCCGCGACGTTCGACACCGAGCGCCCGAACGCCCGCCAGCACCTCGCCTTCGGCCGCGGCATCCACACGTGCCCGGGCGCCCCGCTGGCCCGCGCCGAGGCCGTCTTCACCATCCAGCGCTTCCTCGAGCGCACGACGAGCATCACGATCGACGAGCGCAAGCACGGGGCGGTCGACGAGCGCGAGTGGAACCTCATCCGCAGCTACAAGTTCCGCGGTCACACGCACCTCTACCTCAAGCACGACGAGGCGGTGGCGTCCTGATGTCCACCGACCTCCTGACGGTCGACCGCGACCGCTGCATGGGCTCCGGCCAGTGCACCTTCTACGCGCCGGCGACCTTCGACCTCGACGACATCAGCGTGGCGATCGTGATCGACGACCACGGCGACGCCGACGACAAGATCCAGCAGGCCATCGACGTGTGCCCGACGCGCGCCATCGCGCGGGCCCTCGCGGAGAACGGAGTGAACGCATGACCGCCGCGACCGCGACCGAGGTGCTCGTCTCCAGCCCCGTCGCCGACCTCGAGTCCGACGGGCTCCTCGGCGAGTTCCCCGAAGGGCCCCGGCTCGTCGGCACGACCTGCGACGCCTGCGGCAACACCATGATCGGCACCCGCATCGTCTGCAGCGACTGCGTCGGCACCGACGTCACGCGCGTCGCCCTGCCGACCGCCGGCGTGCTCTACACCTTCACCCGTCTGCACGTGGGCGCCGAGGGCGTCCGTCCCCTCGGCTACGTCGATTTCGATGGCGACGTGCGCACCCTCGCCGACCTCCGCGAGACCGAGGATGCTCCGCTGATGCCCGGCATCCGAGTCGCCCTCGGCGTCGACGGGGATGCCTGGTGGTTCGCGCCCGAAGCGACCGACGCATCCATCGCGCCCGCCGCGACCGAAGCAACCGAAGCATCCGAAGAGGAGAAGTGACCATGAGCGAGAACGTCTACGTCGTCTCGGCGGCCATGGTGCCGTTCGGCAAGCACCGCTCCTCGTCCTACGTCGGCCTCGCCGTGCCGCCGCTCATCGACGCGCTGCGCAGCGCGGGGGTGTCGAAGGAGGACATCGACGCCGTCTGGGTCGGCCACTCGTACGGCGGCATGATGACCGGCCAGCGCATCTGCAAGGAGATCGGCCTCGGCACCGTGCCGACAGTCAACGTCGACAACGCCTGCTCGTCCGGCGCGACCGCCGTGCACGAGGCGTGGGAGGCCATCTCCCGCGGCGACATCGACGTGGCGGTCGTGATCGGCGTCGAGAAGCTCACGCAGTTCGGCGGCGGCACGCTGCCGCTCTCGCCGGAGGACCGCGAGGTCAAGCAGGGCATCGTCATGCCCGCCGTCTACGCGATGCGCGCCATGCGCTACCTCCACGAGACCGAGGCGACCCCCGAGGACCTCGCGCTCGTGAGCGTCAAGGCCCGCAAGCACGGCGCCCTCAACCCGTTCGCGCAGTTCCGCAGCGAGGTGACCGTCGACGAGGTGCTCGCCGCCCGCCCGGTCGCCGACCCGCTGACGCTGCTCATGTGCTGCCCGACCGGCGACGGCGCGTCCGTCGTCGTACTCGCCTCCGAGCAGGCCCGCGCCCGCCTCGGCGTGCGCGGCATGCGCGTCGCCGCATCGATCCTGCACTCCGGCCAGGTCGCCGAGGGGTACCGCGACATGACCGCCCCCGAGATCAGCAAGCATTCGGCCCACGACGCGTACGAGGCCGCCGGCATCGGCCCGGAGGATCTCGACATGATCGAACTGCACGACGCGTTCTCGATCGCCGAACTCGTCTACTACGAGACGTTCGGCCTCGCCGAGCGCGGCCGCGGCATCGCCCTCATCCGCGACGGGCGCACGACCTTCGGCGGCGACGTCGTCGTCAACCCGTCGGGCGGTTTGCTCGCGAAGGGTCACCCCGTCGGCGCCTCGGGCGTCGCGCAGATCGCCGAGGCATTCTGGCAGCTCACCGGCACCGCCGGCGACCGCCAGATCGAGGATGCCCGCTGGGCGATGACGCACGTCACCGGCGGCGGGACCGCCGGCCTCGACCACGGCGCCTGCACGATCCACCTGTTCGAGGCGGCATGAGCACCGCGCTCCGTCCGCCGCTCGAGGGAGTGCGCGTCATCGACCTGACGACGTTCCTCTCCGGGCCGTCGGCGACGCAGCTGCTCGGCGACCTCGGCGCCGAGATCATCAAGATCGAATCGCTCGACGGCGACTCGAGCCGCGCGATCGCCGGCCCCGAGGTCGACGGCGACAGCGCCTACTTCCTGGCGAACAACCGCAACAAGCGCTCGATCGCGCTCGACCTGAAATCGCCGCGCGGCCTCGAGGTCGCGAAGCGCCTCATCGCCGGCGCCGACGTCGTGGTCGAGAACTTCCGCCCCGGCGTCACGACTCGCCTCGGGCTCGCGCCGGAGACGATCACGGCGGAGCATCCCTCGCTCGTCTGGGCGTCGATCAGCGGCTTCGGCCAGGAAGGGCCGTGGCGCGATCGGCCGGCCTACGACATGGTCGTGCAGGCGCTCGGCGGCGTGATGAGTCTCAACGGGCATCCCGGCGCCCCGGCCGCCCGACTCGGCATCCCCGCCGGAGACGTCGTGGCCGGGCTCTACGCCGTCATCGGCGTTCTCGCGGCGCTGAGCGCCCGCGCCGAGACCGGGACGGGGCGCATCGTCGACGTCTCGATGCTGCGCGGCCAGCTCGCGATGCTCTCGTACCAGGCCGTCTACACGGCCGTGCGCGGCACCGCGCCCGGCCCGCAGGGCGCCGCGCACGACTCCATCGCGACGTACCGCTCGTTCCGCGGCGGCGACGGGCGCGAGTTCGTCGTCACGGCGAACACCCCGCGCATGTGGGAGGAACTCTGCCGCGTGCTCGGCGTGCCGGAGCTCGTCACCGATGAGCGCTTCGTCGACGCGGCCTCGCGACTCCGCAACAAGGTCGAGCTCTGGGAGCTCCTCGAGGCGCGCGTCGCGACACGGCCCGCGGCCGAGTGGGTCGAGCTGCTGACGGACGCTTCCGTCCCGGTCGCCCCGGTCCGCAACGTGCTCGAGGCGCTCCAGGATGCCCGCGAAGCCGACGACGGTTCGCTCGTCACGGTGCGGGGCGAACATGCCGAGTTCGAGAACGTCGCAACGCCGATCCGGTTCGTCAACACGGCCGAGGTCGAGCCGGTGTACCCGCCGGCGCTCGGCGGCGACACCGTCCGGCTGCTGGGCGAGGTCGGCTTCTCGGTCGATGAGGTCGAAGCGCTGCTCGGCGACGGCGTGGCCGGCGCGCCCTCGGCGCATGCGGTGGGGGCCGGAGTGCGCTGACGAGACTCCTGCGCGGTCGCATGGTCGCGCGGTCGAGCAGCGAGTGGCCGGACACGGGCGTGTCCGGCCACTCGTCGTCTGCGGGGCGTGTCCCGGACGCTCGGGGTCCGCCCGGAACTGCAGAACCCCCGGCGCCGCAGGCGTCGGGGGTTCGTCGTCGGGCCGTCAGACGACCGAGAGCGGCAGCTTGATGCCCGCGAGACCGCGGGAACGCACCGCCAAGGTCGCCGCGAGCTCGGCGAACGCGCGCGCGGCCGGGTCGCCGGGATGTTCCGCGACGACCGGCAGTCCGGCGTCGCCGCCGGCGCGCAGCGCCGTGCTGAAGGGGATGGAGGCGAGCGTGCGGATCTCGTCGTCGGGCGTCGAGAGACGTTCGGCGACCGCGGCCCCGCCGCCCGAGCCGAAGGGCTCGAACGGCGAGCCGTCGGGCAGCACGGCCGGCGCCATCGTCTCGACGACGCCGAGGAGGCGCTGGCCGAGCTGGCGGGCGAGCTGGCCGCTGCGCACGGCGACACTCGCGGCGGCGCGCTGCGGCGTCGTGACGACGAGCACCTCGGCGTGGGGGAGCAGGTGGCCGACGGAGATCGCGGCGTCGCCCGTGCCGGGCGGCATATCGATGAGCAGCACGTCGAGGTCGCCGAAGTAGACGTCGCCGAGGAACTGCTCGAGCGTGCGGTGCAGCATCGGACCGCGCCACGGCACCGCGGTCTCTTCGGCGCCGGGCTTCAGGAACATCCCGATCGAGATGGTCTTGACGCCGTACGCGACGGGCGGCAGCGCGAGCTCGTCGACGTGGGTCGGGCGGCGGATGCGGCCGGACTCGTCGACGAGCCCGATGAGCGCGGGGATCGAGAAGCCGTGCACGTCGGCGTCGATGAGGCCGACCCGAAGCCCGCGGTTCGCGAACGCGATCGCGAGATTCGCGGTGACGGTCGACTTGCCGACGCCGCCCTTGCCGCTCGTGACCGCGATCACGCGCGTGAGCGAGTCCGCCGTGAACGGGTTCGCGGCGGTGCGCTTGCCCCCGCGGAGCTTCGCGGTGAGTGCGGCGCGCTGCTCGTCGTCCATGACACCGACCTCGACGCGCACGTCGTGGATCCCGGGAACGCCGGACGCGGCGTCGTGCACGTCGCGCTCGATGCGCTGCGCCATGGGGCATCCGGCGATCGTCAGGAGGATGCCGACGGAGGCGACTCCGTCGAGCACCTCGACCGAGCGGATCATGTCGAGCTCGCCGAGCGGGCGGCGCAGCTCCGGGTCGGTGACGGCACCGACCGCGACGCGGACGGCGTCGGCCGAATCGACCGAGCCGTCCGCGTGGAGGGTGGAGCTAGACACCGGCCGTCGCTCCGGCGAGTTCGGCGGCGCGCAGCTGCTCGGCGCGGATGTGGAGCTTGATGCGTTCGCGGCCGACGGCTTCGCCGGCGGCGATCTCGGCGGCCTCGATGGCGCGCCAGTCGCTCCAGTCGACGACCCGCACGTCGCGCCCGCGGAGCAGCGCGTCGACGGTCTCGGCGCTGGACGCAGTGGAGGCGCCGCCGCGGGCGGCGACGTCCGCGAGCACCGACTCGACGGTCTCCAGAGCGCACTTGCGGTTGGTGCCCACGACGCCGTTCGGGCCGCGCTTGATCCAGCCGGCGACGTACACGCCCTCGACGACGTCGTCGCCGTCGATGACGCGCGAGTCGCGGCTCGGCACGACGCCGGCCCGCTCGTCGAACGGGAGGCCCTCGAGCGGCTTGCCGAGGTAGCCGACGGAGCGGAGGGCGAGGTCGACCGGCAGGTCTTCGACGACCGACGGGTCGCTCGTCGCACGGAGGCGGATGCCCGTGACCGTGCCGTCGCCGAGGAACTCGACGGGAGTGCGGTCGAAGACGAAGCGGATCGTCTTGCGGCGGCCGAGCACTCCGCGGTCCGCAGCCTTCTGGAAGGTCGCGACGAGGCGCTTTGCGGCCGGGTCGCTCGCCAGGTGCGCCTGCTGCACCTCGTCGAGCTCGAGATCGGCGGCGTCGATGACGACGTCGGTCGAGTCGACCTCGAGCAGTTCGA
Organism: Agromyces seonyuensis; assembly: GCF_009789225.1. Classification (GTDB taxonomy): domain Bacteria; phylum Actinomycetota; class Actinomycetes; order Actinomycetales; family Microbacteriaceae; genus Agromyces; species Agromyces seonyuensis. The sequence goes on along the minus strand of NZ_WSTA01000008.1, from coordinate 16,966 downwards.
TGAACTCCTTGTTGGTGAACTTCGCGAACGCCGGTCCGCGACGTCCGATGACGACGACCTCGTCGATCGTGCTCGCGGCAAAGGCCTCGACGATGTGCTCGGGGATGTCGGTCTTGCGCAGGTCCTCGACCTCGCGCACGAGCATCCGGGCCGCGTCGAGGGCGACGTTGCCGACGCCGATGACGACGGCGCGCGTGCCGCCCTGCAGCACGAAGGCGTCGGCGGCCTGGTCGGGGTGGCCCTGGTACCAGGAGACGAACTGCCGGACGGCGTCGACCCCGTCGAGGTCCTCGCCGTCGATGCCGAGGCGTCGGTCGAGCGGGGCGCCGTGCGCGAAGACGACGGCGTCGTAGTGCTCGCGGAGCTCCGCGATCGAGAGGTCGCGGCCGATCTCGACATTGCCGAGGAAGCGGACGCCGGGCGTCTCGTCGAAGACCTCGGCGAACGAGGTCGTGATCGACTTGACGCGGGGGTGGTCGGGGGCGACGCCGTAGCGGACGAGCCCGAACGGCGTGGCGAGCCGGTCGAAGACGTCGACCTCGACGGGCGACTCCGACTCCTCCGTGAGCAGCTGCGCGGTGTAGGCGCCGGACGGGCCGGAGCCGATGACGGCGACTCGGGTGACGGACATGGGTTCAGGCCTCCTTGCGCGGTGCGAGGTCCGCGATGACGTCGACGTCGTAGTCGAGCTTCCCGGCCTTGCGGCCGGACTTCGGGGTGTCGATCTCGGCGAAGAATCGCTCGTTGATCTCGATGAACTGCTCCTGCTCGGCCGGCAGTTCGGCGTCGTAGAAGACCGCGTCGACCGGGCACGCGGCGACGCACGCCCCGCAATCGATGCAGAGGTCGGGGTTGATGTACGTCATCCGCCCGCCCTCGAAGATGCAGTCGGCCGGGCACTCCTGCATGCAGCTCGTGTCCTGCACGTCGACGCAGGCTTCGGTGACCACGTAGACCATCGGGGGTTCCTTTCTCTTCCGGATGCCTCGTTCAGGCGGCCGCGCGTGGCGCGAGCTGCTCGAGCTGGTCGGCGACGGACCGTGCGGATCCGCCGGTCATGAGCAGGCGGCGGGCCTGGTTGAGTGCGCGCACCCAGTTGACGGTGACGACGCCGACCGCGTCGCCCGCGGCGTCGGCGTGGACGACCGCGACGCGTCCGTCGACGGCGAGGTCGCCGACGAGGATCGACGTGCCGTTCGGGTCGCGGTGGCCGACGGTGTGCACCTTCCAGTCGTACTGGTCCGACCAGACGTAGTCGGAGGAGGCGTACTCGGCCTCGGCGCCCTGGGCGATCGCGGCGGCGACGAAGCGCGCCTGGTCGCTCGCGTTGGTCCAGTGCTCGGCGCGATGCAGGCCGCGGCCCGCGTGGGGCCAGCGGGCGACGTCGCCGATCGCGTAGACGTCGTCGGCGCCGACGGCACGCAGGCCCCCGTCGGTGACGACGCCGTTCTCGAGCGTCAGGCCGGAGCCGGCGAGCCAGTCGGTGCCGGGGATCGAGCCGATGCCGACGACCGCGGTCGAGGCAGCGAGTTCGGTGCCGTCGTCGAGGACGACGGTGAGGTCGCCGGCGGTGCCGCGGATGTCGACGACGCCGACGCCGAAGCGGGTCTCGGCGCCGTTCGCACGGTGCAGTTCGACGAGGCTCGAGGCGATCTCGGGGCCGACGAGGCGGGCCATGGGTTCGGTGACGGGGTCGACGACGGTGACGGGGCAGCCGAAGCCGATCGCGGCGGCGGCGATCTCGGTGCCGATGAAGCCGCCGCCGACGACGACGACGGGCTCGCGGAGGGCGAGGCGCTCGGCGATGGCGCGGGCGTCGTCGAGGGTGCGCAGCTGCAGGACGCCCGACTCGGGGCGCCAGGGGGAGGGCCGGGCGGCGGCGCCCGTCGCGATCACGAGCACGTCGTACGCGAGGGTCGTGCTGTCGGCGAGGCGCACCGCGCGGGCGACCGTGTCGAGGCCGGTCGCGGCGATGCCGAGCCGCAGGTCGACGTCGAGTTCGTCGAGTTCGGTCGGGGTGATGAGGCGATTGCCCTCGACGACTTCGTCCGACCAGTCGGATTTCAGGACGTCCTTCGACAGCGGCGGGCGGTCGTAGGGGAGCTCGGCCTCGGCGCCGACGAGGGTGATCGGGCCGGTGTGGCCGATGGTCCGCAGGTTCTGCGCGGTGCGCGTCCCGGCGAGGGACGCGCCGATGATGACGACGTGGCGGGCGGCGTCGGAGTCGCTCATGGTGTTCCTCAACTTCGCTGTCGGGGGGATCCGTGTCTCGTACAAGCGAACTACAGTTCGGTTGTACGCAACAGTGAGTATCGCCGGAGGGGTCGGCGATGTCAACCGGAAGCGCCGCGGCCCGGATGCTGCGAGAGCATCCGGGCCGCGGCGTGTGCGGAACGTGCGCGGGTCAGGCGTCCAGGCGCTGCCCGCTGATGTTGGCGCTGATGCGGTCGGCGGCCCGGCGCACGGCGTGCGCGAGCTCGAGCGTCTTCGACTGGTCGAACCGGAACTCCGGGATCGAGATGCCGGCGGCGCCGGCGACCGATCCGGGCGTGAGCCCGAACACCGGCGCCGCGATCGCGACCGCGCCCTCGATGCGCTCGCTGTGCGTGATGGCGTAGCCGTCCCGGCGGATCTCGGCGAGCCGCTCCAGCAGCGATTCCGGGTCGGTGACCGTGTCGGGCGTGAGCTTGGTCAGCGGACCGTACGCGACTTCGCGCTGCACCTCGTCGGGGGTGTAGGCGAGGATCGCGAGCCCGCTGGCTCCGCCGTGCAGCGGCAGCCACTGCTGCAACGGGAGGGTGTAGCGCAGGGGATGGGGCGACTCGACCGCGGTCGTGAACATCATCGAGCGCCGCTGCTCGTTGTAGAGCGACGAGAACGCCGACTCGCCGGTCTCGGAGACGAGCTCGTGCAGCACGCCGAGCGCGAGCTCCTGCGAGGGGTAGCGGTCGGTCGTGAGCCACGCGAGGCGCAGGAACTCGAGTCCGAGGCGGTAGGACGTGCCGACTTCGGCGCGGCGCACGAGCCCGAGCTTCTCGAGGTCGGTGATGAGCCGGTGCGCGGTGCTCGGGCTCACGTCGAGCCGACCGGCGAGCTCGCGGACGCCGTGCGCGTCCTTCGGGCTCTCGACCATGTACGTCAAGAGCTCGATGCCGCGGGCGAGCGGTTGCCGGCGCCGGCTCGTCTCGCTGGATTCGACCGCATCAGTCGTGGTGCTCATCGCCTGCCTTCGTTCGGTGGGTGCCTCCCACAGTGGCTTGACAACCAGTGAGGCGCAAGCGATCCTAGTGCTGTCGCTCAACAGAACATGCGTTCCGTTGAACAACAGAATTGTGACCGAACCGCACGGATGCCGCCTCACCGACGAGCCAGGCGACGGGCGGTGCTCGGTTCTTCGATGGAGAGGAATACGCAATGTCGATCGCCGAGGCACCGGTCTCCGCCCCGGACCACGCCGCACACGGCCGCAAGGTCGCCCTCGTCACGGGCGCCGCCGGCGGCATCGGACTGTCGATCGCCGAGCGGCTCGCGGCCGACGGCTTCTCGGTCGCGATCATCGGCCGCACGCCCGGCACCGCCGCCGCAGCGGCCGCCGACATCGTCGCAGCGGGCGGCACCGCGCGCGGCTACGACGCCGACGTCGCCGACCGCGAGCAGGTCGACGCCGCGCTCGCCGAGATCCGCGCCGACTTCGGTCCCGTGTCGGTCGTCGTCGCCAACGCCGCCGTCGCCCCGCAGCAGAAGTTCCTCGAGATGACGCTCGAGCAGTGGAACACCGTGCTCGGCATCAACCTCACGGGCACGTTCAACACCGTGCAGGCCGCGCTCCCCGACCTCGTGGAGGCCGGATGGGGTCGCATCGTGCTCATCTCGTCGTCGAGCGCCCAGCGCGGCGCCCCGAACATGGCCCACTACGCGGCCTCCAAGGGCGGCCAGATGGCGATGACGAAGGCGCTCGCGGTCGAGTTCGGCAAGGCCGGCATCACTGTCAACACCGTCGCCCCGTCCTCCGTCGACACGCCGAGCGTCGCCAAGAAGCGTGCCGCGGGCACGATCCCCTCGGCCGACGACATGGCGAAGTACATCCCGGTCGGCCGTGTCGGCGTCGGGTCCGACATCGCCGCCGCGGTCGCCTACCTCGTGTCCGACGACGCCGGGTACGTCACCGGCCAGACCATCTCCGTCAACGGCGGATCCTTCATCGGCTGAGCGGAGCGAACGACATGACCGACACCACTGCCACCACCACCCCGCGCGTCCCGCCGCGCCCGACCGATGACTGGACCGCCGAGGTCGACGAGGCGTTCGCCGTCCTCCGCTCCCACGCGCCCGGCGGCGCGGCTCCCGCTTCGACCGAGCGCCCGAAGGCGAACATCCTCGGCATCTACGCCTGGCATCCCGACTTCATCAAGGGCTGGATGCCCTTCTCCAACCACCTCCGTCGCTCGACGCTGTCCGACCGCGTCCGCGAGATCGCCATCCTCCGCACCACCTGGCTCGGCTACGGCGAGTACGAGTGGGCGCAGCACGTCTGGATGAGCAAGGCGAGCGGCGCGCTCACCGAGGCCGAGATCGCCGCCCTCTCCGAGGGCCCGGATGCCTCGCTGTGGTCGGCTCCCGATGCCGCGCTCGTCCGAGCGGTCGACGAGATGGTCACGGGGGACCGGCTCGCCTCCGACGAGACCTGGGCCGCGCTCGAGGCGCAGTTCGATCGGCAGCAGCTCATCGACTTCGTCTTCACGATCGGCACGTACGACATGCACTGCGTCGCCTTCCGCAACCTCGGACTCGAACTCGAGGACGGCATGGCCGGTTTCCCCGCCGACCACCGGCCGCCGGCCGGGAGCTGACGATGGCGACCGCGACCGCGACCGTCGACGCGCTCCACTGGGCCGTTCGCGACTCGCTCATCACCTACGTCACGCGCATCGCCCGCGGCACCTGCACCGTCGAGGGCGGCGCCGTCGAAGGGGAGGGCGGGGTCTTCTCGTTCCCGATGCGACGGGCCGTCCGCGAGGGCGACGATTGGCGCTTCTCGTTCGAGGGGCGGGTGCGCTTCCACGCGCACGGCGGCCTCATGGACATCCTGATCAAGGACCCCGAGGTCGTCGTCGGACCGGACGGCGGCGTGCTCGCCACGCACGTCGACGGGAACGACGACGACCTGCTGGCGGTCGTCGCCATTGCGGCGGCGAGTCCGGTCGATCGTGCCGACGGCACCGAGCTTGTGTGGGACGCGGTGTCGACGCAGCTGGCGCCGGCGGCCGTCGGGTTGTTCGGCACCGTGTATCCGGCCGGCACGGAAATGGCACCGATCGGGATCAGGATCGCGCTAGATTCCTAGTCATGTCTCAAACCGCGACGGAGCCTCGGCCGCGCGCGAACGCCCGCCGGCCTGCCGGTGAGCGCGGGAACGTGCGCGGCGAGGCCACTCGACAGCGCATCCTCGACGCCGCGGAGCGGCTGTTCGCCGAGCACGGGATTTCAGCCGTCGCGCTGAGAGACATCGGAGTCGCGGCCGGCCAGCGCAACCACGCGGCCGTGCAGTACCACTTCGGCGATCGCGACGGGCTCGTCGCAGCGCTCATGGAGTCGCGCGGCGCCCAGAGCGAGAGCATCCGCACCGACATGGTCGCCGAGCTCATGCTCGGCGGCGAAGTCCCGACGGTCGCCGACGTCGTGGCCGCGTTCGTGCGTCCGCTCGCGATCCACGTGCGTCCGGACAACCACTACCTCGCGTTCCTCTCCCTCTACATCACCGAGGAGGGCGGCTACGAGGGGCTCGCGCCGCAGGGCCTGCACACGGGGGCGGCGGTCGTCTCGCTGCGGGCCCTGCTCGCCAAGCTGCTGCCCGAGGTTCCGGCGGCGGTGCTCGACGAGCGCTGGTGGGTCGCCCTCACGAGCGCGGTCCATGCGCTCGCCCGCTACCAGTCCGCGCAGCAGAAGCGCGCGCAGGCGGCCAAGCTCGACGTGCTCCTCGACGATCTCGTCGTCTTCCTGAGCGCCGGCCTCGGCGCCCCCCTCGTGCCGGGCGATCCGCGCGTCGCGACGGGCTGACCCGAACGGGGAACGGGGGCGCGGGCCGAAGCCCGCGCCCCCGTTCCGTGTTCCCGCGATCCAGGCGCCGGATCGCGAGCCCGAGCAGCGCCCTCAGGCGAGGTGCGCCATGAAACGCCCGGCCCAGTCGTTCAGGCTCGTCGGCACGTAGTAGCCGTCCTGATCGTTGATCTCGTCCCAGTGCTCGACGACTTCCTCGGGGGTGGGAGCGTCGTCGGCGAGCCAGCCGGGAGTGATGCCGAAGAACCAGCGCGAGAAGCGCTTCGCGCCCGCGACGAGGATCTCGCCGTTCACCGGGCAGGACTCGTGCGCGAGCAGCGCCACCATGGGGGAGACGAGGCCGGTCTCCATCGCCTGCACACGCGCGGCATCCATGCTCGACGAGGTGACGATGTTCGGCTTGTCGGTCGTCTCGCTCGGACGCGTCACCGCGTTGGGCGCGATGGCGTTGACAAGGATGCCCTTCGGGGCGCCCGACGTGGCGAGGCTGCGTGTGAAGCCCAGCAGCGCGCCTTTCGCCGTCGCGTAGGCGAGGTTGTTCGGCAGTCCGAGCATGCCCGTGGAGACGGTCGTGATGACCCGGCCGTAGCCCTGCGCCTCGAAGTGCGGCCAGGCGGCCCGCGTGGTGTGCCACGTTCCCCGCAGATGCACGTCGAGGGTGCGCTCGAGGTTGTCGGCGTCGGCGTCGGGGAATGCCGCCCAGCGCGAGATGCCGGCGTTGTTGACGACGACGTCGATGCGGCCGAACTCGCGGACGGCCGCCTCGACGAGCGCGTGGCAGTTCGCCTCGACGCCGATGTCGCTCGTGTCGGCGATCGCGCGTCCGCCCGCCGCAACGATCTCGGCGACGACGTCGTTGGCGGGGCCGTGATCGCTGCCGACGCCCTCTTTCGAGCCGCCGAAGTCGTTCACGACGACCGCGGCGCCGCGCTCCGCGAGGAGCAGGGCATGGGCCCGGCCGAGGCCGCGGCCGGCGCCGGTCACGACGGCGACGCGTCCGTCGAATCGGAGGTCAGCAGGTGCGTTCATCATTCTCCCTTGAGTGATCGGTGGATTTCACCATACGCGCTGAATTCAGGCAAGCATAACGTTGCGGCGACAATCACTGATCACGGGGATGGTTGTCAGTATTGAGCACGTGTGCTTAGCTTTGTGCGATGGCCGAGGCCAGAGCAGAGAAGCAGGAGCGAGCCTGATGACGAGCAGGACGGACAACGACGTCGACGTCGAAGTACTGGTGATCGGAGCCGGCGTCGTCGGCATCTACGCCCTCCACCGGGCGATCGAGGCGGGATTCACCGCGCAGACCCTCGAAGCCGGCGACGGCGTCGGGGGCGTCTGGTACTGGAACCGCTACCCGGCGGCCCGGTTCGATTCGGAGAGCTACACGTACGGCTACTTCTTCTCGAAGGAGCTCTTCGACGAGTGGGCCTGGGAGGAGGAGTTCGCGACGCAGCCCGAGATCGAGCGCTACCTCAACCACGTCGTCGACAAGTTCGACCTCCGCCGCCACATCCGCACCGGTCAGCGCGTCGTGTCGGCCGTCTGGGACGACGATGCGAACCGCTGGGACATCACGACCGAGGCCGGTGAGACGGTGCGCGCCCGCTGGGTCGTCTCCGCGACCGGCGGCCTGTCGGTGCCGCACTACCCCGAGGTCGAGGGCCTCGCCGACTTCCAGGGCGAGGGGCACCACACCGGCGCCTGGCCGCACAAACCGCTCGAGTTCGCCGGCAAGCGCGTCGCGATCATCGGCAACGGCCCCTCCGGCGCCCAGATGCTGCCCGTGATCTCGGAGATCGCAGCTCAGGTCGACCTCTACCAGCGCACCGCGACCTGGACGACGCCGCTGAACAACGCCCCGCTCACCGATGAGAAGCGGCGGTGGCTCAGCGACAACTTCGAACGGATCGCGGCGCAGCTCACCTCCCCGGCGAACCCGACGGGCTTCATGCACCCGCCGGCCGGGAAGTTCTCGACCGAGGACAGCGCCGAGGAGCGCCAGGCCTTCTACGAGGAGATCTGGAAGGCCCCCGGCTTCGGCAAACTGACGTCGAACTACTACGACATGACGACCAACCGCGAGGCGAATCTCGAGTTCTGCGAATTCCTCGCGAACAAGGTGCGTTCGATCGTCGCGGACCCGGCCACCGCGGAGCGCCTCATCCCGACGGACCACCTCTTCGGCGCCAAGCGCCCGCCGTTCATCCACGACTACTACGAGTCGTTCAACAAGCCGAACGTCTCGCTCGTCTCGCTGAAGGAGACCCCGTTCGTGCGGATCGACGCGACGGGCATCGAGACCACCGGGGGCCACCGCGAGTACGACATCATCGTCTACGCGACGGGCTTCGACTTCGGCACCGGCGCACTGACCCGCATGGGCATCCGGGGCCGCGACGGTCTGGACCTCTCGACGGACTGGGAGGACGGCCCGAGCGACTTCGCCGGCTTCGCCGCGCACCGCCTCCCGAACTTCTTCTTCCCAGGCGGCCCCCACGGCGCCGGCGGCGGCAACTACCCCCGCTACTCGCAGGACCAGGTCGACTGGATCGCCGACGCCATCGTGTACGCGCGCGAGAAGGGCTTCGACCGATTCGAGCCGACCGCCGAGCACGAGCAGGCCTGGATGGACATGGTGGCGGAGCTCGCCCCGAAGTCGATCTTCTCCGCCGAGCACAGCCACTACTACGGCGCCAACGTCGTCGGCAAGCCGCGCAAGTTCCTGCTCAACCCGGGCGGGCGCGGGAAGCTCCACGAGATCCTGAGCGAGTTGTCCGCATCGACCGACTTCGACGGCGCGCTCGTCGCGACGCGCGAGGCGGTGAACGCCTGATGGCCGAGACGCTGATCGCCCTCGTCAACCCGGTCGAGGGCCGCGACGACGAGTTCCGCGAGTGGTACTGGGGCACGCACGTCCAGGAGGTGCTCCAGCTCCCGGGCTTCGTCTCGGCGAAGGCACTGCGCCTGACCGAGGAGCCGGGCGGCGCCGCGCCGTTCCGCTATGCGACCCTCTACGAGGTCGAGGGCTCGGCCGTCGACGCGCGCAACACGATGTTCGGCGCGGGCCTCGGCATGAGCGACGCGATGGACCTCACCGCCATGATCGTCGCCCCCTACGGCAGCCCGGCCACCGTCTGAACCGGATCACCGGACCAGTGCGGCAAGTTCGCCGCACCGGCCCGGTCTCCACCGAGATCGAAGGAGCTCACAAGAGGGACGGGCTTGCTGCACGCGTAGGTGACGCCAGCGCTGAGGTGGTGCCGGCGCTGTCGCCAAGATGCGTCGCAGCCGCTACCGCAAATATGAGTCGCAGCAAGGTCGCCCGGATGGCCTACGACGCGGTGCTTCGCGACGTCGCGGTGATCGGCGAGGCAGTCAAGACGCTGCACGGTCTCGACCGCTCTCGATCGACTACGGCCTATTCCTGGCGGCTTGGGTGACGCGAGTTGATTCGCTCGAATGCTCGGGGAGCGGCGGTTACAGGTACGCGCCGCCGGAGACTTCGATGCGCTCTCCGGTGACCCAGCGCATCCTCGAGGAGGCGAGTGCGGCGACGGCGTCGCCGATCTCGTCGGCATGGCCGACGCGTCCGAGGGCGGTTCGGGTCGAGAGTTCCGCGCGGAGGTCGGCGTCGTCTCGCATCGCACCGCCGTTGAAGTCCGTTGCGGTGGGGCCGGGGGCGATGGTGTTCACGCGGATGCCTCTGGGGCCGAGTTCGCCGGCGAGGCTGCGCGAGAACGTCTCGATCGCGGCCTTGGATGCGGCGTAGATCGAGGTTGCGGGGCTGACGTGGCGAGTCAGCGAGGTCGTGACGTTGATGATGTGCCCCCGACCGTCGAGCAGAGGGAGGAGTGCCTGCGAGGTGAAGTACGTGCCGCGCAGGTTTGTGGCGACGAGTGCGTCGAACTCATCGGAAGTGACCTCGTCGAACATTCCGAAGCTGCCGACTCCGGCGTTGTTGACGAGCACGTCGACGTGGTCGGAGTCCCAACTCAGGAGCAGCGCCGCCCGGAGCCGGAGGGTGGACTCGCTGAGTGAGTCGACGTCGGCGACGTCGACGGCCCACGTGAGGTGGGGGATGTGCTCGGCCGTCAGGAGATCAGTCGTTTCGGTGATGTCGCTGCCGGGGCGGTGGGCTGCCACGACTTGGTGCCCTGAGCGGCCAAGAGCGAGTGCGATGCTCTGCCCGAGTCCGCGGTTGGCGCCGGTGACGATGGCGATCGAGCGTGCGGTCATGAGTTTGCTCCGGCCGGGAAGGTGATGTGCATGAGCGGGCTTCCCGTGAGCCAGGCGGCGAGCGGTTCGACGGGCTGGGGGATGCCGGCCGGGTTCCGGGGCTGATTGAGGTCATCGATGATCGAGCCCAACACGTGCGCGCGCGTGTTGGCGTCGCGGATCGGTTCGGCGTGCGCGTGGAGGTCTGCTCGGATGCCGTGCTTGAGGTGGAACGTGAAGTCCGGGTTGCGGAGGAGGTTCGCGTACCAGCTGCGTCGTGCCGGGGAAGTGGTGAGGTAGATCTCGCCGTCCACGCGATAGAACCAGACCTCGATGCGCCGGGCGCTCCCAGTGCGGGCTCCGATCGTCGTGATGTCGATGGTCCGCTCGCGGGCTGAGGAGGCGGGGGTCATGGCGAGTGCGCGGGTGATCCGGGCGGCTTCGGGATCGCGATGTAAGTAAGTATTCATTTACCAATACGCTAGGCCGTGCCGGACGCGGCGTCAAGCGATGGAGGGAAGCGTGATGGTGGTTCGGGATGCGGAGGCGACGCGTGCTCGGATTCTGGAGGCGGCGTTGGCGGAGTTCGCCGCCGTCGGGCTGGCAGGTGCGCGGGTCGAGCGGATCGCCGCTGAGGCGGGCTCGAACGTCCGGATGATCTATGCGTACTTCGGGAACAAGTCCGGGCTGTTCGATGCGGCGGTGCGCTCGGCGGTCGAAACGATGGCGGCGGCGGTGCCGCCGACGCCGGATTCGCTCGCGGAGTGGGCCGGGCGGTTGTTCGACTTCCATCTCGAGGACCCGACTGCGCTGCGCGTGAGCCTGTGGGCGCAGCTCGAACGACCGGCCGTCGCGTCCGAGCCGATGGGTGCGTATCTCGAGAAGACGCTCGCGGTCGCCACGCGGGTCGGCAGTGCCCGTCGGGCCGTCGATCTGCTGGTGATCGTGTATTCGATCGCGCAAGCGTGGGTGCTCTCGCCGCAGGGGTTGCTCGCCGCCGACGGGTCCGATCCGTCGAGCCCTGAGCGCATCGTCTCGCATCGGGCCGCTGTGGTTCGCTCCGTGGCCGCGATCGTCGACCTCGAGGTGTCGCAGCCGTGAAGTCGGCCGGCGGGCGCGTCTTGCACCCGCCGGTCCGAGGTTCGGCACGGTTAGAGCATCGAGGTCAGCACCCCGCCGTCGACGCGTAGCGCCGCCCCGTTGGTCGCCGAGGCGAGCGGGCTCGCGAGATAGGCGACGAGGTTCGCGATCTCGGACGGCTCGATGAAGCGTTCGAGCAGGGTCGTCGCGTTCGCCCCGATGATCGCGCCCTTCACTGCATCCACCGGTGCGGCTTGTGAGCCGGCGATGGACTCGACCGTCGCAGCGACGCCGTCCGAGTACGTCGGCCCGCCGAGGACGGTGTTGACCGTGACGGCCGTGCCCCGCGTGAGCTTGGCGAGCCCATTGCCGAGGGCGATCATGGCGGCCTTCGTCACGCCGTAATGGATCATGTCCGCAGGCACGTTCACGCCGGACTCGCTGCTGATGAAGAGGATCCGGCCCCAACCACGCTGCAGCATCCCTGCCACGACGTGCCGGGAGAGGCGGACACCGCTCAACAGGTTGACCTCGAGGTATCGCGCCCAATCGTCGTCGGTGATCGAGTCGAACGTCGCCAGCCCAAACAGCCCGACGTTGTTGACGAGGATGTCGACCTCACCGAGTTCGCCGAGCAGGGCGTCGACTTCGTCGGCGGCGGTGAAGTCCGCGACGAGTCCCGAGTGCTCGGCCCCGGGGTGTGCGGCCCGCAGCCGCTGGACTGCTGCATCCACTCGCTCGGCCGACCGGCCGTTCACGATGACTCGGGCACCTTCGGCGGCGAGTCGCTCGGCCACGGCGAACCCGATCCCCTGCGTCGAACCGCTCACGAACGCCCTCTTGCCCTGTAGTTGCAGGTCCACTACCCATCTCCTTGCGTCGGCGCCCTCGGCGCCGCTCTTCGTTGCTCAGGCTCGTCGGATGACTTTCCCAGGCAAGTGAATGTACTCCGATTGACTTGCTCAAGCAAGTCATGGGCGCGCCGTGCGTGCCGTCCTCATGCGGTGACATAGCCTCGATGCATGTCGACTCCAACCGAACCGCCGGCGCTGAGCGGAGTCCGTCTTGAAGCCTGGGCTGCGCTCGCGACGTTGCTCGAGCGGCTCCCCGCCGCACTGGATGCGCAGCTCACGCGCGACAGCGGGCTGACGCACTTCGAGCACGGGCTGCTCTACGCGCTCGACGGTGCACCGGAGCGCGCACTGCGCATCAGCACGCTCGCCGGGTATGCGAGCAGTACGCTCTCGCGTCTCTCGCGGGCGATCTCGAGACTCGAGTCCAAGGGACTCGTCCGCCGGGAGATCGACCCCGCGGACGGCCGATTCACGCTTGCCGTGCTGACTGAATCCGGCCGAACGACAGTTGCCGAATCCACGCCGGCCCATCACGCTCTCGTCGAGCAACTCGTGTTCGGGCCGCTCTCGGAACCGCAGATCCGACAACTCGCCGAGATCAGCCGCCGAATCAACCGGGCGATCGATCCGACAGGAATATGGAATCCGAAGTGAGACACCGGGCGGATCGAGTTTCTCGAAGACGATCCTGAGCATGGTGCTGGCGTGACCCGGAGCCGGCGCGAGCTCCTCACAACCTGCCGACCGGCGGCAAGTGACCAACAACAACCCGGAGGGGTCGACTTCTCGTCCGATGAAACGGGGTCAGATCTCAGCCGACCTTGACTCGCGGGACGAGCGGATCAGTGGTGAGCGGCAGCGTGCAGCCCCGGTACTCGTCGCTGGCGGTTGTCGCCGCGGCGAACCGTCGGATCAGGCGTGCACCGGACCGGATGACCCAGTAGGCGAGCATGACCGTGAGCATGACCCCAGCGACGAGTACGAACAGCGTCATCTCGATTGCAACGTAGGCGGCAGCGAGCGGGTACAGCAGCACGCGGGTCATCGCTCGGCTCGCTCGGTCGCCCACCGATCGGTCGCGAGCGCCGCCCAGGGCAGAACGGACGTCAGCAGCAGCACTCGATGCCGGACGGGTGCGGCTCTGGTGGGCCGCGGCTTCACCATCGGGCTGTGCTCGTCCGTGGCCTGGGGGCTCTTCACTGATGGATTCATGGGTTCCTCCTCGATGTCCATGCCAGCTTGGCGAGCCGTCCTCGTTCGGTCGTCGTGCAGGGGGAGCGACGGTTCTACTGCGTTCGGAGTAGACCTCGCCGGCATCTGCGACGCACTACTGCGAACGCAGTAGAGCCGTCGCTCCGACCGGACGATTCAGGTTGCGGCCCATTCGGGGAACGTTGGGGTCGATCCGAATCAACTGCGTCACCCGAGGAGCCCCATGTCCGTTTTCTTGTCAAAGATCGGGCGCTTCGCCGCCCGCTTCCGCTGGCCGGTGGTCGGCGTCTGGGCGCTGATCTTCGCCGCCCTTGTGGGCGTACTCGCGGTCGGCACCGCGAATGGCTCGCCCGGCGCCGTCACCGACTCGATGCCCGATACGAATGCATCCCAGGCGCTCGAGAGGATGGATGATGCGTTCCCGAATTCCGCCGCCGCCGCCGGCGCGGATCTGCAGCTCGTCTTCGTTCCGGACAGCGGCGACGTGACCGCTTCGGGGACGGTCTCCGCGATCTCCGCAGTGCTGGCCGATGCGGCGAACCTCCCGGGCGTGGAATCGGTCTCCGACCCCTACAACGCGCAGCAGCCGTACCTCTCCCCGAAACTCGACGTCGCGGTCTCCACGATCCACTACGGCGAACTGAGCGAGGAACAGCAGGAGAAGTACTACTCCGCAGCGCTCGAACTCCTGAAGTCGGCGCCTGCCGACCTCGGAATCGAGCTCGGCGGGAACCTCGTGCCGCTCGGTGCTCCCGCACCGGGCATCGGCGAAGCGGTCGGTGTGATCATGGCGCTCGTCGTGCTCGGTCTCACATTCGGTTCGCTGCTCGCCGCCGGCGTCAACCTGTTGCTCGCGGTGTTCGGCGTCGGCGTGGGGCTCGTCGGCGTGCTTGCGTACGGCGCGCTCACGCCGATTGGCGACAACACGATCATCCTCGCCGCGATGATCGGACTCGCCGTCGGAATCGACTATGCGCTCTTCGTCATCTCGCGTTTCAGACTGGAACTCCGGAAGGGCTCGAGCGTCCCCGACGCGGTGACGCGCGCCGCCGGCACCGCCGGTACTGCCGTACTCTTCGCCGGACTCACCGTCATCGTCGCCCTCGTGGGCCTGGTGGTGGTCAACATCCCCGTCATCACGGAGATGGGCATTGCAGCGGCTTTCGCCGTACTCGTCGACGTCCTCATCGCCTTGACATTGCTGCCGGCCGTTCTCGGGCTCCTCGGCCGTCGGATGCTTTCGACGCGGCAGCGTGTCGCGCTCGATCGCGGCGAGTTCCTGGAAGAAGGCGGCCGGCAGCGGCGGGGACTCATCCGCGGGTGGAGCAGCCTCACGGTGAAGCGACCGATCATCTCGGCAGTCGCCGGAATCGCGGTGCTGGTCGTGATCGCACTCCCGATGTTCCAGATGAAGACCGCGCTCTCGGTGCCGGGCGGCGCCGACCCGGACTCGACCGAGCGGGCCGCGTACACGGAGATCCTCGATGCATTCGGCGGCGTGCAGAGCCCGCTGATCGTCCTCGCGGAGGGCGACGAAGTCGCCGCTCGTGCTGCCGCGGTGGTGAACGGCTTGTCCGAGATGACCGGAGTGCAGCAGGTTGTGCCGGCGGAGCTCAGCTCCACCGGTGAGATGGCTCGGATCATCGTCATCCCGGAAGCCGGTCCGATCGACCAGCAGACCAAGGATCTCGTCCACGCCATCCGCGACGACGCCGACTCCTACGATGGCGTGCACTTGGAAGTCACCGGTGAAACCGCGATCGGGATCGATCAGGACGCGCAGCTCAACGCGGCGCTCATCGAGTACCTGATCATCATCGCAGTCATCTCGGTCCTGCTGATGGTCCTGCTGTTCCGCTCGATCCTCATCCCACTCATTGCGACGGCCGGATATCTCCTCTCGGTGGGGGCCGCGTTCGGCGCGTCGGTCGCGGTCTTCCAGTGGGGGTGGCTGGACGCGTTGATTCCTGCGCCGCAGGGCGATCCGATGCTGAGTCTGCTGCCGATCATCCTCGTGGGCGTGCTGTTCGGTCTCGCAATGGACTATCAGGTCTTCCTGGTCTCCCGAATCCAGGAACTCCACAAGAAGGGCATGGACCCGAAGGCCGCGATCCGCGAAGGTTTCGCGCGCAGCGCTCCAGTGGTCATCGCGGCGGCCTCGATCATGGTCGTGGTGTTCGGCGGGTTCGCGACGAGCGAGTTCTCGGTCGGTGCATCCATCGCCTTCGGTCTCATGGTCGGCGTCGCGGCAGACGCATTCATCGTCCGGCTCGTGCTGATGCCGGCACTGCTCTCCCTGTTGGGGCGAGCCGCCTGGTGGATGCCCGCTTGGCTCGATCGGGCCATGCCGTCGGTCGACGTGGAGGGCCACGCCCTCGACGTCGCAGAGGACGACGCGCCCCGGCAGGTCGGATCTGGAGAGCTCTCCAAGGTCGGCTGACCGACCGGACGCACGATGGGGCCGCCGCTTCTCGCGGCGGCCCCATCGTGCCGTGCGACTCAGGCGGGGGCCTTGCCCGCTCTACTGCGAGCGCAGTAGGAGGCTCGATGCACGTGGACGACGCCTCGGAGCATCCGCTCGGCGAACCTGAAGGAGTCAACTGCACGAACGGAGAACAGGAGCAGCGATGTCGAAGACGAAGAAGATCACCATCGGGGTAGCGGTCATCGGCGCGCTCGCCGCGGCCGCGACGATCATCGGCGTGCGGTCGCGCGCGTGATCGGAGATCCGGCGCCGGACGGCTCGCCGAACGGCGCCGGGTCGCCCACCCCGCTCACCCGCGTCGAGCAGATCCGCCTCGAACTCCGCAACCGTGGCACGCGTCTCGTCCTGCTCGGTCGGGCGTCACTTCTGCCCACGGCGCTGCTGATCGGTGCGAAGGCTGCCCTCGTACTCGCTGCTCCCAGTTGGTTCCTGTTCGGCAGCGTGGCCGTCAGCGCGGGATTGCTCGCCGCGAAAGCTCGCCTGTTGCTCGTTGCCGGACCAGGACGGGGGCGGCGTTCCCAGCCCGAGGTGCGTGTTGCACGCACATCGCGCTGCGTGAGTCTGGCCCTCATCTTCTTCGGCCTGATCTGCGGCCTCACCGGCATTCCGGCTTCCCTCGACGCGGAGCGTGTTGCATCCTCCCCGCTCGGAGTCGGCATTGCGCTGGCGGCGATCTCGTTCACCGAGTTGATCGCGTGCGGAATCGGAATGGTCGTGGGTCGGCGCGATGCGCAGCCGTTCGCCGCTGACCTGCGTCGTGTGAACCTCGCCTCCGGGCTCGTCCTCCTCACGTTGGCACAGGTCGCGCTGCTCTCGGCGACGGGCGCCTCGCACCCCGCGGGGCCCGGTCTGCTCGGCCTCGCAGTCGCCGTTGCCATCGGGATGCTCGGCGCCAACGGCCTCACGCGAACGGCGTCGATCCGACGACGACCGGCACGAGGGGGCGTCCGCCCGACCTAGCTGTGATGTCCAGGCAGGTTGTTGAGTCTGCTGATGGGTGGGGCTCCGATCGCGGAGTGGCGCCTGTGCTGATTGTAGAAGTGGAGCCAGCTGGGTAGGG
>NZ_WSTA01000079.1 GCF_009789225.1 Agromyces seonyuensis | reverse complement strand
CCTCCCCGCACGGCCGTCGGCACCCGCGCCCGCGGCACCCGCCCGCGCCGCCGCACCTGCTCCTGCGGCGTCGACATCGGCGGCCGCACCGGCCGAGCCGACGCCCGTCGACGACGACCAGCTCTCGCCCGCCGAGATCATGGCGGCCCTCGCCGCCTCCCGCGCCGCGGTGCCCGAGTACCAGACGAACCGCTACGAGCGTCGCCTCGCCGACCTCGCCGCCGCCGAGCACGACGACCGGGCCGCTCCCGGCGACCGCTGACGTGGCCGGGCCGCTCCCGATCGCCGATCCCGCCCCCGCCGACGGCCTGCTGCCGCCGGGCGCGGCTGTGGGCGCAGACAGCCGCGCGTTCGGCGTCTACCTCCACGTGCCGTTCTGCCGGGTGCGCTGCGGCTACTGCGACTTCAACACCTACACGGCGACCGAGCTGCGCGGCGTCAGCCAGTCCGACTACGCGAGCCAGGCGATCGTCGAGGTCGGGTTCGGCCGCGCGGTGCTCGAGGCGTCCGGAGTTCCGGCGCGCGCGGCATCCACGGTCTTCTTCGGCGGCGGCACGCCGACGCTCCTGCCCGCCGACGACCTCGTGCGCATGCTCGGGGCGGTGCGCGACGCGTGGGGGTTCGCGCCCGGGGCCGAAGTCACGACCGAGGCCAACCCCGATTCCGTGGATGCCGCCTACCTGCGCCGCCTCGTCGACGGCGGCTTCACGCGCGTGTCGTTCGGCATGCAGTCCGCGGTGCCGCACGTGCTGGCGACCCTCGACCGCACCCACGACCCCGAGCGGGTGCCGCAGGTCGTCGAGTGGGCCCGTGAGGCCGGCCTCGACGTGAGCCTCGACCTCATCTACGGCACGCCGGGGGAGTCGCTCGACGACTGGCGCACGAGCCTCGAGTCGGCGCTCGCGAGCCGCCCCGACCACCTCTCGGCGTACGCGCTCATCGTCGAGGACGGCACGAAGCTCGCCCGCCAGATCGCACGCGGCGAATACCCCGAGCCCGACGACGACCTCGAGGCCGACATGTACGAGCTCGCCGACGGCCTGCTCGGCGCCGCCGGCTACGAGTGGTACGAGGTGAGCAACTGGGCGCTCGATGAGTCGCAGCGCTCCCGCCACAACCTCGGCTACTGGCGCGGCGACGACTGGTGGGGCGTCGGCCCCGGTGCGCACTCGCACGTCGGCGGCGTGCGCTGGTGGAACGCGAAGCACCCGGCGGCCTACGCGGGCCGCATCATCGCGGGTGACTCGCCCGCCGTCGGCCGCGAGACCCTCGACGCCGACACCCGCGAGACCGAGCGGGTGCTGCTGCTCAGCCGCATCCGCGACGGGCTGGATGTCGCCGGCCTCCACACCGGCGGCCGTCACGCGGTCGCGGGGCTCATCGCCGACGGGCTCGTCGAGGCGAAGTCCGCCATCCGAGGTCGCATCGTGCTGACGCTGCGCGGGCGGCTCCTCGCCGACGCCGTCGTGCGGCGCCTGCTCGACGGCGCCGAATAGGGTCCGAGCTCTCCTCGGCGGCGCGAAGCGCGCCCGGAACGAACGCGGCCGCAGCCCCGAAGGGACTGCGGCCGGCCGATCGGCTCGTCTCAGGAGACGAACTTGATCGCGAGCGGGTAGGTGTAGGGCTGACCCTGGTTCGCCTTCACCGCGGCGATGATCGAGAAGATGATGTCCACGATCGCGACGGCGATGACGATGAAGATGCCGATGATCACGATGCTGAGCACCGCGCCGACGGCGTAGTAGATGAAGAGCGAGATCTGGAAGTTCAGCGCCGTCGCGGTGTGCGCGCGGATGAACGGGCCCTTGTCCTTCAGGATCAGGTAGCCGATGAGCGACGGAATGAAGCTGAAGAAGATGCCGCCGATGTGGATGAGGGTCGCCCAGAGCTTCTCATCGGCGGGGCTGAGCTGCGCCGACGTGCCGCCGTAGGGCTCGTTCGGCGGGGGCGGCGGTGCGGCGGGCGGCTGCTGCGGAGGCGGCGGGTAATCGGACATCTCGGTCTCCTGTTCGTCGTGCGCGGTCGTTTCCGGGCCGCTCATTCGAGGGGTAGCACCGCCGGGCGGCCGCCGGAAGAGGGCGCGCCCGAGCGATGCCTCACTTGATGAGGCGGATGGCGAAGGGGTAGCGGTAGTGCTTGCCGTCCTTGACCTGCAGGAAGGCGATGATCGAGAAGACTACCGAGATGATCCACGGCGCCCAGTTGAGCAGGCCGAAGAGCATGGCGAAGACCCAGCCGATGAAGGGGATCGCGCCGAAGATCGCGCCGAGGATGCCGGTGACGATGGCGAGCGCGACCGCGCCGATGAGGATCGTGATCTGGAAGTTCAGGGCTTCCTTCGCCTCGACGGCGGTGAAACGGCCGCGGTCCTTGAAGACGAGCCAGATGATGAGGCTGGGCGGGAAGAAGAGGATGCCGCCGAGGTGGGCGAAGGACGCCAACTGGACGTCGGAGGCGGGGGACAGCGGCTCGGGTGCGCCGCCGTAAGCGGGCTGCTGCTGGTCGGTCATGGTTCCTTCCGGTGGATGCGCGGGGGGCGCGGTGCGGGGGGAGGGGCGGGGTCCGCCGGCGCTCCACGTCCCCGATCCGGGGGACGGACGCAGCCGACGGATGCTCACGCTATCGCCCCACCGCACCGCGCGGCAACGGCGGGCGACTCGGGTCGACGCGGTAGTATTGGCAGTCAGCTCACGAGAGTGCCAGCAGGAGAGGAGTGCAGTCGCCGATGGTCTCCGAACGCAGCCTCGCGGTGCTCCGCGCGATCGTCCAGGACTACGTCGCGTCGCGCGAGCCGGTCGGTTCGAAGACGATCGTCGAGCGGCACTCCTTCGGCGTCTCCGCCGCGACGATCCGCAACGATATGGCCCTCCTCGAAGAGGAGGAGCTGATCGCCGCGCCGCACACGTCGTCGGGGCGCATCCCGACCGACAAGGGCTACCGCGTCTTCGTCGACCAGTTGGCGGAGCAGCGTCCGTTGACGTCGCCGCAGCGCCAGGCCATCGACACGTTCCTCGGCGAGTCGGCAGACCTCGACGAACTCCTCGCGCGCACCGTGCGCCTCGTCGCCCAGTTCACGCGGCAGCTCGCCGTCGTGCAGGTGCCGAGCTTCGGCGCCTCGCGCGTGCGCCATGTCGAGCTCGTGCCGCTCTCGGCATCCCGACTGCTCGTCATGCTCATCACCGACGCCGGGCTCGTCGAGCAGCGCGTCGTCGACCTCGGCGAGGCGCTCGTCGCCGAGACCGTCGAGACCCTGCGGGAGCGCCTGAACGCCCTCGTCGACGGCCTCGACGTGGTCGAGGCCTCCGCGAAGCTCGACACGATCGACGACCTCGGCCTGCCCGAGCACGCCGGCGCCGTCGGCCGGCTCGCGGCGGCCCTCGCCGAGCAGGCCCGCGCGCAGCGCGTCGACAAGCTCGTCGTCGCCGGCGCCGCGAACCTCGTGCGCACCGAGCAGGACTTCTCGGGCCGCATCTTCGACGTCATCGAGGCGATCGAGGAGCAGGTCGTGCTGCTGCGCCTCTTCGGCGAGATGGCGGCCGACCAGCACGGCCTCACCGTCTCCATCGGTCGTGAGAACGCCCCGTTCGGCCTCGCCGACACGTCGGTCATCGCGTCCACGTTCAGCGCCGGAGGCATCGACGTGTCCCGGCTCGGCGTGCTCGGCCCGACCCGCATGGACTACTCCAGCAACATGGCCGCCGTACGCGCGGTGGCCCGCTATCTCTCGCGGACGCTCGGCGAACACTGAGCCGCGCGCGGCGCGCTGCGCCCGAGCGATCCCGCATCCCGAATCGAAAGGACTCCCAGCCTGTGGCTGACCACTACGAGGTGCTCGGCGTCGCCCGCGACGCGAGCACCGAGGAGATCAAGAAGGCGTATCGGCGACTCGCCCGGGAGCTCCACCCCGACGTCAACCCGAGCACCGAGGCCTCCGAGCGCTTCAAGCTCGTGACCCACGCCTACGACGTGCTCTCCGACCCTGCGCAGCGGCGCCAGTACGACCAGGGCGGCTCCGGCTCGCCGTTCGGCGGCGCGGGCGGCGCCGGCTTCGGCGGCTTCGGCGACATCTTCGAGACGTTCTTCGGCGGCGGGGGCGGCGGCACCCGCGGGCCCCGCAGCCGCCGCGAGCGCGGCCAGGACGCGCTGCTGCGAGTCGAAGTGGACCTCGACGAGGTCGTCTTCGGCACGCACCGCGACCTCGAGGTCGACACGGCCGTCGTGTGCGAGACGTGCAACGGTTCCTGCTGCGCGCCCGGCACCTCGCCCGTGACCTGCGACATCTGCCGCGGCACCGGTCAGATCCAGCGCCAGGTGCGCTCGCTGCTCGGCAACGTCGTGACCTCGAGCCCGTGCGGCACGTGCCGCGGCTACGGCACGGTCATCCAGACCCCGTGCGTGACCTGCCAGGGCCAGGGCCGCGTGCGCGCGCGTCGCAGCGTTCCGGTCGACATCCCCGCGGGCGTCGACACGGGCACGCGCATCCAGATGCCCGGTTCCGGCGAGGCCGGCCCTGCCGGCGGACCGAACGGCGACCTCTACCTCGAGATCAAGGTGCGGAGCCACGACGTGTTCTCGCGCAACGGCGACGACCTGCTCGCCACGCTCGAGGTGCCGATGACCGACGCGATCCTCGGCACGAACACCACGATCCCCGGCCTCGACGGCGACGTCGACGTCGAGATCAAGGCGGGCATCCAGGCGGGCGAGATCATCACGGTCAAGGACCGCGGCGTGACCAAGCTCCGCGGCAGCGGGCGCGGCGACCTGCGCATCGGCGTGCACGTCGTCACTCCGACGAAGCTCTCCGGCCGCGAGCGCGAGCTCATCGAGCAGTTCGCGTCGTCGAAGAAGTCGAAGGGTCCGGAGCTCGCGCAGTTCCAGCAGGGACTGTTCGCGCGGTTGCGCGACCGCTTCCTCGGCTAGGTTCGGAACGGATCCAGGGGAGGGCGCATGGCGAA
This sequence comes from Agromyces seonyuensis, assembly GCF_009789225.1. Taxonomy (GTDB): domain Bacteria; phylum Actinomycetota; class Actinomycetes; order Actinomycetales; family Microbacteriaceae; genus Agromyces; species Agromyces seonyuensis. Next base: position 13,858 of record NZ_WSTA01000079.1, on the reverse strand, counting down.
CCGCTACCTCGACGAATCGCTCGAGACGACCGAGTCGGGCGCGCTCGTGACCCTCGGCGGCGAGGAGTCCCGCCACGCGGTGCAGGTCGCCCGGCTCCGCGTCGGCGAGTCGATCGAGCTCGGCAACGGGCGCGGGCTCGTCGCCCGCGGTGTCGTGACGGTCGCCGAACCGTCGCGACTCTCGGTCGAGATCGAGTCGGTGCGCACCGAGGATGCCTCGACCCCGCGGTTCACGCTCGTGCAGGCGCTCGCGAAGGGCGACCGCGACGAACTCGCCGTGCAAGCCGCGACCGAGCTCGGCGTGGATGCCATCGTGCCGTGGGCGTCCGCCCGATCGGTCTCCCGGTGGGATGCGAAGAAGGCCGAGAAGGGCCGCGCCCGGTGGGCGAGCATCGCCCGCGAGGCGGTGAAGCAGTCGCTGCGCGCGTGGCTGCCCGAGGTCGCCCCGCTCGCCACGACGAAGCAGCTGCCCGCGGCCCTCGCCGGCACGCGCGTGCTCGTGCTCGAGCCGTCCGCGTCGGTGCGCTTCGGCGACCTCGACCTCGACGGCCGCGACGTGGCCCTGGTGGTCGGTCCGGAGGGCGGCATCGCCCCCGAGGAACTGCGCGCGTTGGAAGCCGCGGGCGCCGAGCTCGTGCGCCTCGGCGACGGCGTGCTGCGCACCTCCACGGCCGGGCCGGCGGCGATCGCCGCGCTGCAGACGGCGCTCGGCCGCTGGTGAACGAGGTCCCCGCCGACCTCGCGGGGCGGCCGGAGGGACCGGTCGAGCTGCCGGCGCTCGTCGTCGCCGCCGCTCGCGGACCGCTCGAGGCCGTGTGGCGCAACGGCCTCGGCGGGCTGACGTTCCGCGACGGCGATCGATTCCTGAAATGGATGCCCGAGGGCGTCGGCATCCCGCTCCGGGACGAGGCCGTGCGCCTGGAGTGGGCGGGGCGGTTCCATCCGGTGCCGCACGTGCTCGCCGTCGAATCGGATGCCTCGGGGGAGCTGCTCGTGACCGCCGCGCTGCCCGGCCGCAGCGCGGTCGACGAGCGCGTCCGGGCGGACCCCGCTGCGGCGGCCGCGGCGATCGGCGCCGGACTCCGGGCGCTGCACGAGGCGCTGCCCGTGGCGGAGTGCCCGTTCGACTGGTCGCCGGCCGAGCGCGGCTGGGCGCTCCCGCATCCGTCGATCGATCGGCTCGTCGTCTGCCACGGCGACGCGTGCGCCCCGAACACCCTCATCGGGGACGACGGCCGGTGGCGCGGGCACGTCGATCTCGGCGGTCTCGGCGTCGCCGACCGCTGGGCGGATCTCGCGGTCGCCTCGATGAGCCTCGACTGGAACTTCGGCGCCGGGCACGAGGGAGCGTTGTTCGCCGCCTACGGCATCGAGCCCGATGCGGAGCGCCTCGACTTCTATCGGATGCTGTGGAACCGCGAGGACGCCGCCGCTCCCGCGAACGCCGAGGGCGAACCGCCCGGCCCCGGCGGCGGAGCCCCCGGTAGACTGAGGGGATGAGCGAAACCGGTGCCGCCCCGTCCGTGTTCAGCCGCATCATCGCGCGCGAGATCCCGGCGAACGTCGTCTTCGAGGACGAGCGGCTGATCGCCTTCCACGACATCGCGCCGAAGGCCCCGGTCCACGTCGTCGTGACGCCGAAGACCGAGGCCTACGCCGACGTCGTCGAACTCGCCGCCGGCGACCCCGCGCTGCTGGCCGAACTGGTCGCCGCGGCGTCGCGCATCGCGGGGGAGCTGGCCGACGGCCAGTTCCGACTCGTCTTCAACACCGGCCCCAATGCGGGCCAGACCGTCTTCCACGTGCACGCCCATGTGCTCGCCGGCGGACTCGAGGAGGGCACGCTTGCCGGACAGTGAACGACCCGGTCGCGATCGTATCGACGCGGACGAGGAGGCCGTGACCCGGCCGGTCGCCGAGGCGCGGCTGGAGATCGACGGCGTCGCCATGGTGCGTCTGCTGGGGCCGCAGGACCGGCTGCTCACGACGATCGAACGGGAGCACCCCGACGTCGACGTGCACGTGCGCGGCAACGAGATCGTGCTGCGCGGCGCACCCGACGAGGTGGGCCGCGTGCGGCGCCTCATCGAGGAGCTCCAGGAGCTCGTGCGCACGGGCGTCGACCCGTCGCCCACGGAGGTCGTCTCCTCGAAGCGCATCATCGACCGCGACCCGACCGCACGGCCGAGCGCGATGCTCGGCGAGGTCATCCTCCAGCGCGGCGGCAAGACGATCCGTCCCATGACGGCGGGCCAGCGCGACTACGTCGACGCGATCGACGAGCACACCGTCACGTTCGGCATCGGCCCCGCCGGCACGGGCAAGACCTACCTCGCGATGGCGAAGGCCGTCCAGGCGCTCATGCGCAAGGAGGTCTCGCGGATCATCCTGAGCCGACCCGCCATCGAGGCCGGCGAGCGCCTGGGATTCCTGCCCGGCACGCTCACCGACAAGATCGATCCGTACCTGCGGCCCCTCTACGACGCGCTCAACGAGATGATGGACCCCGAGCTCGTGCCGAAGCTGCTCGCGGCCGGCACCGTCGAGGTCGCACCGCTGGCCTACATGCGCGGCCGCACGCTCAACGACTCCTTCGTCATCCTCGACGAGGCGCAGAACACGACGCCCGAGCAGATGAAGATGTTCCTCACCCGCCTCGGCTTCGGCTCCAAGATGGTGGTCACGGGCGACATCACCCAGGTCGACCTGCCGACGGCGTCCTCGGGCCTCCGGCTCGTCACGCGCATCCTCGATCGCATCGACGACATCGCCTTCCAGCGCCTCACGAGCGAAGACGTCGTGCGCCATTCGCTCGTCGGCCGCATCGTCGACGCCTACACGGAGTACGACCAGAAGCAGCAGGCGGGCCGCTACGAGCGCGAGCAGGCTCGCGAGTTCGCCAACCGCGCCGAACGCCGCGGCCGCGCGCCGCGCGATCACCAGCAGCGCCGCGGCATCAGCTGAAGCGCCGCGTGAACCGACCGACCACCCCTGCGAGAGCGGAGCATCCGTGAGCATCGAGATCAACAACGAGTCGGCGATCGAGGTCGACGAGGCGGCGCTGCAGCGCGTCGCCGTGTACGCGCTCGACGCGCTGCACGTGCACCGCGACGCCGAGCTGGCGGTCGTGCTCGTCGACGAGGGCGCCATGGAGCAGCTGCACGTGCAGTGGATGGACGAGCCCGGCCCGACTGACGTGCTGAGCTTCCCCATGGACGAGCTGCGCCCCGGCACGCTCGACGAGCCGACGCCGGCCGGCCTCCTCGGCGACATCGTGCTCTGCCCGCAGGTCGCGATCGAGCAGGCGAAGACGGCGGGGCACGGCCTCACCGACGAGCTGCAGCTGCTGACGACCCACGGCATCCTGCACCTGCTCGGCTTCGACCACGCCGAGCCGGACGAGGAGAAGGAGATGTTCGGCCTCCAGCGCGACATCCTCGTCGGGTTCGCGATGCAGGAGCGACGACGCTGACCATGCTCGCCGCCTGGTGCTTCGCGATCGCCGCGGTCCTCGTCGCCTTCGGCGGCTTCATGGCCGCGGCGGACGCGGCGTTGCAGTCCCTGTCCCGGGCCGACCTCGTCGAGCTCGCCGAGCGCTCCCGTGCACGTCGCTCGATCCTCGCGATCGCCGACGACCCGGGCGCCCACGTCAACGCGATCAACTTCGTGCGCATCATCGTCGAGACGACCGCGGCGGTGCTCGTCACGATCGCCTTCACCGAGCTGCTCGAGAGCTGGTGGCTCGTGCTCATCGCCTCCGCGGCGATCATGATCGGCGTCTCCTTCGTGCTCGTGGGCACGAGCCCCCGCTCCGTGGGCCGCGCGCACCCCGAGGGCATCGTGCGCTCCTCGGCGCGCATCGTCCGCATCGTGCGGGTGAGCACGGGCCCGCTCGCCAACGCCCTCGTCGCCCTCGGCAATCGCGTGACCCCCGGCCGCGCCCGCTACGCCGGCGTCTCGAGCGAGGAGCAGCTGCTCAGCCTCGTCGACGAGGCCGCCGAGCAGGCCGTGCTCGAGGAGGACGACCGCGAGCTCATCCACTCGATCTTCGAGTTCAACGAGACCATCGTGCGCTCGGTCATGGTGCCGCGCACCGACATGACCGTCATCGACCGCGCGGCCCCGCTCGCGGACGCGATGGCGCTGTTCCTCAAGTCGGGCGTCTCCCGCATCCCCGTGATCGACGGCGACGCCGACGAGATCGCCGGCATCCTCTACCTCCGCGACCTGGCACGGGTGAGCTTCGAGCGGCCCGACGGCGCGGCATCCCTCACTGCCGGCGACCTCATGCGAGACGCCGAGTTCGTGCCCGAGTCCCTGAACGCCGACGCCCTGCTGCGGCAGATGCAGCAGCGCTCGAACCACCTCGCCATGGTCGTCGACGAGTACGGCGGCATCGCCGGCCTCGTGACCATGGAGGACCTCATCGAGGAGCTCGTCGGCGACATCACCGACGAGTACGACCGGGACGCGCCCGACGTCGAGTCGCTCCCGGACGAGCGGTACCGTGTCAACGCGCGCCTGCCGATCGACGAGCTCGGGGAGCTCTTCGGGCTCGAGCTCGAGGACGAGGACGTCGACTCGGTCGGCGGGCTCGTCGCCAAGGAACTCGGGCGCATCGCCGCACCGGGCGACACCGTGACGGTCAGCGGGCTCGTGCTCGAGGCCGAGCGCACGAGCGGGCGCCGCGGCCGGATCCAGACCGTGCTCGCGTGGCGCGACCAGTCGCTCATCGACGCGATGACGGCGTTCGAGGGGCGACGGGAGTCCCGGCACACGGGCAGTCTGCCCGTCGTGCGCGCCGCGGACGACACTGCAGGTCGCGGGCGCAACGCCCGCGCCGACGAGAGGAGCCGACGTGGCTGAACCGACCGAGACCACCGCCGCGGCCGCCGAGCCGAGCGCGCCGTACCGGGCGGGCTTCGTCTCGTTCGTGGGCCGGCCCAACGTCGGCAAGTCGACGCTGACGAACGCGCTCGTCGGCCAGAAGGTCGCGATCACCTCCTCGAAGCCGCAGACGACGCGCCGCGCGATCCGCGGCATCGTGCACCGGCCGAACGGCCAGATCATCCTCGTCGACACTCCGGGCGTGCACCGTCCGCGCACCCTGCTCGGCGAGCGGCTCAACCACCTCGTGCAGTCGACCCTCGGCGACGTCGACGTCATCGCGTTCTGCGTGCCGGCCGACGAGCCGATCGGACCGGGCGACCGCTTCATCAGCGAGCAGCTCGAGGAGTACCCGCGGGCGCTCAAGGTCGCGATCGTCACGAAGACCGACAAGACGGGCAAGGCGAAGGTCGCCGATCAGCTGCTCGCCGTCTCGCAGTTGCGCGAGTGGGCCACGATCATCCCCGTGTCGGCGCCGAAGGGCGAGCAGCTCGACGTGCTCGTCGACGAACTGCTGAAGCTCCTGCCGACGAGCGAGTACCCCCTCTACCCCGAGGACGCCCTCACCGACGAGCAGGCCGAGGAGCGCATGGCGGAGTTCGTGCGCGAAGCCGTGCTCGAGGGCGTCAGCGACGAACTGCCGCACTCGGTCGCCGTGACCGTCGACGACGTCATCGAGCGGGAGGACAGGGACCTCGTCGAGGTCTACGCGAACGTCTACGTCGAGCGCGACAGCCAGAAGGGCATCATCATCGGCAAGGGCGGCCAGCGCCTCCGCGAGGTCGGCCAGACGGCGCGCGCCCAGATCGAGGAGCTGCTCGGCCGCAAGGTCTACCTCGCGCTCCACGTGAAGGTCGCCAAGGACTGGCAGCGCGACCCGAAGCAGCTCGGCCGCCTCGGCTTCTGAGTCGGGCCGCGTCACGCGGCGGAACGCAACGGAACATTCCGTCGCATCCCGGCGGCGCCTCGGGCCGATGCCGATGATGGGCGGATGTCCGCTCCGACCCTCCTCGCCGTCTCCCACGGCACCGCCGACCCCGCCGGTCAGGCGGCGATCGCCCGACTCGTCGCGGCCGTCGCCGATCGGCTGCCGGGCGTCGACGTGCGGCTCGCGCACGTCGACGTGCAGGCTCCCGACGTGGATGACTCGCTCGCGCTGATCCCCTCGGACGAGCCGGTCGTGCTCGTGCCGCTGCTGCTCTCGGCGGGGTACCACGTGCGGGTCGACCTCGCCGACTCCACCCGGGGGCGGCCGAACGTGCGGACGACGCCCGCCCTCGGCCCCGACGAACGGCTCGTCGACGTCCTCGTCGACCGGCTCGACGAAGCGGGCCTGCGCGCGGGCGACGAGGTCGTGCTCATCGCGGCCGGCTCGTCGGATGCCGCCGCCGTCGCGGACTGCCGCCGCACGGCGGACGAGCTCTCGCTCCGGCTCGGACGGCCAGTCACGGCATCCTTCCTCTCGGCGGCCGAGCCGCGCGCGGACGACGCGATCGCAGCCACGCGGTCGACGCGGGGCGGAGCCGGAGCGGCCCGCTCGGGACGGCCCCGGGCCGGACGCGTCGTCGCGGCGAGCTACCTCCTCGCGCCGGGGTACTTCCAGTCCCTCGCCGAGGGCGCCGGCGCCGACATCACGACGGCGGCGCTCGCCGAAGCCGACCGCACGCATCCCGCCCTCGTGGACGTGGTCGTCGGCCTCTACCTGGAAGGCGTCGCCACGCACGCCCTCGCGACGCGCGTCACGGACCGCGCGCTCGTGACGCAATCGGTCGAAGTATGACGCGACGTCACCGAGTGTTGCCGCGTCGGTCGGACGCGCGATGACGCCGCACGGGTACGGCCGTAGCTTGTCCCGGGTCGGCACCGGTCGGCAACCGGCGGCACCGACCGCCGCGGCCGGGACGACGCAGTCCGAGCCCGGACGAACCGGAAAGGAGAGCAGGCGATGACGATCAGCGAGACCGCGCGACCCGAGGCATCCGCCGCACGGGTGCGCCCGCCGCGCGCCGACGGCCGTTCGAACGGCCAGTGGAAGATCGACGGCACCGCGCCGCTCAACGGCAACGAGGAGTGGAAGCAGGCCGACGGCGGCCTCGCCGTCCGCGAACGCATCGAGACGACCTACGCCGCCGGCGGGTTCGCCTCGATCGACCCGACCGACCTGCACGGTCGCTTCCGCTGGTGGGGCCTCTACACGCAGCGCAAGCCCGGCATCGACGGTGGCAAGACCGCGTCGCTGGAGCCGGAGGAGCTCGAGGACGAGTACTTCATGCTCCGCGTGCGCATCGACGGCGGGCAGCTCACGACCGAGCAGCTCCGCGTCATCGCCGGCATCTCGACCGAGTTCGGCCGCGGCACCGCCGACCTGACCGACCGCCAGAACATCCAGCTCCACTGGATCCGCGTCGAGGACGTGCCCGAGATCTGGCGCCGCCTCGAAGCCGTCGGCCTCGGCACGACCGAAGCGTGCGGCGACGTGCCGCGCGTCGTGCTCGGCTCGCCCGTAGCCGGCATCGCGGCCGACGAGCTCATCGACCCGACGCCGCAGATCGAGGAGATCACGAGCCGCTTCATCGGCGACGAGTCGCTCGCGAACCTGCCGCGCAAGTTCAAGTCGGCGATCACGGGGCACCCGTCGCAGGACGTCGTGCACGAGATCAACGACGTCGCCTTCGTCGCGCTCGAGCACCCCGAGCTCGGCATCGGCTACGACCTGTGGGTCGGCGGGGGACTCTCGACGGCGCCCCGGCTCGCCGAGCGGCTCGGCGTGTTCGTCGCCCCCGAGCGCGTCGCCGACGTGTGGCACGGCGTCGCCCAGATCTTCCGCGACTACGGCTTCCGACGCCTGCGAAACAAGGCCCGCCTGAAGTTCCTCCTCGCCGAGTGGGGCGTCGAGCGCTTCCGCGAGGTGCTCGAGACCGAATACCTGGATGCCCCGCTGCCCGACGGCCCCGCCGCCCCGACCGCGACCACCGTCGGCGACCACGTCGGCGTGCACCGCCAGCGCGACGGCCGCTTCTACCTCGGCGTGACGCCCGTCGTCGGCCGCGTCTCCGGCCCGACGCTCGCCGCCCTCGCCGATCTGCTCGAGGCCCACGGGTCGACGCGGCTCCGCACGACGCCCCACCAGAAGCTCGTCATCCTCGACGTCGCCGAGGACCGCCTCGACTCGCTCGTCGCCGGCCTCGACGTCCTCGGCCTGCAGTCGCGGCCGAGCCTGTTCCGCCGCGGCGCGATCGCCTGCACGGGCATCGAGTTCTGCAAGCTCGCGATCGTCGAGACGAAGCAGACCGCGACGGATGCCGTGGCCCTGCTCGAAGCCCGGCTCGCCGAGCTCGAACCGCAGCTGCCGCATCCGATCTCGCTGCACGTCAACGGCTGCCCGAACTCGTGCGCCCGCATCCAGACAGCCGACATCGGCCTGAAGGGGCAGCTGCTGCCCGACGGCGACGGCGGCCAGACCCCCGGCTTCCAGGTGCACCTCGGCGGCGGCCTCGCCTCCCGCGACCGCGACGAAGCCGGCCTCGGCCGCACGGTCCGCGGCCTCAAGGTCACCGCCGACGGCCTCGCCGACTACGTCGAGCGGCTCGTGCGCCGCTTCGCGGAGGAGCGCGACGCCGAGGCCGACGAGACGTTCGCCGAATGGGCGCACCGCGCCGACGAGGCGGTGCTGCGATGAGCGTCGCACTCGCGCCCCGCATCCGCGTCCGTCGCTCGCCGGAGGAGCTGCGTGCGCTCGCCGAGGCTGGCGCCGCCGAGCTCGCGAGCCTGGCACCCGGCGAGGCGAGCGCGTACGGCGTCGTCGAATGGGTCGCCCGCGAGTTCGACACCGGTGCCGCCGCGGTCGCATGCTCCATGGCCGACGCCGTGCTGCCGCACCTCGTGGCGACCGTCCTGCCCGGCGTCGACGTGCTCTTCCTCGACACCGGCTACCACTTCGCCGAGACGGTCGCGACGCGCGACGCGGTCGCCACCGGCCTCGAGGTGCGCGTCGTCGACGTCACCGCCGAGCAGAGCGTCGCCGAGCAGGACGCCGAGTTCGGCGCCCGGCTCCACGAGCGCGACCCCGGTGCGTGCTGCGCACGTCGCAAGGTCGCGCCCCTCCAGGACGCCCTGAGCGGCTACGAGGTGTGGTTCACGGGGGTGCGCCGCGACGAGGCATCCACCCGCGCGAACACGCCCCTCGTGGTCTGGGACGAGCGCAACGGCCTCGTCAAGGTCAACCCGCTCGCCGCCTGGAGCTTCGACGACCTGCTCGACTACGCCGGCGCGTTCGGGGCGATCGTCAACCCGCTCGTCGCCGACGGCTACCCCTCGATCGGCTGCGCGCCGTGCACCGCCCGGGTCGCCCCGGGCGACGACCCCCGTTCCGGCCGCTGGGCCGGACTCGCCAAGACGGAATGCGGACTCCACGAATGACTGCGTCTATTACCGAGGCAAGCGCGTCCGCTGGCGCGTCCACGCGCCTCGATGCCCTCGACCTGCTCGAGGCCGAGGCCATCCACATCATCCGAGAGGTCGTCGCCGAGTTCGAGCGGCCCGTGCTGCTCTTCTCCGGCGGCAAGGACTCGGTCGTCGTGCTGCACCTCGCGGCCAAGGCCTTCCGTCCCGGACGCGTCCCGTTCCCCGTGCTGCACGTCGACACCGGCCACAACTTCCCCGAGGTGCTCGCGTTCCGCGACGAGACCGTCGAGCGCCTCGGCGTGCGACTCGAGGTCGCCCGCGTGCAGGACTACCTCGACGACGGCCGGCTCGCCGAGCGCGCCGACGGCACCCGCAACCCGCTGCAGACGCGGCCCCTGCTCGACGCCATCGCCGCCGGCCGCCACGACGCCGTCTTCGGCGGGGCCCGGCGCGACGAGGACAAGGCGCGCGCCAAGGAGCGCATCATCTCGCTCCGCGACGAGTTCGGCGCGTGGGACCCGCGCAACCAGCGCCCCGAGCTCTGGAGCCTCTACAACGGCCGGCACACGCCCGGCCAGCACGTGCGCGCGTTCCCCATCTCCAACTGGACCGAGCTCGACGTGTGGCGCTACCTCGAACGCGAGCAGATCCCGCTGCCCCCGCTCTACTTCGCCCACGAGCGCGACGTGTTCCGCCGCGACGGCATGTGGCGCGCCGTCGGCGACTCCTCGCTGCCGCGGCCCGACGAGACCGTCGAGCGCAAGCGCGTGCGCTACCGCACGGTCGGCGACCTCAGCTGCACGGGCGCCGTGGAATCCGACGCGGCCGACCTCGCCGCGATCGTGCGGGAGGTGGCCGCGTCGACCATCACCGAACGCGGCGCCACGCGCGCCGACGACCGCCTCTCCGAGGCGGCCATGGAGGACCGCAAGAAGGACGGGTACTTCTGATGAACGCACGACCGACCGCCGCTGCGCCGGCGCCGGCCATGGAGGACCGCAAGAAGGACGGGTACTTCTGATGAACGCACGACCGACCGCCGCTGCGCCGGCGCCGGCCATGGAGGACCGCAAGAAGGACGGGTACTTCTGATGAACGCACGACCGAACGCCGCTGCGCCGGCGCCGGCCATGGAGGACCGCAAGAAGGACGGGTACTTCTGATGACCGACACTCTGACGCCGGCACTGACCGCGCTCGTAGCGCAGCCCGACGAGGACGCGCCGCGCGCGACGAGCCTCTTCCGCTTCGCGACCGCGGGCAGCGTCGACGACGGCAAGTCGACCCTCGTCGGTCGGCTGCTCCACGACGCGAAGGCGATCCTCGCCGACCAGCTCGAGCAGATCGAGCGCACGTCCCGCGAACGCGGCTTCGGCCACGGCACCGGCTTCGACTTCGCGCTGCTCACCGACGGCCTCCGCGCCGAGCGCGAGCAGGGCATCACGATCGACGTCGCCTACCGGTACTTCTCGACGGGGGAGCGCAGCTTCGTGCTCGCCGACTGCCCCGGCCACGTGCAGTACACGCGCAACATGGTCACGGGCTCCACGACGGCCGATGCCGTCGTCGTGCTCGTCGACGCTCGCCACGGCGTGCTCGAGCAGACCCGGCGGCACCTCGCCGTCGTCGCCCTGCTCGGCGTGCCGCACCTCGTCGTCGCCGTGAACAAGATCGACCTGCTCGGCTTCGACGAGGACGCGTTCCGCCGGGTCGAGGCCGACGCGCTCGCCGCGGCCGCGGCGCTCGGGATCCCGGGCACGCACGTCATCCCCGTGTCGGCGCTCGAGGGCGACAACGTCGTCGAGCGTTCGGCGCGCACGCCCTGGTACGACGGGCCGGCGCTGCTCGACCTGCTCGGTTCCCTGCCTGCGGCCGCGGAGCTCGCGCCCGAGGCGGAGCCCTTCCGGCTGCCCGTGCAGCTCGTCATCCGTCCGCAGGGCGGGCTCGCGCCCGACCTCGCCGCCGATCCGGATGCGGTGGCGGCGCTCCGCGACCACCGGGCGCTGGCCGGTCGAGTCGCCTCGGGCCGCATCGCCGTCGGCGACGCGGTACGGGTCGAGCCCGGCGGGCACGTCACGCGCGTGACGGGCATCCGGGTGGCGGGTGAACCGGCGGACGAGGCGATCGCGCCGCAGTCGGTCTCGCTCTCGCTCGCCGACGACGTGGATGCCGCACGCGGCGCGCACGTCGTCGCGGTCTCGCACCGGGTCGAGCCCGTACGCGAGTTCGAGGCGGAGCTCTTCCAGCTCGACCGCCGCACGCTCCGCATCGGCGACCGCGTGCTCGTCAAGCACGGCACGGCCGCCGTGCCCGCGATCATCGCCGCCGTCACGGCGATGCGCGACCTCGACACGTTCGAGCTCGTCGACGCCGACCGGCTCGAGGCGAACGAGATCGGCCGGGTGCGACTGCGTCTCGCCGCCGAGCTCCCCGTCGAGCCCTACGCCGTCAGCCGCGAAGCCGGGTCGTTCCTCGTCATCGAACCGGCCGACGGTGCGACGCTCGCCGCCGGCATCGTCCTGCCCGCTCCCTGAGCAGGCTTCGGCACCCTCGAACCGACCGCGCCGGAACCGCCGGCCCCGAACCCACCGCTCATCCGCACCGCTCGTCCGCACCGAACCCTGGAGGATCCATGACCCGCTCGACCGTTCGCCTGTCCGCCCTCGTCGCCGTCGCCGGTGCCGTCGCGATGGGCTTCGGCGGCTGCGCGGGCGCGGATGCCTCCGCCGACGTCGCCGCGGCGGGCGGTGCGCCGGCCGACGAGGTGACGCTCGGCTACTTCGCCAACGTCACCCACGCGCCGGCCCTCGTCGGGCTCGAGGAGGGGTTCTTCGCCGACGCGCTCGGCGGCACCGAACTCTCGACCGAGGTCTTCAACGCCGGCCCGGCCGCGATCGAGGCGCTCACCGCGGGCGCGATCGACGTCGCGTACATCGGCCCGAACCCCTCGATCAACACGTTCATCCAGTCCGGCGGCCAGTCGGCGCGCATCGTCGCGGGCGCCGCCGTCGGCGGTGCGGCCCTGGTCGTGCGCGACGGCATCGACTCGCCGGCCGACCTCGAGGGCGCGACGCTCGCGACGCCGCAGCTCGGCAACACCCAGGACGTCGCGCTGCGCGCCTGGCTCGCCGACGAGGGCTACGAGACCGACACCTCCGGCGGCGGCGACGTCGCCATCACCCCGACCGAGAACGCCCAGACGCTCACCCTGTTCCAGCAGGGCGAGATCGACGGCGCCTGGCTGCCGGAGCCGTGGGTATCGCGGCTCGTCGTCGACGCCGGCGCGCACGTCCTCGTCGACGAGGCCGACCTCTGGGAGGACGGCGCGTTCCCGACGACCGTGCTGCTCGTCAACGCCGACTTCCTCGCCGCGCACCCGCAGACGGTCGAGGCGCTGCTCGAGGGCCACCTCGCCGCCCTCGGCTGGCTCGCGGAGCACCCGGACGAGGCGGCCGGCGTCATCAACGCGAAGCTCGAGGCCGACACCGGCAAGGGCCTCGAGCCCGCCGTGATCGACCGCGCGCTCGAGCACGTCGCGTTCGACGCCGACCCGCACGCCGAGACCTTCGAGACCCTCGTCGCGAACGGCCTGGAAGCGGGCACGCAGAAGGACGGCTCGATCGACGGCCTCTTCGACCTGTCGCTGCTGAACGGTCTCCTCGAGGCCGACGGCGCCGAGCCGGTGTCCGCCGGCGGGCTCGGGAGCGAGTGAGGATGTCCGTCGCGATCCGCCTCGCCGGCGTCGGCAAGCGCTTCGGCGCCGGCCCCGTCGTGCTCGAGGATGTCCGGCTCGACATCGCCGATGGGGAGTTCGTCTGCCTCCTCGGCGCCTCCGGGTGCGGCAAGTCCACGCTGCTGAACCTGATCGCGGGACTCGACCGCCCGACCGCGGGCACGGTCGAGATCCCCGACGCCGGTGCCGCCGTGATGTTCCAGGAGCCCGCGCTCATGCCCTGGCTCACCGCGTCGCGCAACGTCGAACTCGCCCTCGAGCTCGCGGGCGTGCCGCGTGCCGAGCGTCGGGCCCGCGCGCTCGAACTGCTCGACGCCGTCAACCTCGCCGACGCGGCCGGCAAGCGGCCGCACGAGCTCTCGGGCGGGATGCGCCAGCGCGTCGCCCTCGCACGGGCGCTCGCGCAGGAGCGGCCCGTGCTGCTCATGGACGAGCCGTTCGCCGCGCTCGACGCCATCACGCGCGATCTGCTGCACGAAGAACTCGAACGCGTCTGGCGGCGTACGGGACGCACGATCGTCTTCGTCACCCACAACGTGCGGGAGGCCGTGCGCCTCGGGCAGCGCATCGTGCTGCTCTCCAGCCGGCCCGGCCGCGTGTCGGGGGAGTGGGCGACCGCCGGCGCCGACCCCGCGGCGCTCGCCGCGGAGATCACCGAGCGACTGCGGAAGGAGTTGGTGCGCAATGCCGCGTGAGAGCCTCGTCGACGAGACGACCGGTACTCCGGCGGAGACCGCCGCATCGGCGGTCACGACCGCACCGCCGAGCGGGCCGGTGGCCGACGCCGCCGTCGCGAGCACCGCCGCGGCGCCGGGCGCTCCCGGCGCGCCGGCCG
>NZ_WSTA01000078.1 GCF_009789225.1 Agromyces seonyuensis | reverse complement strand
GTGACGCCCCCGTGCCCCCGCCGGGGCGGCGGCGAGCCGGCCCGCCTGCGCGCCCAGTCGAAGCCGGCGGCGAGCGACCCGCACGCGGTGTACGCGCGCGCCCTCATCCGCTCGCAGTTCGCGACGGCTCTCGTGTTCGCGATCGGGTTCGTGCTCGCGACGGTGCTCTTCGTGGTCGGCCTCACGCTCATCCCCGACGAGGGGTACGCGGTGCTCGGGGTGCCGGTGTCGTGGCTGCTGCTCGCCTTCGGCGTCTACCCGCTGCTGCTCACCGTGTCGGCGCTCGCCGTGCGCGCGGCGAACCGCAACGAGGCGCGCTTCCGCTCCCTCGTGGCCGGCGAGGGCGCTGCGGAGGGGTACACCGCCGGGGGCGGCGACGAGGGCGGCGAGAAGTCGTGAACCCGGTCATCGGCTACCTCGCGATCGCCGGCGTCGCGGTCGTGACCGCGCTCATCGGCTTCTACGGGCTGCGCGTCTCGCGCACCACGAGCGACTTCTACGTCGCGAGCCGCACGGTGCGGCCGTGGTGGAACGCGTCGGCGATCGGCGGCGAATACCTCTCCGGGGCCTCGTTCCTCGGCATCGCGGGGCTCGTGCTGCTCACGGGCGCCGACGCGCTCTGGTTCCCGATCGGCTACACGGCCGGGTACTTCATGCTGCTGCTCTTCGTCGCGGCGCCGCTGCGGCGATCCGGCGCGTACACGATCCCCGACTTCACGGAGGCCCGCCTCGAGTCGCGCGGGGTGCGGCTCGTCACGAGCGGCCTCGTCATCGTCATCGGCTGGTGCTACATCGTGCCCCAGTTGCAGGGCGCCGCACTCACCGTCGGCATCGCGACCGGGCTGCCGCCCTGGGCCGGAGCCGTGGCCGTCGCGGCGATCGTCGCGATCATCGTCACGGCGGGTGGGATGCGCTCGATCACGTTCGTGCAGGCCTTCCAGTACTGGTTGAAGCTGACGGCGCTCGCACTGCCGGTCGTCTTCCTGCTGCTCCTGTTCGGCGGCGGGCACGCACCGGCGCCCGAGGCCCTGGCCGCCGACCCGTTCCCGGCCGCCGACGGGCCGGGCGCGATCGACGTCTACCGCACCGTCTCGCTCATGCTCGCGCTGCTGCTCGGCACGCTCGGCCTGCCGCACGTGCTCGTGCGCTTCTACACGAACCCCGACGGGCGGGCGGCCCGCCGCACGACGCTCATCGTGCTGTTCCTGCTGAGCGGCTTCTACGTGTTCCCGACCCTCATCGGGCTCATCGGCCGCCTCTACGCGCCCGAGGTCGCCGGCGAACCCGCGGACGCCCTCGCGATCGTGCTGCCGGGACGCCTGCTGCCGGCGCCCTGGGGCGAGCTCGCGACGGCGCTCGTCATCGCAGGCGCGTTCGGGGCCTTCCTCTCGACGTCCTCGGGGCTCGTCGTCTCGCTCGCGGGCGTCATCAGCCAGGACCTCCTCGGCGGCTCGGTGCGCGGCTTCCGCATCGCGGCGATCGTCTCGACGGCCGTCCCGCTCCTGGTGTCGCTCGTGCTCCCCGCGGCCGGCCTCGCGGGCAGCGTCGGCCTGGTGTTCGCCTTCACCGCGTCCTCCCTGGCCCCGGTCCTGCTGCTCGGCATCTGGTGGCGCCGCCTCACGGCGCGCGGGGCGATCAGCGGGATGCTCGTGGGCGCCGCGACCTCGGGGTTCGCGATCCTCGTGGGCCCGGCGCTCACCGCGGACGCCCCGGGCCTGCGCGCCGCGCTCGAACAGCCCGCGGCGTGGACGGTGCCCGTCGCCCTCGCCACGGCGATCGCGGTGTCGCTCGCCGACCGGACGGCGGTGCCGCGCGGCACCGACGCGTTCCTCAGGAAGCTGCACCTGCCCGAGGACGCTCGCTGACGTCCGGGGCGGGCTCCGGCCGTCTCACTCCGGCTCCGGCTGCCCGGCGACCGCCGCCGCGATCGCGGTGATGTCTTCCGGGCCGACCCGGCAGCATCCGCCGACCCACGTGACGCCCGCCGCGACCCACTCGGCGACCGGGGCCGGGTCGAACGCGCCCGCGCCGACCCAGGCGCGCGCGAGCGCGTCCCACGTCTCGCCGCGGTTCGGGTAGGCGATCGCGGGCAGCCCGCTCGCGGCGACGGCCGTGCGAACGGCGGGCAGCACGTCCTCGGGCGCGCAGCAGTTCACCCCGACGGCGAGGGCGCCGGGCCGCCCGGCGGCCACGGCGAACGCGTCCGCGAGGGGCTGGCCGGCGCGCGTGCGGTCGCCCGCGACGGTGAAGGACAGCCACCACGGCAGGCCGGTCTCGGCCAGCAGTTCGACGAGCACCTCGGCCTCCTCCAGGTCCGGCACCGTCTCGGCCGCGAGGAGGTCGGGCCCCGCCGAGACGAGCAGGTCGATTCGCGGGGCGTGGAAGTCGCGGAGGGCCGCCCGGCTCAGCCCGTACCGGCCGCGGTACTCCGAGCCGTCGGCGAGCACGGCGCCGTACGGGCCGACGGAGGCCGCGACGAGGCGGTCGACGCCGTCGCCGGCGAGTCCGTCGCGCACCTCGCGCGCGAGCCCCACGCTCGCTCGGATCGCCGTCTCCGCCTCGCCCCGCGTCATCCCCGCGTCGACGAACCCGTCGAGGCTCGCCTGGTACGAGGCGGTCGTCGCCACGCTCGCTCCGGCCGCGAAATAGGCGCGGTGCACGGCGGCGATCTCTCCCGGTGCGTCGAGCAGGAGCCGTGCGGTCCAGAGCCCGCCGGAGAGATCGAGGCCGCGCTCGGCGAGCGCGTTGGAGAGTCCGCCGTCGAGCACACGGATGCCGTGGTCGTCCATGGGCTCCAGTCTGCGGCCGAAGGCGCTCCGTCCGCCCAGCCGGCGACGATTAGACTCCCCGGGTGCTGCTCCCGGTCCTCGTCTCCGTGTTCGTCGGGGCCCTCGCACAGCGCATCACGGGAATGGGGTTCGCGCTCGTCGCCTCCCCCGCGCTCGTGCTCCTGCTCGGGCCCTACGACGGGGTGCTCGTCGTCAACCTCTGCAGCGTGCTGAGCGCGGCCCTCATCCTGCCGCGCGTGCGCCGGTCGATCGAATGGGCTCGGCTGCGCGTCATCCTGCCCGCGGCGATCGCCGGGTGCATCGTCGGCGCCGTCGTCGCGACCGTCGTGTCGGGTCCGTGGATGCAGCTCGGCATCGGCGCGCTGGTCGTCGTCGCCCTGACCGCGACCCTGCTCGTGCCCCGGTTGCAGTCCTCCGAGGACGGGTCGGGGCTCGCGATCGGCGCGGGCGGCGTCTCGGGGTTCATGAGCGCCACAGCGGGGGTCGGCGGCCCGGCCCTCAGCATCTACGCCACGGCGACGCGCTGGCCGCAGCCGACGTTCGCGGCGACCGCCCAGCCCTACTTCGGCAGCCTCGCGCTCGCGTCGTTCGTCGCCAAGCTCGCCGCAAGCGGGTGGGCCGTGCCGACGCTCGAGGCGACCGCGTGGCTGTTCGTCGGGCTCGTGCTCCTCGCGGGCGTCGGCGTCGGCGAATGGCTCGCCCGGTACGTCTCGCACCGTGCGGCGCGGGTCGGCGTCATCGTCGTGGCCTACCTCGGCGGCCTCGCGGCCGCCACGGACGGGCTCCTAGAACTGCTCGGTTGACGCGCCCTGCTCAACCGAAGCGTCGGCGCCGGGCCAGGTAGCCGGCCGCGACGACGCCGCCGCCGAGCAGCAGCAGCCCGAGGGCGATCAGGACGGCCCGCTCCGGTTCGATGCCCGTCGAGGGCAGCGGCGGGTCGAAGCGGTTGTCGATCGTGATGACGACGGCGGCATCGGCGCCGATCGTCACCGGAGTGGCGGCGGTGGCGCTCACCGTCACCTCGACGGCGCCGCCGGCGTCGGTCTCCTCGGCCCAGCACTCCGCGCCGATCGGGAGGCCGTCGAGCGTCTGCGTCTCGCCCGCGGCGATCACGACGGGTGCGGCGTCGAGCGCGGTGTACGGGTCGTTGGCCCCGCGATCGAACACGCAGGTCACCGCGACGACGAACACCTTGCCGTTCGCCTCGGCGACCGCGCCGCTCACCGTCTTGCTGAGGTCGAGGCTGCCCGAGTCGAAGGTGTTCGTCGCGGTGATCTCGAGTTCCTGCGGCTCGTCGGAGGCTTCGACGATCGCGGCGTTGTCGTACGAGTCGAAGTCCACGGACGCCGCGGTCGCGCCGCCGTCGTCCGTCTCCTCGCCGAAGCAGTGCGCGCCGCCCGGCAGCTGCACCGGGTCGCCGTCGGCATCCACGATCTCGACGGTCTCGCCCGCGGTGATCTGCACGGGCGCGCCGTACAGCGTGACGAGTTCTCCCGCCACCTCGATCTGGCACGTCACCTGCACCGTGAACACGGCATCCGCGACGTAGTCGGCATCGGCGGCCGAACCGTCGACGGCCTTCGTGAGCTCGAGCGTGCCGAGCGAGAACGGGTTCATGAAGCCCGCGACGACGACGCTCTCGACACCGGGCTCGTCCTGGTCGGGGATCGTCACGGTGACCGGCGCCGCGGGGCCGTCGGCGTTGCCCCAGGCGGTCTCGGCGACAACGCACGTCGCGCCCACCGGGATGCCCGTGATGACGTCGCTCGAGAACGGACCCTCGCCGCCGTCGGCGTGCACGACGAGCGGCTGGTTCACGACGATGCGGAACTCGTAGGTGCACACCACCCGGAACGCGTAGTCGCCCTCCGAGAAGACCGGTGCACCGGGACCGGTGAGCTCCTTGAGCACGTCGAGCGAGCCGGTGCGGAAGTCGTTCTCGACCTCGAACTGCGCGGGCTCGTCCGTCGCGTCGTCGCCGATGAGCACGGTGTCGGGCGTGATCGTGGACTCGGTCGCCCCGCCGTCGTCCGTCTCGCTCAGGCTGCACTCGGCGCCCGTCGGCAGGTTCTCCACGAGCAGCACGTTGCCGGGCGCGTCCGCCGTCAGCGTCCCGGTGCCGTCGTAGACGACGTCGGGGTCGGCCGCCTCGAGCGTGCACACGAGGTGCACTTCGAAGTCGCCGAACGTGCCGCCCCAAGCGTCCGCGCCGGTGCCGACGACGGACTTCGTGATCTCGAGCGAGCCGACCGTGTAGTGGTTGGTCACCGCGAGGGCGGTGACGCTCTGGCCGTCGTCGTCGGGATCGAGGGTGAACGCGCCGCTCGTCGACGTCTCGCCGAGTTCGACGTCGACGCCCGACCGGGTCAGCACCATCGTCGTCGACGCGGCCCCCTGAGTCTCGATCTCGTCGACGGTGCACTCGGCGCCCGCGGGCAGGCCGGTGAAGTCCTGGGTCGCGCCGTCGGCGAGCTCGAACTCCTCCTCGAGCACCGTCTCGCCCTCGAACGTGCATTCCGCCTCGAACCGGTAGACGTACTCGTACGAGATCGCGCTGCCGCCTTGGTCGGCCGCGCCGCCGTTGTCGATCGTCTTCGTCACCGAGAACCCGGCGTCGGGGAAGTCGTTGGTGACGACGATCTCCTGCGTCGGCCCCGGCACGACGGTGATCGGCGCGTCCTCGGGCGCGCTGACCTGGATGTCCCAAGCGCCCATCCCATCCGGCTCCTCGGCGTAGCAGGTCGCGTTGTAGGGCACGGGCCCGAGGGTGACCGTCTCGCCGTCGACGAGCTCGACCGGCTCCTGGTCGTAGATCACGACCGGTTCGTTGGGGGGCTCGCGATCGAGCACGCAGGAGACGAGGATCGTGAACGTCGTCCCCGCCGCGTGATCCGGGTTGCCGGTGACGAGCTTCGTCACCTCGATCTCGGCGAAGTCGAACGTGTTCGTCGCGGTGATGCCGAGTTCCTGGGGGTCGTCGGACTCGGTCGCGACGACGATGACCGCGTTGTCGAACGAGTCGTAGTCGACCGAAGACGCGCTGGCCCCGCCGTCGTCGGTCTCCACGCCCCAGCAGTGCGTGCCGATCGGCAGCAGCAGCGGGTCGCCGGAATCGGGGTCGGCGACCGTGACGGGGGTGCCGTCGCCGCCGACCACGACGTCGCCCTCGTAGACCGGCGTCCCGCCGTCGGTGAGGGCGCAGGTCACGTGCACCGTGTACTGGCCGGCGATCGCCTGCGGGGCGTTCATGCCGTCGCCCGCGAGGGCCTTCGTCACGGTGATCGTGCCGGCGCTGTAGCGGTTCTCGAGGTCGGCCGTCACGACCTGCGCCGTGCCGTCCGCCTCGTCGGGGATCGTGACGTCGACGGGATCCGGCAGGAGGTCGGCCCCGCCCGCATCGGTCTCCTCGATCGTGCACGCCGTGCCCACGGGGAGCCCCTCGACCGGGTCGGAGACGAGCGGCCCGGCGGTGCCGTCGCCGGTGATGGAGAGGTCGCCCTCGCCGACGGTCGCTCCCTCGTAGGTGCAGACGTAGTGGAAGGCGAAGTCGACGCCGTCGCTGAAACCGACGCCCGGTCCGACGACGCTCTTGGCGATCTCGAACCCGCCGACGCGGTAGTCGTTCTCGACCGCGACCGCGACCGGCGCGGCGTCCACACCGGCGTCGCCGATCACGACCGGGTTCGGCGTCACCGCGACCTCGGTCGCGCCGCCGTCATCGGTCTCCTCGACGGTGCACTCGGCTCCGGTGGGCAGGTCGTCGATCGCCCAGGTCTCGCCATCGGCGAGCGTCGCAGTGTCGTCGTAGACGGGGTTCGTCGTCGCCTGGTCCCACGTGCAGGTCACGTGCACCGTGAACGAGTCCGCGGCCCAGTCGGCGGCGCCGTCGCCCGTCACCTGCTTGGTGATCTCCAGCGATCCCACCGTGTAGACGTTCTCGACGTCGACCGCGGTGACGTGCGCCCCCTCATCGTCGTCGGCGAGCACGACGAAGTCGGCGCTGTCCTCCGTCGGGGGCCCGGCGACGCCGTTCTCCGTCACGACGAGGTTCGAGGTCGTCGCCCCCGCCGCATCCGTCTCGGCGACGGTGCACTCCGAGCCGACCGGGAGGGAGTCGAACGTCGCCGTCTCGTCTCTCGACAGCGTGAACGGACTGTCGCCGGCCGGGATCATCTCCGCGCCGTTGAACGTGCAGCTCGCCGTGAAGGTGAACTCGGGGTCGAACGCGATCGGGTCGCCGTTCTGATCGACCGCGCCGCCCTCGGTGACGCGCTTCACGACCGAGAACCCGCCGTACTCGTACTCGTTGGTCACGAGGACGCGCTCGAGCTCGGTCTCGCCACCGGCCGGATGGTGCACGTCCGCACGCTCGGTCAGGTCGCGCTGCGCGGTGATCACGCCCGAACTCGGCAGCACGCCCGATGGATCGTAGGTGACCGTCGAACCCTGGGCCGGCGTCTCCTGCACCGTGCAGTTCGCGTAGAGGGGCAGGTTCGTGCCGTCGCCGAAGGTCACGACCGAACCATCGGCGGGCACGGTGACCGGCGATGCCGGGTCGCCCGCATCGGAGACGAGGTCGACCCCGACCGGGCCGGACAAGCATTGGACCCCGAAGTCGTAGGAGTCGGGGAGCGGGGCGGTCCAGCCGTCGGGCACCACCACCTCCTTCTGGAGGTCGATGCGACCGGTGGGCACCGCGATGCCGGCTCGCACGGGCTCGACGGGGCCCTGGTAGACCTGCGTGCCCTGATAGACCGCCGCCGCTCCCGCGGCCACCGCGTTCCACGCCACGGGCAGTCCGCCCGGGTAGGAGTCGGGCAGCACGTACGGGGTGCGCGTGTCGAAGGTGAAGCCGCCGGCCGTGCCCGGCTGCAGCCCGGAGCCCTCGTCCCATCGGACGACCGTCTTCAGCGCCCGCATCGACGGCCGCTCGATCAGCGGCAGCGTGTTCGGGTCGAAGAGCACCCAGTCGCGGGAGGTCAGATCCGCGTAGCAGGGGTCCTCGGGCGGCACCGCCGTGCCGCGCGTCGTGTACTCGATGTCGGCCGCGTTGCAGGCCACGTCCGGGACGGTCTCGAGGTAGTACTGCTCGACCGTGACGTCGGCGGAGTTGACCTCGCCGAGGAACTGCACGTTGCCGGCGAACACCGGCGACCACTGGGAACCGCGCGACGAGCCCACGGTCACTCCGGTGTCGCCGATGATCGGGAGCACGTCGATGCCGCCGACCGACTCGGCCGCCACGTTGCCGATGTTGGTGAAGTCCACTCGCCACGTCGCGATGCCGCCGGGTCTGGTGATGGGCAGGCAGGTGCTCTTGTAGTAGCCCGCCTGGTTCGAGTTCCCGGTCGCGCAGGCGTCGGCCGAGTTCGCGTCGGCGAAGTTCAGCACGCCGAGATCGTCGTAGTTCTCCGACCCGACCGCGGCCCCCGGCACACCTGCCGCGCTGCCCTTGACCGTCTTCTCCAGACCGATCGGGGCGGCGGCGCTCGGCGCGACCGAGGTGCTCGCCGTGCACGAGTCGGCGTCGGTCTCCGCATCGACGGGGAGGCCGAGTTCGGTCGACTCGCAGGTGTCGAAGATGCGGTCGCTCGTCGCCGTGATGGAGTTCACGACCGGCGTCGCCGGTGCCAGGCCGGAGCGGAACTGCAGCCACGACGTGATCACGAGCACGTCGCCCGGCTGGAACACGAACCCGTCGGGCACCGTGATCTCGACCTCGCCGGTCACCGGGTCGAGCGAGCCGGCGAATCCGTCCGTGTCGAGTTCGGTGCCGCCGGCATCCGTGAGCTCGAACTCGAAGACCGGGTCGGCTCCGGGTACCGGTTCGAGCAGCGCACCATCGGCGTCGGCGCCGACCTGGTCGGTCAGCGTCAGCCCCTCGATCGGCCACTGACCGGTGTTGGTGATGGTCATGACGTACGGAATGCGGGACGCCGGCGGGAACCGCTGCGACAGCACCCCGCCCGAGCCGTTGCCGGGGAGCTTCTCGACCGAGATCCCGCTCGGCAGGTGCAGCAGCTGCGTGTCGTCGCCCGCCGACGCATCGGCCTCCCAGAGCGTGCCGCCGCCGGTCACCCAGGCGCCGTCGCCGTGCACGTCGACCGAGTTGCTCGTCGTGCCCTGCACCGTCTCGCCGGGCGCGGTCTGGAGTCCGGGCTGCGTCGAGGGCACGGCCACCGAGTCGATCTCCCCACCGGGCCCGACGTGGAGGTTCTCGAGCCGGTCGGCGGTGAAGGGGATGGCGACGATCGGGTTGATCGGGTTCTCCCAGTTCGACGAGGCCGCATCGACCCGCACTTCGATGCGGAGCCCGCGGACGTCCGCTGCGCTCACCGACGCGGGCAGGGCCGGCGTGACCGAGTTGTCGCCGGCAGCGGCATCCTGCCAATCGCCGACCACCCAGCACGCGGTGAGATCGCTCGATCCCCCGCACGTCTGGGTGAGGTTCGTGCCGTCGGTCTCGACGACCACGCCGGTCAGCGCCGAGACGCGGACCTGGTGGAGGTTCGACGGCAGTGCGGTGCTCGGGAACGCGGCGAATTCGAAGGCATTCCAGAAGGTCGGTTCGGCGTCGGTCAACGTGAGCACCGTCGTGCGCACGTTGCCGGTCGGCTGCCCGCTGAGCGTGACGGTGTAGCCCTCGCGCGGCTCGTTCTCGTAGCGGCTCTCGGGGTCGATCGTCTTCGTCGCCTCGACCCCGTAGGTCGCGTCCACGAACAGGACGCTATCCGCGGCCGTCCCCGTCGCGGTGTCGAGCTGGGGGTCTCCACCCGGACGGATGGCGGTCGCGCCCGCGACGTTCACCGCCTGGTCGCCCACCGCCACCGGCGTGGCGGGGTCGCTCCGGAGCGTCTGCCGCGCCTGGTAGGTCAGGTGCACGACGATCTGGCCGAATGTCGGAATGGTCACGTCGTCAGGATCCTCGTAGACGACGGTGACGCCGACGACGTCGAGCAGGTCCGCGGCGGAGAAGCCGAGGGCCACCGAGATCGGATACTCGTCGGTCCCGCCGTCCTCCCGGGTGAGCCGAACCGTGCCGAACGCATCGTCGATCGGGCCCGCGATGGAATCGATCGACGCGAGGTTCAGGTACTCGTAGGTCGTCGTGCCGGAGCCCTCCGCGGGGTCGCTGAGCTCGAGGCTCAGGACGTTCGCCGGCGTCTCGTTCCGCGCCGTCAACGTGGCGCCGACGAGGGGGTACTCGTCGTCGGGGGTGGTCAGCGGCGGGACCGGCAACTCGTCCTGGTCGAACTCCTTGGTCACCGAGACGTCGACGGTCGAGTCGAGGATCGTGATCGGGGCCGATGCCTCCTGCTCGATGGGCACGATGCCCTCGCCCGAGAACGACCCGGTGTTGACGACGACGCCGGCACTGCCCGAGTTGTAGTCCTCGGAGTGCAGGGTGCCCGTGACCGGTCCGCCGTCGCTGCGCTTCGCGTTGCGCAGTTCGAAGACGAGGTCCAGATTGCGCTCCTGGTCGTACGACGGCGCGACGCCGGAGCCGGCGACCGGACCCCCGCCGCCGCGGTTCGAGCCCTCTTCGTACACGAGCCGCACCGCGCGGGCGTTCTCCCGCTCGTCGTCGCTCAGCACGTACCCCGGGAACGCGCCGTCGCAGTCGGCCGCGCTCGGGCAGGCCGCAGCGGTCACATCGACCCACGCGCCCGTCCCGGCGGTCTCGTCCCACAGGAACAGCTCGACCGCGGCGATGCGGTCGTAGGGCATGGCGGGGTCGAGCCCCGCGTCGATGGCGCCGATCTCGACGAGGTCCCAAGCGTCGAAGACGGATGCTGCGACGGCCGAGTCGTCGAACGAGGGCGCGGCGCTCGGGTCGTCGGTGAGGGTGACGGAGTCGAACGGGAGTCCTTCCGTCGACCAGGACAAGCGCGCAGTGCGCTGCTCATCGCTGAAGGCGTAGAGCGGGTCCGGGTCGTCGAGCCAGGACTTGGCGATCGCGTCGATGCCGTCGCCGTCGTCGATGGGCAGCAGGTCGGTCGAGTCGCTCCCCTGCGCCGTGTTGTCGCTCGGGTCGGGATCGTTGGGGTTGTCGACGGACGACTCCGCGGTGTTCGGCACCGTGAGGGGAGCGTTGGCAGCGGCGGCATCCGCCACCGAGCCCGAGCCGTCGCGGAACTGGTCGCGCGTCACGACCGAGAGCGACGGCGTCACCTGGAATCCCGGCGGGAGCAGTTCACCGGGCTTGGGCGTGAAGACGAAGCGGATTCCCTGGATCTCCTCGCGAAGCGCGCCCGGGATCGCGACGTTGAGGGTTCCGGCTCCGTCGAGCTGCCCGCCCGGCAGGTCGATCCATTCGTCGCCGTCCCAGTACTGGATCTGGAGATCGGCGTTCGCCGGGACGCCGACCGTGATCTGGGAGAGGTCGAAGGCGTTCCAGAACGGGGTGATCGGATCGCCGGGCTGCGGGTCCGGGGGATCGCTGATCGTCAGATGGTCCGATCCGATGGTCGAGGCGTTCGCGCCGTCGTTGTCGATCCCGGCGAAGATGCTCACCGTGCTCGACGTGCCGGGGACCGCCCAGAGTTCGCTGCGGGCGACGCTCTTCGTGATCACCGTCGAGAGTCGGCCGGGCTGTCGCGTGAGGTCGGCCTCGGCGTCGCCCGTCCCGGACGCACCGGTCTCGTCGGTGACGGTGGTCGTGGTCTCGTTGGTCGAGGTCACGTCCTCCGGGGTGTCGACCGGTTGCGCGGTGACCTCGAACGGGATGCTCGCATTCGCGTTCGCGATGATCGGGCCGGTGAACGTCACGGTGAACCCGACCACGCCGCCCGTGCCGGCTCCCGTCGGGTCGGGCAGGGTGTTCGGCGCGCCGGCGTCGAGGGTCTCCGTCGTGCCGTCGGCGTAGACGTACTCCACGCTCGCGCCGGTGGCGTTCGGCGGCCAGACCACGCCGCCCGTGAACCCGACGAAGTCGAGCCCCTGCTCGGCGAGGTCGGGCGAACCCGGCGAGGGCTCCTGGATCACCATCGACGTGACCGGTCGGAACCCGTTCGTCGCCGAGATCGTGGCGGTCGAGTTCTCGCCCGCCAGCACCGTCGGCGGGTTGAACCCCTTCGTCGTCACCACGGTCGGCCCCTGATTGGAGACGACCACGTCGCCGGGGGCGGTCCTCGGCACGCTCGGGTCGTCGTGCACGACGATCTGGGACGACGCGGAGTTCGGCACGGGGACGTCGGTGCCGGGCGGGATGTCGAGCACGTCGTCGTTCGTCTCGGCGCCGAAGCCGATCGACGCCTCCTCGCCGGCGGGCGTCGGCGGCAGCAGCGCCCCGGTGGAGTTCGAGAAGGTGAACCGCAGTCCCTGCACCTGCGAGAGCGGATCGACGTCGGGGATGCCCGACGGATCGGCGGGGATCGGCCCGGTGGGGTAGGCCACCGTCCAGTTGCCGTCGGCGTCCAGCCACTCGATCTGCACCTGGTCGGCACCCGCCGGCGGTGTGATCGAGGTGATGCCGGTGAAGTCGAGATACGGGTCGAACGGGCTGGTCGTGCCGTCCGCGGGGTCTTGCACGATGATCTGGTCGACGGATCGGTTCGACGCGTTGCCGCCGCCGACCGTGTAGTCGACGGGCTGGCCGACGAGCGCGGGGACGCCCGGCGAGCCTTCGGCCTGATGATCGTCGACGCTCTTCTGCACGGTGGAGTCGAGCACTTCCGGAACGGCGATGACGATGGGACTGTCGTCCGTCTCCGTCAGTGCGCTGTCGGAGGTGGCCGTGGCGGTGTTCACGATGGGCGCGTCGTTGTAGTCGGCGCTGATGTCGCTCGGGATCTCGACGTACACCGTGATCGTGGCCAATTGTCCGGCGGGCATGCCGGTGCCCGTCGCGTCGCTCGACGTGAAGTCGACGGTGAAGGAATCCGCGCCCACCTCGACCGTCGAGTTGCCCGCACCGACCACCACCACCGGGTCGTCGACCTGGGGATCGAAGACGAGCGGGGGCGGCAGCGTGTCGGCGAGCGAGGTGTTGAGGCAGATCGCGACGAGATTGCTGTTGCAGGTCAGCTGGATGATGTAGCTGAACTGGTCGCCCGGCGCATAGGTGTCCTGAACCGGCGAGACCGACTTGGACACGATGAAGTCTCCGTCGTCCGGAGCCCCGTAGGCGACGGGTGCGGCGAACGTCGCACCGGCTCCGAGCAGCAGCACGCCGGCGACGATGCCGGCGAGCGCACGACGAAACTTCGACATCTCTTCCCCCCGCCCCGGACGGAGATGTGTCATCCGGGTGCGTTCCCGACCCTATCGAACCCGTGAACGGGCCGAAAGGATACCGATCGTCCCGCGAGTCGTTTCAGAACTGCGCGCTCAGCGCTCAGCGATCAACGCTCGGTGACCAGCGCTCGGCGAGCACCACCGGGGCCGGCAGCCCGGCGAGCCGCGTCTCGAGCCCGGCGCGCACCGCGGGCCACTCCTCGGCGAGGATCGAGTAGACCGCGCTGTCGCGCCAGGTGCCGTCGGCGCGGCGCTGGTCGCGGCGCAGCACGCCCTCCGGCGTGGCGCCGAGGCGTTCGATCGCACCGCGCGAGCGGGTGTTGCGGGCATCGGCCTGGAGCCGGAGCTTGCCGAACCCGTGCGCGAACGCGTGCCCGATGAGCAGGAGCTTCGTCTCGACGTTGACGCCGCTGCCCCAGACGCGCGGGTCGTAGGCCGTCCAGCCGAGGTGCACGTGCTCGCGCGCGAGTTCGACGTCGCCGAGCTTGGTCGCGCCGACGATCGTGCCGGCGTCGGGTCCGGCGGCGAGCCGGACGGTCCACGCGATGCCGTGCTCGCCGACCGCGTAGTAGGCGGCGGCCCAGTCGATGAATGCCTCGTCGCCGGCCGGAAGCCCCGCCGCCCCGCCGCCGTAGCCGCCCGCGAACACCTCGGGGCGTCGGAGCGCGTTCGCGAGGCCGGGGAGGTCGCCGGGCTCCATCGGGCGGAGTTCGACGAGGCGGCCGGGCAGGGCGGTGCGGGCGGGCGGCGTGGCAGTCATCCCGACCAGTCTGCCAGCGCGCGGAACATGCGAAACGCCCCGCCCCGGAGGACCGGGCGGGGCGCTTCGCACGCACCGGCGAGGGCCGATGCGGCGATGGTCACTCCTTGTTGCCGAAGAAGTCCTTGGCGGCGTCCTTGGCGCTCTCACCGGCCTTCTTCGCCTCGGCTGCGGCCTGCTGCGTCTGCCCCTCGCGCTCGAGGCGCTCGTTGTCCGTGAGCTTGCCCGCGGCTTCCTTGGCCTTGCCGCCGAGGTCTTCCGCGGTGTGCGAGATCTTGTCTCCGAGTCCCATGGGATCCCCTTTCCCTCGTCTTCGCGCCGACCGCCGGGTGTGCGGTGCGACGATTCGAGGCTACGGAGCGGGCGGCATCCCGGGCACCCCGTTGACGAACACGGGCCCCGGTGCTACATGCACCGAGGCCCGCGTCATCCGACCCGGATCAGTCGATCAGGTCGTGGAGCTGCACGATCGCGTCGCGCGCCGGTCCGACGCCGATCGCGGAGATGCGGGCGCCCGACATGCCCTCGAGGGCGCGGACGTACGCCTGCGCGTTCGCGGGCAGGTCGTCGAAGCTGCGGGCGCCCGAGATGTCCTCGGTCCAACCCGGGAACTCCTCGTAGATCGGCACCGCGTGGTGGAAGTCCGACTGGTTGACGGGCACCTCCTCGAAGCGCACCCCGTCGACGTCGTAGGCGACGCACACCGGGATCCGCTCGATACCGGTGAGCACGTCGAGCTTCGTGAGCACGAAGTCGGTGACGCCGTTGATGCGCGCCGTGTAACGGGCGATCGGGGCGTCGTACCAGCCGGTGCGGCGCTTGCGCCCCGTCGTGGTGCCGAACTCGTGGCCGGCTTCGACGAGGAAGTCGCCCCACTCGTCGAAGAGCTCCGTCGGGAACGGGCCCGCGCCGACGCGCGTCGTGTACGCCTTGACGACGCCGATGATGCGGTCGATCTGCTTCGGGCCGATGCCGGAACCGGTGATCGCGCCGCCGGAGGTCGCGTTCGACGACGTCACGAACGGGTAGGTGCCGTGGTCGACGTCGAGCATCGTCGCCTGGCCGCCCTCGAAGAGCACCGTCTCGCCGCGGTCGAGCGCCTCGTGCAGTTCGAGCGCGGTGTCGGCGACCATCGGGCGAAGCCGATCGACGTAGCCGAGCAGCTCGTCGACGATCTCGTCGACCGCGATCGCGCGGCGGTTGTAGACCTTCAGCAGCAGGTGGTTCTTCTGGTCGAGGGCGCCCTCGACCTTCTGGCGCAGGATGTTCTCGTCGAAGAGGTCCTGGATGCGGATGCCGACGCGGTTGATCTTGTCGGCGTAGGCCGGGCCGATGCCACGGCCGGTCGTGCCGATCTGGCGCTTGCCGAGGAAGCGCTCGGTGACCTTGTCGATCGTGCGGTGGTAGCCCGTGATGACGTGGGCGTTCGCGGAGACCTTGAGCTTGGAGACGTCGACGCCGCGGCTCGAGAGGGCGTCGAGTTCCTCGAAGAGCACCTCGAGGTCGACGACGACGCCGTTCGCGATGACGGGCGTGACACCGGGCGTCAGGATGCCCGAGGGCAGCAGGTGCAGGGCGTACTTCTCGTCGCCGACGACGACGGTGTGGCCCGCGTTGTTGCCGCCGTTGAACTTGACGACGTAGTCGAGGCGGCTCGACAGCAGGTCGGTCGCCTTGCCCTTTCCTTCATCGCCCCACTGGGCTCCGATCAGGACGATTCCGGGCATGGATTCAGCGCTCCTCGGCGGACTGCGCGCCCGCATCGTTCGGGTCCGCCGCCGCCTCGGGCGAATCGGGGGACGAGCCGTCGGCGGAGACGCCGTGGCTCGCGAAGTAGTCTGCCGCCTTTTCGGCGTTCGGTGCGGTGAAGGTCGCGCGAGTCACGGCCGGGCCGAACTCGTCGTCGGCCTCGTCGCCGCCCTGCGGGCCGTCGACGAGCTCGTCGAAGGATGCCTCCCGCGGCAGTGCGCCGTCGGATTCGACCACGCTCGCCTCGGGCTCGCCGTCGACGATCTCGGCGTCGACGACGATCGCGGGGCCGAAGGGCTCGTCGCCGGGCACCGGCGCCTCGACCGCGTCGACGACCTCGACCGGTTCGGCGTACTCGCCGGCGGCGGCGTACTCGACGGACTCCTCGTACTCGGCGACCTCGAGGGCGATGGCCTCGGTCGGCGTCTCGACCGCGGCGAGCGCGGCTTCCACGTCGTCGGGCGCCTGGTACACGTCGGCGGCGGGGATGATCGGGATCATCTGCGTCGGGGTGAACTCGCTCGCGATGCGGGCCGCGGCCTCGTCGTCGGCGGAGTCGAGCTCCGAGGAGGCGGCCTCGGCGCGGTCGTCGAGCCCGAGGCTGACGGCGGCGCGGCGCTGCGTGTCGAGGGCGCGCAGGTACGCGCGGTTGGACTCGTCGCTCCACGGCACGCTCGCGCCCGGCTCCCAGCCGGCCGCAGCGAGCTGGTCGCGCGCGAGGTCGGCGGCGACGGTCGCATAGGCGTAGGCGTCGACGTGGCGGCCCTCGGAGTCGGCGATGTCCGCCAGCTCGGTCCAGGCCAGGGGGGAATTCGGGTGATCGGCGACGACCTCGGGCACATCGGCCCGACCGCCGGCGTCCAGTGCCTCGCGGACGTCGGGCTCGTCGCTCAGACGCGCCTCGGTCTGCACCGGAGTTTCTTCTGCAGTCACACTCGATGGTATCAATCCGGTTACAGACGGCCTGGGAGGCAGGTGAACCCGCGTGGAACGGGGCATCCGGCCGCCGCCGGTAGGCTGGAGGCCATGTCCAAAGTCCTCACGAACCTCCCCGTCGGCGAGCGCGTCGGCATCGCGTTCTCCGGAGGGCTCGACACCTCCGTCGCCGTCGCGTGGATGCGCGAGAAGGGTGCGGTGCCGTACACGTACACCGCCGACCTCGGCCAGCCCGACGAGCCCGACGTGGAGGCCGTGCCCGGCCGCGCGCTCGAGTACGGCGCCGAGGGCTCGCGCCTCGTCGACTGCCGTGCCGCGCTCGTCGAGGAGGGCCTCGTCGCCCTGGCCTGCGGCGCGTTCCACATCCGCTCGGGCGGCAAGACGTACTTCAACACGACGCCGCTCGGCCGCGCGGTCACGGGCACGCTGCTCGTGCGCGCGATGATGGAGGACGGCGTCGACATCTGGGGCGACGGCTCGACCTACAAGGGCAACGACATCGAGCGGTTCTACCGCTACGGCCTCATGGCCAACCCCCGTCTGCGCATCTACAAGCCGTGGCTCGACCCCGACTTCGTCGAGGAGCTCGGCGGCCGCGCCGAGATGAGCGAGTGGCTCACGACCCGCGACCTGCCGTACCGGGCATCCGCCGAGAAGGCCTACTCGACCGACGCGAACATCTGGGGCGCGACGCACGAGGCGAAGGTGCTCGAGGAGCTGCACGAGGGCATCACGACCGTCGAGCCGATCATGGGCGTCGCGTTCTGGCGCGAGGACGTCGTCATCGAGACCGAGGACGTCACCGTCGCATTCGAGCAGGGCCGTCCGGTCGCGCTCAACGGCGTGCGCTTCGACGACGCGGTCGCCCTCGTCCTCGAGGCGAATGCGATCGGCGGCCGCCACGGCCTCGGCATGAGCGACCAGATCGAGAACCGCATCATCGAGGCGAAGTCGCGCGGCATCTACGAGGCGCCGGGCATGGCGCTGCTGCACATCGCCTACGAGCGCCTCCTCAACGCGATCCACAACGAGGACACGATCGCGAACT
This sequence comes from Agromyces seonyuensis, assembly GCF_009789225.1. Lineage (GTDB taxonomy): Bacteria > Actinomycetota > Actinomycetes > Actinomycetales > Microbacteriaceae > Agromyces > Agromyces seonyuensis. The sequence goes on along the minus strand of NZ_WSTA01000078.1, from coordinate 1,478 downwards.
ACCACCAGGAGGGACGCCGCCTCGGCCGCCTCATGTACGAGGGCCGCTGGCTCGACCCGCAGTCGCTCATGCTGCGCGAGTCCATCCAGCGCTGGGTCGGTTCGGCCGTCACGGGCGAGGTCACGATCCGCCTGCGCCGCGGCGACGACTACACGATCATGAACACCCAGGGCCCGGCCTTCAGCTACAAGCCCGAGAAGCTCTCGATGGAGCGCGTCGGCGACGCGGCCTTCGGCCCGCTCGACCGCATCGGCCAGCTCACCATGCGCAACCTCGACATCGCCGACTCGCGCGCGCGCCTCGAGCAGTACGCGCACCTCGGCATCGTGGGCGGCGCGACGGCCTCGCTCGTGGGCGACCTCACGGCCGGCGAGGCATCCGAGCTCGAGTCGGGCGCCGTCGAGGACGTCGCGCTCGACGCGGTCAACGACGCGGCCGCGTTCGACCTCGGCACCGACTGAGTCGTCTGACGCTGGTCGAGGAGCGGCGAAGCCGCGTATCGAGACCGACGCACCGGGTCTCGATACGGCGCTGCGCGCCGCTGGTCGAGTAGCGGCGAAGCCGCGTATCGAGACCGACGCACGAGGTCTCGATACGGCGCTGCGCGCCTACTCGACAGGCGGGCCGTTGCCGCTGGTCGAGGAGCGGCGAAGCCGCGTATCGAGACCGACGCACCGGGTCTCGATACGGCGCTGCGCGCCTACTCGACCAGCGGGGGCCGCGGAACAACTTGCACACTCGTGTGCAAGTTCGTAGAATCGCAGGATGACCGCGACCGCAGCATCCGCCACCCGCACCCCCCGTCGCGACGCCGAGCGCAACCGTACGGCGATCCTCGATGCCGCCGCGACCGTGCTCGGGGAGACGCCCGACGCCCCGCTCGAGGCCATCGCGCAGGAGGCCGGGCTCAGCCGCCGCGCCCTCTACGGGCACTTCCGCGACCGCGAGACCCTCGTGCGCGCCCTCATCGCGCGCGGCGCCGAGCGCCTCAACGGCGTCGCCGGATCCGCGGTCGGCGGCGACGAGCGCATCGCCCTCGCGCTCCTGGCCGCCCGCATCTGGGAGGAGATCGAGCAGGTGCGCGTCGTGGCCCGTCTCGCCGTCTCCGACGCCTACCTCGAGATCGCGGCCGAGGCGCTCGCGCCGCTGCGCTCCACGATCCGAGCCCTCGTCGATCGGGGCATCCTGAGCGACACCCTGCGCGGCGACCTGCCCCCCGGTCTCCTTGCCCGGCTCATCGAGGACTCGGCGATCGCCGTGCTCGTCGAGTCGGTGCGCGGCGGGTTCGGCGGCGAGCAGGGCACGCGCCTCGTCATGCTCTCGGTGCTCTCGACGCTCGGACTCGGCTGGCGCGAGGCCGGCCAGCTCATCGAGTCCGCGCCCGCGCTGCGCGCCGTGCTGCCCGAGCCCGCGGCGGCGCGAACGCGCGCACGCGGCCGGCGAGAGGCGCCCCGCGCCGCCGAGATCCGAAGAGGTCT
>NZ_WSTA01000077.1 GCF_009789225.1 Agromyces seonyuensis | reverse complement strand
CGCGCGACGGCCACGAGGGTGCCGTCGGCCGCGTCCGCCGCCTCGGCGAGGGGCGCCGGCAGCGCGATGCCGCGCTCGGCGAGCAGCGCCGGGCTGCCGACGAGCACGTCGTCGCCCTCGACGACGCCGGCGACCCCGGAGCCGGGAAGGGCGCGGAAGGCCTCGACGGCGACGGGCTGCACCTCGGCCGCGGCGGCCGTGATCGCACGGGCGACGGGCTGCACCTCGGTCGCGGCGGCCGTGATCGCACGGGCGACGGGATGCTCCGAGCCGTGCTCGAGGGAGGCCGCGAGGGCGAGGACGTCGGCCTCCGAGGCATCCGGCGCCGCCTGCACCGCCACGAGCGAGAGCCGGCCGGTCGTCAGGGTGCCCGTCTTGTCGAGCAGCACGGTGCGCACCGATGCCGCCGACTCGAGCGCGCTCGGCCCCGTGATGAGGATGCCGCGCCGCGCGCCGCGCCCGGTGCCCGCGAGGATCGCGACGGGCGTCGCGAGCCCGAGCGCGCACGGGCAGGCGATCACGAGCACCGACACGGCGACCCCGATCGCGGCCTCGAGGCTCGCGCCCGCGAGCATCCAACCGGCGAAGGAGGCGAGCGCGATGCCGATGACGACGGGCACGAACACGGCCGAGATGCGGTCGGCGAGCCGGGCGGCACTGCCCTTGCCGAGCTGGGCCTGCTCGACGAGCCGGCCGATCGCGGCGAGGCGGGTGTCGGCGCCCACCTGCTCCGCCTCGATCTCGAGCACGCCGCCGTGGGCGATCGAGCCCGCGGTCGCGGCGTCGCCGACCCCGACCTCGACGGGGACGGGCTCGCCCGTCAGCGTCGACACGTCGAGCGCGGCCTCCCCGGCGACGACCGTGCCGTCCGCGGCGACCCGCTCCCCCGGCCGCACGACGAATCGGTCGCCGACGCGGAGGCGTTCGATCGGGATGCGGTGCTCGACTCCGGCGATCCGCACGGCGACGTCGCGCACCGACAGCGCCGCGAGCGCCGTGACGGCGGCCCCCGCCGAGCGGCGCGAGCGGGACTCGATGCGGCGGCCGACGAGCACGACGGCGACGACGACCGCGGCGACCTCGGCATCCAGGTGAGCGTGGAGGTGGCCGCCGGTCGTGAAGGCGAGCGCGAGCTGCCAGGCCGACCACATCCAGGCGACCGCGCTGCCAAGGCTGACGAGGGTGTCCATCGTGAGCGAGCCGTGGCGGAGCGCGCGGGCGGCGGCGCGATGGATCGGCCAGCCGGACCACCACACGACCGGCGTGGCCAGGGCGAGCGCCCAGTACTGCCAGCCGGCGAACTGCACTGCCGGCACCATCGAGAGCACGAGCACGATCGCGGCCAGGACGACCGCGACGACGAGGCGGACCCGTTCGAGATCGCGCGGCCGGGCGGAATCGTCGTCGGAGCGGTCGGAGACGGGCGCCGCGTCGTAGCCGGCGGCGCGGACCGCCGCAACGAGCTCCTCCACGCTCGTCGCGGCCGGGGCGACGACGCGGGCGCGCTCGGTCGCGAGGTTGACTTCGGCCGCGACGCCGTCGAGCCGGCCGAGGCGCTGCTCGACGCGGGCGACGCAGCTCGCGCACGTCATGCCGCCGATCTCCAGGTCGACCACGTGCACCTGGGGAACCGGGCTCGTCGCACTCATACGTCCAACATACCCCCTCGGGGTATGGGTGGTGGCGCTATCCTGGGTCGATGATCGAGGACATCAAGCGCCGGGCGCTGCACCGCACGAAGATCATCGAGGGGCAGCTGCGCGGCATCGAGAAGATGATCGAGCACGACGAGTACTGCGTCGACATCATCACGCTCTCCCTCGCCGTCCAGAAGTCGCTCGGCTCCCTCAACAAGCTCCTCGTCGAGAACCACCTCCGCACCCACGTCGCCGAGCAGTACGAGGCCGGCGGCGAGACCCGCGACGCCGCCGTCGCCGAACTCCTCCGCATCTACGAACTCACGAACAACCGCTCCTAGCGGACGAGCACGCCCGGCCGCTCGCGCAGCGGCTCACGTCCCCGGCGCCGTCGCGGCGAGCCAGGCATCCAGGCCGCTCGGTTCGTCGGTGATGATGCCGTCCACACCGAGGGCGCGCACCTCGGCCCAGGTCTCCTCGGAGTTGAGCGTGTAGCAGAGCACACCGTAGCCGGCCGCGTGGAGGAGTTCGACGGCGTCCGGCGCCGTGCGGACGGCCTTCGCGGTCGTGGCGATGGCGATGACGCCGAGTCGGGCGGCGAGCGGCACCGGGTCGTCGGGCAGTTCGCGGGCGAGCAGCAGCTTGGGGTACTGCGGCGCGCTGCGCTCGAGGGCGATGATCGTCGCGACGTTGAAGGACTGCAGCACGACCCGGTCGCGGAGCGCGTAGCGGTCGATGAGCCCGGTGACGAGCAGGAAGTCGTCGGCGGTCCACTGCCGCTTGAGCTCGACGAGGGCGCGAGCCTGAGGCCGCTCGACGAGGGCTGCGAAGAATTCGGCGAGCGTCGGGATGCCCGTCCCGGCGTACTGGGGCGAGTACCACGCGCCGACGTCGAGGCGCCGGACCTCCGCCAGGTCGAGGTCGGCGATCGCGGCATCGACGCCGGCGACGCGCTCGAGGTCGCGGTCGTGGAAGAGCACGGGCACCCGGTCGCGGGTGAGCTGCACGTCGGTCTCGACGAACGCGGCCGTCGAGTCCATCGCGAGTTCGAGCGAGACGAGCGTGTTCTCGGGGGCCTCGGCGCGGTCGCCGCGGTGCCCGACGATGAAGGCCGCGTCGCCGGGGGCGCGGAGCGAGCCGAACACGTCGCGGGCGAACACCGGGGTCGGCGTGAGCGCGACGGCGAGGGTCGTGGAGACGAGCGCGACGAGCGCGATCGAGAGGGGGATGCGGAGGCTCCGCAAGCGTCGGTATGCGCTCGGGTTCACAGCGACGGGCCTTTCCGGCGCCGCTCCGTTGCGGCGTCGGTGCGACCCTAGCATCCATCGTTACCTGTTCGTTATCACCAGTTCGGGTGCCGTTCACCCCGGCCGAATCTGAACAGCGCGGGCACGGCGCCTGACCGAACGTCCTATGCGCCACCCAAGAGTTCACCGAGTGCCCTACCCCCCTTTTCGGGGGGTACCCCGCCCGGTTCGCCTGCGCACGGTTCGATCGGCGCCATGAGACGGACTCATCGCGCCATGCCGCGCCTCCTCGCCCTCGCCGTCGCCGCCGCAACCGCGGCGACGCTCTTCGCCGCGCAGCCGGCCCTCGCCACGGACGATCGCCACGGCGGCGACCGGCCGGGCGGCGACCGGCGGAACGTCGTCGTCCCGACGCTCGTCGCCCGCGCGACCCTCTCGGCCGACCACCTCGAACCGGGCCCGCCGTCGGGCGCGCTCGCCTCCCCCGGCAACGGCCGCACCGGCCCGTTCGCCGGTCAGGTCATCCCCGGGTTCTCGGCGGTGATCGACAACGGCGACGGCACCTACTGGGCCCAGCCCGACAACGGGTTCGGCTCGAAGGCCAACTCCGCGGACTTCCTCCTCCGCAACTACCTCGTGCGCGCCGACTGGAAGACCGCTCGCGGCGGCTCCGGCGCGCTCCAGACGCTGCGTTTCATCTCGTACAACGACAAGCGGCACCTCCTCGACTTCCCGATCGTCAACGGCGCGACGCGCGAGCGCCTCCTCACCGGCGCGGACTTCGACATCGAGTCCGTCGTCCGCGCGAAGGACGGCACGTTCTGGGTCGGCGAGGAGTTCGGCCCGTTCCTGCTGCACTTCGACCGCAACGGCACGCTGCTCGAGAAGCCGTACTCGCTCGCCGGAATCAAGTCGCCGCAGAACCCGTACCTCGCCGCCGGCGAGGCACCCCGCGCCCGCCAGAGCGGCGGCTTCGAGGCGCTCGCGGCGTCGACCGACGGCCGCTACCTCTACCCGATCGTCGAGAACGCCTACGCCGACGCCGCCGACCTGCGCATCCGCGTCGTCCACGAGTTCGACATCCGGAAGGGTGCCTACACGGGCCGCACGTGGAACTACCAGACCGACCTCGACGGGGACCTCGTCGGCGACGCGTTCCTGACTTCGGGCAAGAAACTCCTCATCGTCGAACGCGACAACTGGGAGGGCGACCAGTCGGTCGTCAAGCGCGTCTACGAGGTCGAACTCGGCAAGACCGACGCCCAGGGCAACCTCGTGAAGACCCTCGTGCTCGACGCCCTCGACATCGCCAACCCCGACGACCTCGCCGCCGGCGACGGATACGGCACGGGCGAGACCTTCGCACTGCCCGTGCAGTCGTTCGAGACGGTCGTGCTGCTGCGGGACGGCAAGCTCCTCATCGCCAACGACAACAACTACCCCGGCAACGACGCCCGTATCCCGGGCACGCCCGACGACACCGAGTTCGACCTGATCGAACTGCGTCGCACGAAGGTCGACGCCTCCGACGTCGACGTCGTCGCCCACCGCGGCGCGAGCGGCTACCGGCCCGAGCACACCCTCGCCGCCTACGCATTGGCGATCCGGCAGTGCGCCGACTTCATCGAGCCCGACGTCGTCTCGACGAAGGACGGCGTGCTCGTCGCCCGGCACGAGAACGAGATCGGCGGCACGACCGACGTCGCCGCGCACCCCGAGTTCGCCGACCGCCGCACGACGAAGACCATCGACGGCGCCGCGATCACCGGCTGGTTCACCGAGGACTTCACCCTCGCCGAGTTGCGCACGCTGCGCGCGACGGAGCGGCTCCCGCTGGTGCGCGGCGCGAACACGGCCTTCGACGGGCTCTACCAGATCCCGACCCTCGACGAGGTCATGGACCTCGCTCGGCACTCCGTGAGCTGCGACGGCGAGCAGGTCGGCGTCTACCCCGAGACGAAGCACCCGACGTACTTCGACTCCATCGGGCTGTCGCTCGCGGAACCGCTCGTCGCCGAACTGCGTGCGAACGACCTCGATCGCCGCAACGCGCCCGTGATCGTGCAGAGCTTCGAGGTCGGCAACCTCGTCGAACTGAACGGGATGACGAAGGCGCCGATCGCCCAGCTCATCACGGGCGGCAAGCCGTACGACTTCGTCGTAAGCGGCGACCCCCGCACCTACGCCGACCTGGTGACCCCGGCGGGCCTCGCGCAGATCGCGGCCTACGCCGACGGCGTCGGGCTCGAGAAGTCCGTGATGATCCCCCGGACCGCCGCCGGCACGCTCGGGACGCCGACCGCGGTGATCGCCGACGCGCACCGCGTCGGGCTCACCGTCCACGGCTGGACGTTCCGCGCCGAGAACCAGTTCCTCCCGGCGGAGTTCCGCTCCAGCACCGACCCGAACGCGTACGGCGACCTCGCGGGCGAGATCCGCGTGTTCGTCGCCGCGGGCATGGACGGCTTCTTCACCGACCAGCCGGACCTCGGCGTCGCCGCGTCCTGAACCGGGAACGGCGGGCGGATGCCGAAGCATCCGCCCGCCGTTCGCGTTGCCGGCAGGGCCGACTCAGCGCAGGCTCTGCGTGTGCCAGACCGTCTTCATCTCGGTGAACGCGAGGATGCGCTCGAGCGACGGTGCGACGGCCCCCGGGCCGCCGGGGCGCACGACGCGCTTGAGCGTGTCGGCCGCGGCGGCTTCGAAGGCGGGCCAGTCGTACGCGCCCGCGCCGGCGAGGTCGAGCGCGTTGACGTCGGCGTGCGACGCGAGCCACGGCGCCACGTCGGCGACGGGCCCCGTGAGGATGTTGACCACGCCCGCGGGCACGTCGCTCGTCGCGAGCACTTCGGCGAGGCTGATGGCCGAGAGCGGGTAGGCCTCGCTCGGCAGCACGACGACCGAGTTGCCCGACACGAGGATCGGCGCGATCGCGGAGACGAGCCCGAGCAGGGCGTCCTCCTGCGGGGCGACGACGGCGACGAGGCCTGTCGGCTCCGGCACCGAGAGGTTGAAGAACGGGCCCGCGACGGGGTTCGCGCCGCCCGCGACCTGCGAGTACTTGTCGGTCCACCCGGCGTACCAGACCCAGCGGTCGATCGCCTCGTCGACCTGGGCGCCCGCGACGGCGGCGCTCACGCCCTGCTGGGCGCGGATCTCCTCGACGAACTGGGCGCGACGGCCCTCGAGCACCTCGGCGATGCGGTAGAGCACCTGGCCGCGGTTGTACGCGGTCGCGCCCGCCCATTTGGCGTGACCGCCGCGCGCGGCGACCACGGCGTCCCGGGCGTCCTTGCGGCTCGCGACGGCGGCGTTCGCGAGGAACTCCCCGTCGGCGCCGAGGACTTCGCGGACCCGCCCGGACTCGGAGCGCGGGAAGGCGCCGCCGATGTAGAGCTTGTACGTCTTGGGCACGGTCAGCCGGCTCACTTCGCGGCCCCCTTCCGGCTGGTCACGGGCTTGGCGGCCTGCACGGCCGGGACGGCCGCGGGCGCGGCCTGGAGGTAGGACGTGAGGCCGGGACGGCCGCCCTCGCGGCCGTAGCCCGACTCGCGGTAGCCGCCGAACGGGCTCGCCGGGTCGAAGCGGTTGAAGGTGTTCGCCCAGATCACGCCGGCGCGCAGCCGGTTCGCGAGCTCGAGGATGCGGGAACCCTTGTCGCTCCAGATGCCGGCCGAGAGCCCGTAGGGGGTGTTGTTCGCCTTGGCGACCGCCTCGTCGGGCGTGCGGAACGTGAGTACCGAGAGCACGGGGCCGAAGATCTCCTCGCGCGCGATGCGGTGGCTCGCCTGCACGTCGGTGAAGATCGTCGGTGCGAACCAGAAGCCGTTCTCGGGCAGGTCGCACGGGGCGCTCCAGCGCGAGGCGCCTTCGGACTCGCCGACCTCGACCATGCGGGTGACGCGCTCGAGCTGCACCTTCGAGTTGATGGCGCCGACGTCGGTGTTCTTGTCCATCGGGTCGCCGACGCGCAGCGTCGAGAGGCGCCGCTGGAGGCGCTCGACGACCTCGTCGTGGATCGACTCCTGCACGAGCAGGCGGCTGCCGGCGCAGCACACCTGTCCCTGGTTGAAGAAGATGCCGTTGACGATGCCGTTGACGGCCTCGTCGAGCGGGGCGTCGTCGAAGACGATGTTCGCGGCCTTGCCGCCGAGTTCGAGGGTGACCCGCTTCTCGGTGCCGGCGATGGCTCGGGCGATGCCGCGGCCGACGGCGGTCGAGCCGGTGAAGGCGACCTTGTCGACGTCGGGGTGGGCGACGAGCGCGGCCCCCGTGGCGCCGGCGCCCGTGATGATGTTCACGACGCCGGCGGGCAGGCCCGCCTGCTCGAGGATCTCGACGAACAGCAGGGCGGTGAGCGGGGTGGTCTCAGCGGGCTTCAGCACGACCGTGTTGCCCGCGGCGAGGGCCGGCGCGAGCTTCCACGCGAGCATGAGCAGCGGGAAGTTCCACGGGATGACCTGGCCGGCGACGCCGAGGGCGCGCGGGTTCGGGCCGAGGCCGGCGTAGTCGAGCTTGTCGGCCCAGCCGGCGTAGTGGAAGAACCACGCGGCCACGAGCGGCACGTCGACGTCGCGCGCCTCCTTGATGGGCTTGCCGTTGTCGAGCACCTCGGCGACGGCGAGCTCGCGGGCGCGCTCCTGCACGAGGCGGGCGATGCGGAAGAGGTACTTGCCGCGGTCCTTGCCGCTGGTCTTCGACCAGACCTTCTCGTAGGCGCGGCGGGCCGCGGCCACGGCGCGGTCGACGTCGGCGGCGTCCGCCTCGGCGACGGTCGCGAGCACGGCTTCGGTGGCGGGGTTGATGCTCTGGAAGGGCGTGCCGCCGCCGGCGGTCCATTCGCCGTCGATGTACAGGCCGTACTCGTTGCGGAAGGAGACGAGCGAGGTCGACTCCGGGGCTGGTGCGTATTCGAGGAATCCCATGTCGGTCTCTTCGGTCTCTCAGTCGATCGTCACGTAGTCGGGGCCCGAGTAATGCCCGGTGCGGAGCTTCTGGCGCTGCAGGAGCACGTCGTTGAGCAGGCTCGACGCGCCGAAGCGGAACAGGTGCGGCTGGAGCCAGTCCTCCCCGACCGTCTCGGCGACGGTGACGAGGTACTTGATGGCGTCCTTGGAGGTGCGGATGCCGCCGGCGGGCTTGACGCCGATGCGGCCGCCCGTGGCCGTGTGCCAGTCGCGCACGACCTCGAGCATGAGGAGCGTCACGGGCAGGGTCGCGGCGGGGGCGACCTTGCCGGTGGAGGTCTTGATGAAGTCGCCGCCCGCGAGGATCGAGAGCCACGAGGCCCGGCGCACGTTGTCGTAGCTCATGAGCTCGCCCGTCTCGAGGATGACCTTGAGGGAGGCGCTCGTGCCGTCGGCACGGCGGCACGCGTCCTTCACGGCGACGATCTCGTCGAACACCTGGCCGTACCGGCCGGAGAGGAAGGCGCCGCGGTCGATGACCATGTCGATCTCGTCGGCACCGGCCGCGACGGCGTCGCGCGTGTCGGCGAGCTTGATCTCGAGCGAGGCGCGGCCCGAGGGGAACGCCGTGGCGACGGCAGCGACGGCGACGAGGCCGTCGTCGGGGTCGCCGTGGGCGGCGCCGAGCGACTCGACGGCGATGCCGACCATGTCGCCGTACACGCAGACCGCGGCGGTGCGCGGCGTCTGCCGGTCGCCCGGGTCGGGCGCGAGCGCCTTCGCCGTGAGCGAGCGGACCTTGCCGGGGGTGTCGGCGCCCTCGAGCGTCGTCAGGTCGATGAGCTTGACGATCGTGTCGAGCGCCCACGCCTTGGAGGTCGTCTTGATGGAGCGGGTGCCGAGATCGGCGGCGCGGGCTTCGAGCCCGACGGCGTCGACGCCCGGGAGCCCGTGCAGATAGCGGCGGAGCGTCGCATCGTCGGGCTGCCCGCCCAGGAGGGCGAGGGCCCGCTCGTGCGGGGCTTCGATCGAAGTGCCGGTCATTCCGGAGTCCTTCCGGTCGTTGCGGACGGGTCGGCCGAGGCCGATCCATCGAGGAGGTGGAGCGCCGTCTCCTCGTCGGTGACGAGGATCCGGCAGATGCCGCTGCGGACGACCGCGGCGGCGACGGGGTGCTTGGCTCGTCCGGCGATCACGGCGATCGTGCGCGGAGCGGAGCGCAGGCGGTCGAGGGTCACGCCGATCGTCCGCTCGTCGAGCGAGGTGTCGACGATGCGGCCCTCGGCGTCGAGGTAGCGGCCGACGACGTCGCCGACGGCGCCGCCCGCGACCAGCGCGTCGAGGTCGCCGGCGGTGAGGTAGCCGGAGTCGATGTGGACGGAGCCGTGGTCGGCCGAGCCGGCGCTGAAGAGCGAGACGTCGGCGTTCGCGGCGAGGTCGAGGACGCCCGCGACGACGCGGTCGGTCTCGATGGCGCGCTTGGTCTCGACGTGCTCGAGGATGGCCGGGCTCGGCAGGAGGGTCGCGGACCCGCCGCCCTTCTGGGCGATCATCGAGGCGGCCGCGGCGGCGGTGCCGGCGAAGCGGTTGAAACTGACGCCGCCGTTGAGCTGCACGACGGACACGCCGCTCGCCCAGCCCGGTCGGAGGTCGGCGGCGACCTCGCTGATCGTGCGCCCCCAGCTCACGCCGAGCACGCGCGGCGCGGGTCGCAGGCTCGCGAGGTAGTCGGCGGCGGCCTGCGCCGTGCGCGTCTGCACCTCTTCGGGGCGGGACACCCCGGCGGCGGAGACGACGACGGCGTCCTCGAGGCCGAGCTCGTCGCGCAGGCGCCGCTCCAGCACGGGTCGTCGCGCGCGCGGGTGGACGATCTCGATGCGGATGTACCCGCGGTCCTTGGCCTGCGCGAGCAGGCGCCCGACCTTCCAGCGGGTCAGCATGAGGAGCTGCCCGATCTCGTCCTGGGTCTTGTCTTCCTCGTAGTAGAGCTCCGCGGCGCGGATCGCCAGTAGCTCGTCGCTCTCCTGCATCGGCCGCCTCCCGCTCGCCCCGCCGTGCCGGCCGCGAGTGCGGCCGCTTCCAGGGTAGGCGCGTCAACGGGCATCCTCAACAGATGCAGGCGATTCCGCTCAGATGAGCAACTCCGCACACGGGCACAGCGTCAGGATGACGCGAGCAGCAGCTCCTTCACGCGCTCGACGTCCCAGGTGATCTGGGCGATGAGCGGCTCGACGCCCTGGTACGCGACCTGGCCGCGGATGCGGTGGGCGAACTCGACGTCGACGAGGTGGTCGTAGAGGTCGAGCTCGCGATCGATGACGTAGGCCTCGACCGTCTTGCGCACCCCTTCGAACGTCGGGTTGTCGCCCACGGAGATCGCCGCCGGGTAGCGGACGCCCGCGTCGGTGAGCCAGCCCGCGTAGACGCCGTCGGCGGGGATGCGCCCCTCGGCGTCGATCGCGAGGTTCGCCGTCGGGAACCCGAGATCGCGGCCGCGCGCGTAGCCGTGCACGACGAGTCCGGAGACCGTGGGCAGGTGCCCGAGCAGCTCGGCGGCGTTCTCGACCGCGCCGGCGTCGAGGAGCTCGCGGATCCACGTCGAGGACACCCGGCGCCCGCCCACCGGCGCGACGTCCTCGATGACCTCGACCTCGAAGCCGAAGCGCTCCCCCAGCTCGACGAGCAGCGGCACGTCGCCGGTGTTGCCGGAGCCGAAGCGGAAATCGGCCCCGACGAGCACGACCTTGGCGCCGAGCGCGCCGACGAGGATCGACCGTGCATAGTCCTCGGCGCTCACCGAGACGAGCGATGCGTCGAACGGCAGCACGACGGTCGCGTCGAGGCCCGTCGTCGCGAGCAGCTCGAGCTTCTGCCGGTTCGAGACGAGCTCGGGCGGGCAGGTCGCGGGGTCGAAGTACGCGAGCGGATGCCGGTCGAACGTGATCGCCACCGCGTGCAGTCCGCGCTCGCGCGCGATGGCGGTGAGCCGGCCGAGCACCTCTCGGTGCCCGAGGTGCACGCCGTCGAACTTGCCGATCGTGACCGCCGAGGGGCCGAAGCCCGCCGGCACCGCCTCGAGGGACTCGAAGACCCTCACGCCCGGGCCTCCCCCGCGTCCGACTGCTCGGGCCGGTGCGTCGCGAGCCACCACATGCCGAGGATCGGCAGGACGAGCGGGATGAACAGGTAGCCCATGCCGTACACCGCCCACACGGTCGACGTGCGCCCGAACGGGTCGCCGACGCCCTGGCCGAGCAGCTCCGGCGCGACGAGCGTGAGGGTGCCGACGACGAGCACGCCGACGAACTCGAAGACGATCGTGCACCACGCGACGCGGTACCAGACGCGGCCGGGCGCGATGAGCGCGATCGTCGCGACGACGTACACGAGCGCGGCGAGGCCCGAGAGCGTGAACGCCACGGGCGCCTCGTCGAAGCGCTCGATGATCTGCACCGCCGAACGGCCGAGCGCCGCGAGGGCGAGGATGCCGTAGACGACGACGAGGACGCGGCCGATGCCGCTCATACGGCGCGCCGGCGCCGCGACGGTGGACTGTTCGTTCATGACCCGCTCATTCTCGCAAATCCCGCTCAGGCGAGCTGGACGGTCCAGATCTGCAGCATCCGCCACTCCATGACGGCGACCGCGAGGGCGGCGACGCCGAGGATGACGGTCGACCACCGCGTGCGCTCCAGCAGCGCCCAGAAGCCGGCGACGAGCGGCAGCAGCAGCGCGGAGATCAGATACACCCAGAACTCGAGCACGCTGCCGCTCGGGTGGTTGCCGACCGCGGGGGCGACCACCGCGATGACGACCTGCGCGACGAGTCCGAGCTCCACGAGGAGCAGCCCGCCCATCGTGAGGTCGCTCGGCACTCGGCCGGCGAGGCCGATCGCGATGCAACCGAGGCCGACGACGAGCGCGACCGCGACGAGGGCGTAGGCGAACCAGTCGATCATGTGGGGAACCCCGTCACGACCTTGAAGGCGCGGGCGCCGACCGGACCGCGGCGCTCGACGATCGCCACGAGGCGCTCGCCGTCGGCCGTGGCCTCGATCGCGGCGATCGGCCCCTCCGGCGCGTCGGCGGGCGCGTCGATGCGCTTGCCGTGTCCCAGGTCGCGGGCGCCGTCGGCGTCGACCTCGACGACCGGCAGGATGCGCCGGGCCGCCGCCGCGGGGGCGATGCGGTCGCGGTCGGGCTCGAGGTCGTCGAGGAGCACGGCCTCTTCGATGCGGAACGCGCCGACACGGGTGCGACGGAGCGCGGTGAGGTGCCCGCCGACGCCGAGGCCGGCGCCGAGGTCGCGGGCGAGCGCCCGGATGTACGTGCCGGACGAGCACTCGACGCGCACGTCGAGGTCGAGGAAGCCGTCGTCGGTGCGGCGCGGGGCGCCGAGCACCTCGAAGGCCGAGATCGTGACGGTGCGCGACTTCAGCTCGACCTCCTCGCCGGCGCGCACGCGGTCGTAAGCGCGCTTGCCGTCGACCTTGATCGCGGACACGGCGCTCGGCACCTGCTCGATGACGCCCGTGAGCGCCGCGATGCCGCCCGTGAGCGCGGCGTCGTCGACCGCGGCGAGCGCGTCGGCGGCGGCGGGTTCGCCGATCGCCTCGCCCTCGGCGTCGTCGGTCGTCATGGCGACGCCGAGCCGGATGGTCGCCGTGTACTCCTTGTCGAGGCCCACGAGGTGCGTCAGCAGGCGGGTCGCGGATTCGACGCCGATCACGAGCAGGCCTGTCGCCATGGGGTCGAGGGTGCCCGCGTGCCCGACCTTGCGGGTGCCCGCGGCACGGCGCACCCGAGCGACGACGTCGTGGCTCGTCCGCCCGTGCGGCTTGTCGATGAGGAGGATGCCGCTGTTCACGGGGTCCAACGGTACCAGCGGTGCGCTGCACGAACCGTAGGGTGGTCGGATGCGAATCGCCGTGATCGGAGCCGGTGCCCTCGGCGGCACGTTCGCGGCCCTCCTCGCCCGTGCCGGTCACGACGTCGAGGTGACCGCCCGCGGGGCCGGGCTCGACGCGATCCGGGAGCACGGCATCCGGCTCTCGGGCGGCTACGGCGACGCCGACGTGCGGGTCGCGTCGGGGCCGGTGCTGACCCGGCGCCCCGATCTCGCGCTGGTCTGCACGAAGGCGCAGGATGCCCGCGAGGCGATCTCGATGAACGCGGAGCACCTCGGCGGCATTCCGGTCGTCGTCGTGCAGAACGGCCTCGACGGCATCGCGACGGCCGAGGAGCTGCTGCCGGACGCCGAGGTGTACGGCGCCGCGTCGATCATCGCGGCGAACTACACGGAGCCGGGCGTCGTCCGGGTGACGACGACGGCGACGAGCTACCTCGGCCGCGGCGACGGGCCCGCCGACGAGGGGGCCGTGCGGCTCGCGGGCATCCTCTCGCAGGCGACGCCGTTCACGGCGATCCCGAACTTCCGCGGCGCGCAGTGGACGAAGCTCGTCGTCAACATGCTCAACGCGGTGCCGGCGATCGTCGGCCGGAGCGTGCAGGAGGTGCTCGCCGACCGGGGCCTCCGCCGGGTGGTGGCGGCCGCGATGCGCGAGACGGTGCGGGTCGGCGTCGCCCGCGGCGTGCGGTTCGGTGCCTTGCAGGGGCTCGACGACCGAGGGCTCCGCCGTTTCGCCCGGCTGCCGCTCCTCCTCGGGCAACTCCTCCCGTGGAGCATGGGCGTGCGCATGGGATCGGTGCCGAACCTCGGCTCGACCCAGCAGTCGCTGCGGCGGGGCCAGCGCACCGAGATCGACTACCTGAACGGCGCGGTCGTCCGCCAGGCCGCGCTCGCCGGGGTGGCCGCGCCGGTCAACGCGGCGCTGACGGCCCTCGTCCACGAGGTCGAGGACGCCGGGGCCTCGCTCCCGCCCGCACGCGTGCTCGCAGTCCTGAGCGACTGACCCTCCCCAGCCCCCAGGTGAGGAGACGCGAACGCAGGCTGACGGTCTCAGACGACCCTGCCGTTGCGTCCACTCAGGATGCGGGGCGCGTCAGCAGGAGTCGAACCAGCGCCGGAACGGGCGCTCGGGGTCGCTGTCGTCGTAGACGGCCTGCGCGCTCTGACGTCCGAACGCCTCCTCGAGGCGGTACCGCTCGTCGGCGGGGTCGCTCGCGTGGGCGTCGAGCACGATGCGGAAGTTCCAGAGGCCCGCGAGGCGCTGCCGCCCGAGGAAGCGCCCGTCGATGACGAGGATCGCGTCGGCCGGGGCCGTCATCCACTTCGGTTCCACCCAGCGGTCGGCCCCGGCGTCGTAGGCGCGCGTGACGAATCCGGTGGAACCGCCGAGCCGGAACGGATCGACGAGGCTGCGGCGCAGCGTCGACTCGTCGACCCCGTGCTGGAAGAACCGGTACGGGGTGTCCTCGCCGAACTGGGCGAGGTCCTCGACCGGCCGGAGGAAGTCGTCCTCGCTCGCGCGCACGACCGCATGGCCCGCCTCGCGGAGCACCCGGCCGAGGTCGTCGGCGAACCGGCCGCGCTCGGTGCCGGCCGCGCCCTCGACCGCCACGATCACCCGCCCCTTCGCGTAGACCCCCGTGATCTCGCGTGCGAGTTCGCGCAGCGTCTCGATCCGCGGCGTCGTCTGCAGTTCCATATCGTCCGTTCCCCCTTGCGACTCATCCATCTTGTCCAACCGCCGGCGTCCCGTCATCCTTCCCGGCCCGCCGGGCTCGCCCGACGCTCGTATCATCGTGGGGTGCCGCGCCCCGCCGAGATCGCCGACGTCCTCGTCGCCTGGTTCCCCGACGCGGCACGACCGCTGCCCTGGCGCGCCGCCGAGGCCGGGCCGTGGGGCGTGCTCGTCTCGGAGTTCATGCTCCAGCAGACCCAGGTCTCCCGCGTCGAACCCCGTTGGCGCGAATGGATGACGCGCTGGCCGACGCCCGCCGACCTCGCGGCCGCCCCGCCAGCCGAAGCCGTGCGCGCGTGGGACCGTCTCGGGTACCCCCGACGTGCGCTCTGGCTGCACGAGGCCGCGACCGAGATCGTCGAGCGGCACGGCGGCGCGGTGCCCCGCGACCTCGACGCGCTGCTCGCCCTCAAGGGCGTCGGCCCGTACACGGCCCGCGCGGTCGCGGCCTTCGCGTTCGGCGAGCGGCACCCCGTCGTCGACACGAACACGCGCCGAGTGCTCGCGCGCGCCGTCGTCGGGCAGGGCGAGCCCTGGCCGCCCGCCGCAGCGCGCGACCTCCGCGAGATGTCGGCCGTGCTCCCCGACGATCCGGCGGCCGCACGCGTCGTCAACGCCGCCGCCATGGAGCTCGGCGCGACGGTCTGCACGGCGCGCGCCCCGCGGTGCGACGACTGCCCGATCGCCGACCTGTGCGCCTGGCGGGCGGCCGGCTACCCGGCGTACGAGGGACCGTCGAAGGCGAAGCAGGCGAAGTTCGAGGGCTCCGACCGGCAGCTGCGCGGCATGGTCATGCGCGAGCTCCGCGCGAGCCACCGGCCGATCGCGCGCGACGGGCTCGACGGGCTGACGCCCGACGGCGCACGACTGGACCGCATTCTCGCCTCGCTCGTCGCGGACGGCCTCGCGGCGGTCGAGTCCGACGGTTACCGACTGCCCTGAGCCGCCCGCGCGGCGCTCGTAGAATCGCAGGATGCCCTTCCTCCCCGAGACCGACCTCGGCGCGCTCTCCCCCGCGCAGCAGGCCGCCGCCGACCGGCAACTGCGCGACCACGGCGGCCGCATCACCAACATGAAGGCGACCCTGCTCGGGCACGTGCCGAGCTTCGACGCGTACATGCAGTGGTACACGCTGTGGGACGAGCTCGTGCCCCTCGTCGGCGACCGCGCGATGACGCTCTTCTCCTATGCGATCTCCGATGCGAACGAGTGCCTCATCTGCTCGGTGTTCTTCCGTCGCATCCTCATCGACGGCGGTGCCGATCCCGACGACCCGCAGCCCACCGCGACGGAGTCGGTGCTCATGGACTGGGGCCGGGCGATCGCGCGCACGCCGAGCGACCTCCCCGACGAGCTCGTCGCCCGCGTGGAATCGGCATTCGAGCCGACGCTGCGCCTCCAGCTGCTCGCCTTCGCCGGCCTCATGGTCGCGACCAACCTCCTCAACACCGTCGGCCGCATCCCGCTCGACGACGTGCTCTACGACTACCGGAAGGACGGCGACGTCCGTGTCGACTGAGACCCCCGCCTCCCCCGCCCCGCGCCCCGCGCCGACCGGCGACCTCACCGGCCGCGTCGCCTTCATCACGGGCGCCGCCCACGGGCAGGGCCGCGCGATGGCCCTCGCGCTCGCCGCCGACGGCGCGGACATCGCGGCGTACGACATCGCCGCGAAGATCTCCTACCCGGCCTACGCGCAGGGCTCGAGCGCCGAGCTCGACTCGCTCCGGGCCGAGATCGAGGCGCTCGGCCGCCGCGCGCTCGTCTTCGCAGGCGACGTGCGGGACGCCGGCGCCGTCGGTCGCGCCGTCGACGCCACGGTCGCCGAACTCGGCGGTCTCGACATCCTCGTCAACAACGCCGGCATCGTCGCGTACGCCGCCGCCGACGAGATGAGCGATGCCGAGTGGGACGCCATGATCGGCATCAACCTCACCGGGCCCTTCCTCGTCGGCCGCGCGGCGATTCCGCACCTGAAGGCCCGGGGCGGCGGCGTCATCATCAACAACTCGTCCGTGATGGGGCTCCGCGGCGGCAACCGCCTCTCGCACTACGTCGCCTCCAAGCACGGGCTCACCGGGCTCACGAAGGCGTGGGCGATCGAGCTCGCGCCGTTCGGCATCCGCGTCGTGTCGATCCACCCGACCGGGGTGAACACGCCGATGAACGACGGCCTCGCCGCGATGGAGGGCGCGACCCCGCAGGAGATCGCCGAGCGCAGCGCCGGCAACCTGCTGCCCGGTGTGCCGTGGATCGAGACCGACGACGTCGCCGAGCTCGTGCGCTATCTCGCGAGCGATCGCGCGCGCTTCGCCACGGGCGCGCAGTTCGTGCTCGACGCCGGCCTCCTCACGGCCTGATCCGACGGAAACGCCGAACGGGCGTCGCACCGGCAGGTGCGACGCCCGTTCGCGTCGAATGGATGCCTCGCGCTCAGCGCGCGGCGGACTCCGGTGCGTCCGAGTCGTCGAGGTCGTCGTCCTCGTCGTCCCAGTCGTCCTCGTCGTCGTCCCATTCCTCGTCGTCGTCCTCGAGCTCGCGGGGCTTGACGTACGGGTCCTCGTCGCCGGCGTACGAGGCGCCCTCGGCGAGGGTCGCCGTCGCGGCATCGCGCTCCCGCGCCTCGCGGAGCAGGTCCGCGATGTGCTGGGCGTTCTCGGGGACGGCGTCCGCGATGAACTCGAGCGACGGGGTGAGCCGGGCGGTGATGTTCTTGCCCACCTCGCTCCGCAGCATCCCGGTGGCGGCCTTGAGGGCGAGCGCGGAATCGCGCCGTTCCTCGTCGGTGCCGTAGACGGTGTAGAAGATCGAGGCGTGCTGGAGGTCGCCGGTCACACGGACATCCGTGATCGTGACGAACCCGAGCCGCGGGTCCCGCAGTCCCTTGTCGAGACGCCGGGCGACGATCTCCTTGATTCGGTCGGCGAGCTTGCGCGCGCGTGCCGGATCGGCCATGGAGGTTCTCCTTTCCGAAGCGGGTCGGGGGCGGCGTCCGCCGCCCCCGACGCTTCGATCAGCCGAAGCCGCGGGTCAGCCCCGGGGCTTCTCGCGCATCTCGATCGTCTCGATCTCGTCGCCGATCTGGATGTCGTTGTACTTGCCGAGGCCGATACCGCACTCGTAGCCCTCGCGGACCTCGGTGGCATCGTCCTTGAAGCGGCGCAGCGACTCGATCGCGAGGCCGTCGGCGATCACGACGCCGTCGCGGATGACCCGTGCCTTGGCGTTGCGCGTGATCGTGCCGGAACGGACGATCACACCGGCGATGTTGCCGAACTTGGAGGAACGGAACACCTCGCGGATCTCGGCGACGCCCGACTGGACCTCCTCGTACTCCGGCTTGAGCATGCCGGTGAGCGAGGCCTCGATGTCGTCGATCGCGTTGTAGATGACGTTGTAGAACCGCACGTCGACGCCCTCGCGGGCGGCGCGCTCACGGGCCTTGACGTCGGGCCGGACGTTGAAGCCGATGACGATCGCGTTGTCGATCGTCGCCAGGTCGATGTCCGACGCGGTGATCGCGCCGACGCCGCGGTGCAGGATGCGGAGCTGGACGGAGTCGTCCACCTCGATCTTCATGAGCGACTCTTCGAGCGCCTCGACGGCACCCGAGACGTCGCCCTTGATGATGAGGTTGAGCGACTCGACCTTGCCCTCTTCCAGCGCGCGCGTGAAGTCCTCGAGCGAGATGCGCTTGCGGGCCTTGGCCAGCTGGGCGTTGCGCTCGACGGCTTCGCGCTTCTCGGCGATCTGGCGGGCCGTGCGGTCCTCCGGGGTCACCAGGAAGGTGTCGCCGGCGCGGGGCACCGACGAGAGGCCCTGCACCTGGACCGGACGCGACGGCGTGGCCTCGAGCACGGCGTCGCCGTTCTCGTCCGCCATCGCACGCACGCGGCCGTAGGCCGTGCCGGCGACGATCGCGTCGCCGACGCGCAGGGTGCCCGACTGGATGAGCACGGTCGCCACGGCGCCGCGGCCCTTGTCGAGCTTCGCCTCGATGGCGACGCCTCGGGCGTCCTTGTCGGGGTTGGCGCGCAGGTCGAGACCGGCGTCGGCGGTGAGGAGCACCGCGTCGAGCAGGTCCTGGATGCCGATGTTCTCGCGAGCCGAGACGTCGACGAACATCACGTCGCCGCCGTACTCCTCGGCCACGAGGCCGAACTCGGTGAGCTGCTGGCGTACCTTGGCCGGGTTGGCGTCGGGCTTGTCGATCTTGTTCACCGCGACCACGATCGGCACGCCGGCCGACTGGGCGTGGTTCAGCGCCTCGATCGTCTGCGGCATGATGCCGTCGTCGGCCGCCACCACGAGGATCGCGATGTCGGTGACCTCGGCACCGCGGGCACGCATGGCGGTGAACGCCTCGTGGCCCGGGGTGTCGATGAAGGTGATGGCGCGGTCGATGCCCTCGTGCTCGGTGTGCACCTGGTACGCACCGATGTGCTGCGTGATGCCGCCTGCCTCGCCGGCGACGACGTTGGCGTTGCGGATCGCGTCGAGGAGGCGCGTCTTACCGTGGTCGACGTGGCCCATGACGGTGACGACCGGGGGCCGCTGCTGCAGGTCCTCGTCCGACTCGTCGGCGTACTCCGCGTCGAGGTCGATGGAGAAGCCCTCGAGGAGTTCCTTGTCCTCGTCCTCCGGGGAGACGATCTGGATCACGTAGCCGAGCTCGGCGCCGAGCACCTCGAAGGTGGCCGCGTCGAGCGACTCCGTCGCCGTCGCCATCTCGCCCAGGTGGAAGAGCACGGTGACGAGCGAAGCGGGGTTGGCGTCGATCTTGTCGGCGAAGTCCGAGATCGAGGCGCCGCGGCGCAGACGGATGACGGTGTTGCCGTCACCGCGGCGCACGCTCACGCCGCCGAGCGACGGAGCCTCCCGCATCTCGAATTCCTGCCGCTTCGTCCGCTTGGACTTGCGCGCCTTGCTCTTGCCGCCGCCGCGACCGAAGGCACCCGCGGTGCCGCCGCCGGGGCCGCGACCGCGGCCGCCGCCGCCCGCGGGACGCGGGCCGCCGAAACCGGTTCCGGG
>NZ_WSTA01000076.1 GCF_009789225.1 Agromyces seonyuensis | reverse complement strand
ACGGAGATCAGGCGTGTGCTCCACCGATCTCGCCACCGGGCACGGCCTCGCGGGCGACACCGATCCGGCCGCGTTCGGCCGCCTCGTCGCGCGGGCGCGGGCGGCCGGCGCGCTCGTCGTCGCCGCCACCGGGTCGGCCGGCTGGCTCGCCGACCGGGGGACGGCCCCCTTCGAGACGGCATTCGGCGCGGCATCCCTGGTGTTCGCGAACCTCGCCGAAGGCCGTGCGCTCACGGGGCTCGGCCCGGAGCATCCGCCGGCCGACGTGCTCGCGGCGCTCGCCGCACGCTTCCCGGATGCCGTGCTCACCCTCGGCGCGGACGGGGCGCTCGCCGCCGGCACCCGGGGCGCGGCGCAGATCGAGCCGGAGCGGGTCGACGCGCTCGACCCGACGGGTGCGGGCGACGCGTTCGCCGCGGGATTCCTCGCCGCGTGGGTCGCGGGCGCGTCGGCGCAGGAGGCGCTCGGATCGGGCGCCGCCCTCGCGCGTCGGTGCATCGGACGGCTCGGCGGCCGGCCCGAGTGACGGGCCGGCCGCCGAGCGACGAGCGGGTTCCGCGTTACGCCGCGTCGGGCACGCGGAAGGCCGCCGCCAGGTTCGCCCGCAGTTCCTCGGCGTTCTGCCGCACGACGTACGCGGGGCGGTCGCGCTCGAGGCGCCACGACTCGCTGAGCGGACCCGCGCTCACCGTGTCGAAGCCGAGCTCGTCGTAGAGCTTCGTGATGAAGTCGATCGCCTCGGGGAAGTCGCTCGCGGTGCCGAGCGCACGGCGGTTCGGCGTGCCCGCGGGCGTGCCGTCGGTCGTGATCTCGCCCGAGCCGATGTGGTTGAAGCCCTTGACGACCTTCGAGCCCGGCAGGTGGGCCTGGAGCAGGCCCGAGGTCGTGGCCTCGCCGCGGTCGAGCTCGGGGAAGCGGCCGTCGCGCTCCCAGTAGTAGTTGTTCGTGTCGATCACGATCTTGCCGTCGAGCGGCGCAACGGGCACGTCGCGGTAGGCCTTGAGCGGCACCGTCACGACCGCGACGTCCGCGGCCTCGGCCGCTTCCAGCGCGGTCGCCGCGCGGGCGTTCGGCCCGAGCTCCGCGACGAGGTCGGCGAGCGTCTCCGGCCCGCGCGAGTTCGCGATGACGATGTCGTAGCCGGCCGCGAGCGCGGCACGGGCGACCTGGCTGCCGATGTGGCCGGCGCCGATGATTCCGAGAGTGGTCATGGTCGCATGCAACGAGGCCGAGGGCCGTCCGTATTCCGGGCGGGCGCAGTTCGTCGTCGCGCTCGGGCCTCGCGCAGTCGGTCGAGGGCCGCGGGCAGGAACGCCGCCGCCCAGATCCGGTAGCCGCGGTCGTTCGGGTGGAACAGGTCGCCGGCGAACTGGGTGACGACGCCGAAGAGCCCCTGGCGATCGGTCATCCGGTGCAGCGGCACGACCTCGAGTCCCCGCTCCGCCGCCGCGGCGCGCAGGAGGCGGTTCGCGAGCCGCACGTCGCGCTGCTCGGGCAGGAAGTAGAACGAGGGCAGATCGGCCACGAGCGCGTGGCCCGGCAGTCGGGCGAAGAGCTCGCGGATCTCGCGGTCGAAGCGCGCAGCATCCCAGTCGGCGAGGTCGTTGGCGCCGATCGCGACCGTCACGAGGTCGGGCGGCTGCTCGCTCGCGAGGATCTGCTCGAGGACGGGCAGCTCCCGCTCGAGCGCGATCCCCACGGTCGCCCCCGAGATCGCCAGGTTGTCGACGCGGAACGAGCGGCCCGTCGCCCGCGAGAGGTCGCGGACGAGGAACCCGACGTACCCGTTGGCCGGCCGGCTCGCGCCGATGCCCTGCGCGGCCGAATCGCCGATCGCGACGTAGCGCAGGTCGCCGCCGCCCTTCCGCCGCGCCCGCCAGTAGGCCGAGTGCACGGGGATGGCATCCGAGAGGCGCAGCCGCCAGAAGGCACGCCGCCGGCTCAGCCAGCGCCACCAGATCAGGATGCCCGACGCCGCGGCCGCGCCCCCGACGGCGACGAGAGCGGGCACGAGGACACGGCGGGCACCGGATGCCCGGCCTGCCATCGCACCCGCCATCGCGTCAGTCCTCCGAGTCGTCGGCGAGCTCCGCCGCGGCGGAGATGAGCGCGTCGAGCGCGGTCACGACGTTGTGCAGCGCCTGGCGCTCCACGCTGTCCTCCGGCAGCTTCTGGACGTCGTAGCTCGCTGCGCTCGCGGCGCTGCGCGCCTCGGCGAGGAAGCCGTCGAATTCGAGACTGGACATGCGGGAACCCCCTGTCATCGCGTGCGCCGACCGGTGCCGGCGCCGGCGCACCCCCGTGCGCCGTCGTCCTCATTCCTAGCCCCTCCCGGCCCGGGGCGCGAGGCCCGGGCAGGGACACCCGCCGGATGTGGAGGAGAATCGGAGGGTGCCCGAACTCCGCATCATCGACGGCGACCTCGCCGACCCCCGCGTCCTCCGACTGCTCGAGGACCACCTCGCCGACATGCACGCGACCTCGCCCGCCGAGAGCGTGCACGCCCTCGACGTGACGGGCCTGTCCGCGCCCTCGATGAGCTTCTGGGCGGCGTTCGACGGCGAGAGCGCGCTCGGCTGCGTCGCCCTCAAGGAGCACGACCCCGGCTTCGCCGAGCTGAAGTCGATGCGCACGGATGCCGCCGCCCGCGGCCGCGGCCTCGGCAAGCTGCTGCTCGCCCACGTGCTCGACGTCGCCCGCGAGCGCGGCTACGCGCGCGTCAGCCTCGAGACCGGCAGCGAGGACTTCTTCATCCCCGCCCGCACCCTCTACGCGGCGAACGGGTTCGTCGAGTGCGGGCCGTTCGCGGACTACACGCTCGACCCCAACAGCGTCTACATGACGCTCGAGCTCAGCCGACCCGCAGCCTGAGCGCGATCTCGTCGCCGGCCTCGACGCCCTCGGCCCGGCGCACCGCGTCCTTCAGCGGGATCAGGTAGCCGCCGTCCTTCGGCCAGAGCGAGGTCCTCCACGTCGTGGCGCCGAGGCGCACCTCCGCGGGCACCATGCCCCACCCGTACGTCACGAGCGGACGCAGCTCGTCGATGGCGGCGGACTCCTCGGGCCCCACGGCGAGGAAGTGGTAGGGCGCGGGGCCCCGCCACTCGATCACGGTGCCGCCGATCTCGAAGTCCATGGGCGACAGCGTAGGGCGCAGCGCCGACGGGCGGCCGCGGCGAGGAGCATCCGCCCCGCCGCGACCGCCCGTCGCCCGTCCGCCGCACGTCGAATCGTCCGGCACCCCGCTCAGCGTGCCGGGATCGCGCCCGTCTTCGCCTCGGCCTTGGCCCGCTGGATCTCCTCGAAGACGTGCGTGCGCAGCTCCGCGAAGCGCGGCAGCGAGCGCGTGCGCAACTGGTCGCGGTCGGCGGGCAGGTCCACGAGGATGTCGTCCTGCACGACCGTCGGCGCCGCGGAGAGCACGATGACGCGCTCGCCGAGGTAGACCGACTCGTCGATGTCGTGCGTCACGAAGAGGATCGTGATGCCGAGTTCCTTCCAGATGCGGCGCACGAGGTCTTCGAGGTCGGCGCGCGTCTGCGCGTCGACGGCGGCGAACGGCTCGTCCATGAGCAGCACCTCGGGGCGGTAGGCGACGGCGCGGGCGATCGCGACGCGCTGCTGCATGCCGCCCGAGAGCTGCCAGGGGTACTTGCCGCCGGCGTCGGCGAGGTCGACCTGCTCGAGCGCCTCGGCCGCGCGGGCCCGGCGCTCGGCCTTCGGCACGCCGGCGGCCTTGAGCGGCAGTTCGACGTTGCGCTCGACGGTCATCCAGGGGAAGAGGCTGCGCCCGTACTCCTGGAAGACGACGGCCATCGTCTTCGGCGGTCCGGTGATGTCCTTGCCGTGCAGCTCGAGCACGCCCTCGGTGCGGGGCAGGAGCCCGGCGATGCACTTCAGCAGCGTCGTCTTGCCGGCGCCGGACGGACCGACGATGCACGCGAGCTGGCCGGCCGGCACGTCGAAGGTGAGGTTGCGGATGGCCTCGAAGCCGCCGGTCGCGGTCGGGTAGATCTTCCGCAGCCCGGCGACCTGCAGCATGGGGCCGTCGAAGGCGGGGATGGATTTCGTGTCAGCTCGCACGCTGCACCTCTCTGAGTCCGTGGTACCAGCGCAGGATGCGTCGTTCGACGACGCGGAAGATCACCGACAGTCCGAGCCCGATCAGGCCGAGCACGAGGATGCCGGACCACATCTCGGGGATCGCGAAGTTGCGCTGGAACCACACGATCGTGAAGCCGAGGCCCGACGAGGAGCCGAACATCTCGGAGATCACCATGAGGATGAGGCCGATGGACAGGGATTGGCGGACGCCGGCGAGGATCTGGGGACTCGCCGCCGGCAGGGTCAGGTAGCGCAGCCGGTTCAGGCCGCGGATGCGATAGGTCGCGCACGTGTCCCGCTGCACCTCGTCGGTCGCGCGCACGCCCTCGACGGTGTTGAGCAGGATCGGCCAGATCGCTCCCGAGACGATCACGACGACCTTCATGAGGTCGTTGATGCCGATGAGCAGCATGAGCAGCGGCACGAGGACGACGGGCGGCACGGCGCGGATGAACTCGAGCAGCGGCTCGAGCAACTGACGGAGGCGCTTGAACGAGCCGATCAGGATGCCGAAGGCGACGCCGAGGACGATGGCGAGCGCCAGACCGGCGGCGAGCCGGCCGATGCTCGGCAGGACGTCCTGCCAGAAGCGCGGGCCGAACCACGTGTCGACGAACGTCGTGACGAGTTCGCCGGGGGTCGGCACGAAGAAGTTCGTGCTGTCGATCGTCGCCCACCACCACCAGAGCACCAGGAGGAGGGGGAGCCCGAGCAGGAATGCCGTGTTTCTGAGGAACGCGCTCACGTGACGAGGTCCGTCCGGATCGAGGTGTGCCAGGCGAGCGCCTTGCGCTCGACGAGGCGGGCCAGGAAGTTGATGCCGACGCCGATGAGGCCCGTCGCGATGATGAGCGCGTACATGCCGACGACGTCGCCGGTCGACTGGGTGAGGCCGATCTGCTTGCCGAGGCCGGGCGTGCCGATGATGAGCTCGGCGGTGATCGCGAGCACGAGGGCGACGGTCGCCGCGAGCCGGATGCCCGTCATGAGGTACGGCAGGGCCGTCGGCCACACGACGTGACGCACCCGCTGCCAGCGGTTCAGGCCGTAGCTGCGAGCGGTCGCCTCGGCGACGGGGTCGACGTCCTTCGTGCCGTAGATCACCTGGATGAGCACCTGCCAGAACGACGCGTAGACGATCAGCAGCAGCGCCGACTGGATCTTCACGCCGAAGAGGATGACGGCGAGCGGGATGAGGGCGACCGACGGGATCGGCCGGAGGAACTCGATCGTCGAGCGCGTCGCGTGCTCGAGGAAGCGGCTCGAGCCGATCGCGAAACCGAGGACGGTCGCCGCGACGACCGAGATGGTCAGACCGATCGCCCAGGCGGTCATCGTGTCGGCGACGTCGCGCCAGAACGCGAGGTCGCGCAGGTACTCGACGAGCCGCACGAGCACGGTGTGCGGGGCGGGCAGGAAGCGGGTGTCGACGAGGCCGGCGAGGCTCACGAGCTCCCAGAGGAGCAGGAAGCCGAGGATGCCGGCCGTGCCGAGCAGCGGGCCGAGGCCGGAGCCCGGGCGGCGGGGGGACCGCCGCCCGGGCTCCGACCGCGCGACCGCGCGGGCCGGGGCGGATTCCACGATCAATGCAGCAGGGCGTCCAGGTCGGGCTCGGCCGTGAGGATGCCGTACTCGACGGCGGCAGAGCCGAGCTTCTCGAGGGCGGCGCGGTCGATCTCGGTGGGGAAGACCGGGAGCACGATCTTCGCGGCGGTGGCCGCATCCGTCTTCGTGTAGGTCGTGAGGATGTCGCGGACGGCGTCCGGGTCGTCCTGCGCGGCTTCGAGCGACTTCGTCATGGCCTCTTGGAACGCCTCGACGACGTCGGGGTTCTCGTCGGCGTACGCCTGCGTCGTGAAGTAGCTCGCGATGTCGAGCTTCGGGTCGAACTCGGCGTACGCGTAGCTGACGACGCGGTCGCCCGCCGCGAGGGCGGCGGTCACGAACGGCTCGACGACGTAGGCGGCGTCGACCTGGCTGTTCTCGACGGCGGCGATGGCGTCGGGGAAGGCGACCTCCACGAACTCGGTCGTCGAGGAGTCGCCGCCGTCGGCGTCGATCGCCGCGCGGGTGACGACCTGGTTGATGTTGCCGACCGCATTGCTGGAGACGGTCTTGCCGGCGAGGTCGGCGGGCGTCTGGATGTCGGAGTCGGCCTTGACGATGATGCCGCCCATGTCGGACGAGGGGTCGCCGGTGGTGGCGACGGCCGCGGAGACCGTGGTGAGGCCGAGCCCCTTCTCGTTCGCGACGAGCAACGAGAGGTTGTTGCTGAAGCCGAACTGGTAGTCGCCGGAGACGACGGCCGGGGCGATCGCGGCGCCGGATTCGGCGGTCTCGATCGTCAGGTCGAGCCCGGCGTCCTCGAAGTAGCCGAGCGAGTCGCCGAGGTAGAGCGCCGCGGTGTCGGCGATCGGGATGACGCCGACGGTGACGGGGGTGAGCTCGGCCGACGCCGAGGAGCCGGCGTCGTCGGTCGTCGTGGCGGCGTCGGAGTCCGTGCAGGCGGACATGGCCAGCAGGGTCGCTGCGGCGACCCCGATCGTGAGCAGCTTGTGCTTCATTTCACTCCGTTGTGATCGTCGGATGCTCCCGGCGGGCGCCGGGCTCTTGGCGGAACCGAACTGCCGCGACGATATGCCTCGCCGCGAATCGCTGTCAATACTGGCGACGAAATTGTCAGCAATCCGTGTTCGGCGGCCCGGGCGCACGGCGAGCGTAGGGATGCCCCGACGGGCGCGCCGAGGGAACCGGGCGTTCCTGCACGGAACGCCGGAAGGTGTTCGCGGAGCGGACGTTCCGCTGGTCGAGCAGGGCGAAGCCCGTATCGAGACCCGGCAACGGGCCTCGCGAGGTCTCGATACGCCCTTCGGGCTACTCGACCGGCGAGGGCGGCGCTACCGGCCGCGGGCGCCCGTCGCGCGGCCGTGCTCGTCGGAGTGCGCGAGCGTGTCGATGACGCTGTGCACGTGGGCGCTCATCGCACCGGCCGCGGCCTCGGGATCGCGCGCGCAGACGGCCTCGACGATGGCGAGGTGCTCGGGCAGCGAGATCGCCGGCCGTCCGGGGTAGAGCGAGAGGCGGAACTGGTGGCGCACCATCTGGCCGTTGAGCTGGGCGAGGATGCGGTTCGCCGTCTCGTGCTGCGCGATGTCGCGGAGCATCCCGTGCAGGGCGTTGTTGAGGTCGGAGTAGCGCATGAGCTCGCCGCTGCCGACGGCGTCGCGCATGGCCTGGGCGAGCTCCTGCAGTTCGGCGATCTGCTCGTCGGTCACGCGCTCGGCGGCGCGGCCGGCGACGAGCGACTCGACGGCCTGCCGGATCTCGGTGATCTCGACGGCCTCGGGGACCGTGATCTCCCGGACCCGGGCGCCGCGGTTCTGCTGCAGTTCGACGAGCCCGTCGGCGGCGAGCTGGATGAGGGCGTTGCGGATCGCGAAGCGGCTCGCGCCGTACTCGGCGGCGAGGTCGGCCTCGATGAGCCGCTGCCGCGGGGCGTAGTCGCCGCGCAGGATGGCGCTGCGCAGTTCCGCTCCGACGTCGATTCGTTCTGCCACGTCCGGCCGATCCTTCCCGTTGCCCGCGAGGCGGGTCCCCGCCCGATGCGGCGCCGTCGCCGCCCGGGGTTGCTCGATTCTGACCTATCCTCGCGTGCGCGGACGGCAGCCCCGCCCGATCTGCTCGCACAATCTCGTCAGCGATATTGTTGACAATCATGGCGACGATGAGGTGGGATGTCCACGACAGTCTTCCTGGAGGTTCAATGCCGAATCCATCTCTGCTCGTCGTCAGCGCCCACGCCGGCGACTTCGTCTGGCGCGCCGGCGGCGCGATCGCCGCCGCGACCATGCGGGGCGAACGCGCGACCGTGGTCTGCCTCTCCTACGGCGAACGCGGCGAGTCCGCATCCCAGTGGCTCGCGGGCAAGGGCCTCGACGAGATCACGGCGCTCCGGCGCGCCGAGGCCGAGGCCGCGGCCGCAGCGCTCGGCGCCGAGGTGGAATTCCTCGATCTGGGCGACTACCCGCTCGTGCCGACCCCCGAGGCGCTCGTCGCGCTCGTCGAGGTCTTCCGTCGCGTGCAGCCCACCGTCGTGCTCACGCATCCGCTCGCCGACCCCTACAACGGCGACCACCCGGCGGCCGCCCGCATGGCGCTCGAGGCGCGCGTGCTCGCGCAGGCGATCGGCGTGCCGAACGCCGACGGCTCCGTGCCGACGCAGGAGCAGATCATCGGCGCCCCGCCCGTCTTCTTCTTCGAGCCGCACCAGAGCGAGCAGAGCGACTTCAAGCCGAACGTGCTGCTCGACATCACGGCGGCGTTCCCCGCCAAGCGCGCCGCCATGGAGTGCCTGCCCGCCCAGCGGCACATGTGGTCGTACTACACCGACCTCGCGGTGCGCCGTGGCGTGCAGGTCAAGCGCAACGCCGGTCCGAACCTCGGCCTGCCCCACGAGACGATGGGCGAGGCGTACGTGCGCTACTACCCGCAGGTCACCGGGGTGCTGGAATGAGCGAGCTCGGCCTCGTCGTCACCGACATCGCGCGCGCCGACGCCGACGTCGTCGACGCGCTCGGCGTCCACGGCGTCGCGACCGTGCACGAGGCGATGGGCCGCACGGGCCTCGTCGGGGCGGCGATCCGTCCGATCCAGACGGGCGCCCGCGTCGCCGGCACGGCCGTGACGGTGCTGAGCTGGCCGGGGGACAACCTCATGATCCACGTCGCGGTCGAGCAGTGCCGACCCGGCGACCTCCTCGTCGTCGCGACGACGAGCCCCTCGCTCGACGGCGCCTTCGGCGAGCTCTTCGCGACGGCGCTGCAGGCTCGCGGCGTGCGCGGCATCGTGACGACGACCGGCATCCGCGACACCGCCGAGCTGCGCGAGATGGCGTTCCCCGCGTGGTCTGCGGCGGTCAACGCGCAGGGCACGGTCAAGGCGACCGCGGGCTCCGTCAACGTGCCGGTCGTCGTCGGCGGGGTGCAGGTGCTCCCGGGCGACGTCGTCGTCGCGGACGACGACGGCGTGCTGCGCGTGCCGCGGCTCGAGGCCGCGTCGGTGCTCGCCGCCGCCGACGCCCGCATCGCCAAGGAGGAGGCCGATCGGCTCGCCTACCGCGGCGGCGAGCTCAGCCTCGACCGCAAGGGGCTCCGGCCGCTCCTGACGGAGCTCGGCGTGCGCTACGTGCGGCAGGACGACCTCGGCCCGTCGGCGGCGACGCCGTGAGGATCGCCGTGCTCGGGCTCGGCGAAGCCGGCCGGATGTTCGCGGGCTCGCTCGCGGGCAGCGCCGAGGTGCGCGGGTGGGACCCCGTCGTGATGCCCGAACTCGACGGGGTCCGGCTCGCGGAAAGCGCCGAGGACGCCGTCGCCGACGCGGACCTGGTGCTCGCGGTGACGACGGCCGCGCACTCGGCCGACGCGCTCGCGACGACGCTCGCGGCCGCGCCCCGGGGCATCCTGCACGCCGACCTCGCGACGGCCGGCCCCGCCGACAAGCGGGCGCTCGCCGAGCGGGCGGCGGAGGCGGGCTTCCGCTTCGCCGACGCCGCGATCATGGCGCCGGTGCGCCGCGGCGCCGCCCGCACGCCCGTGCTGCTGTCGGGGGACGGCGCGGCGGAGGTCGCGGTCATCCTGGGCTCGGCCGGCATGAGCGTCGACGTGCTCGAGGGCCCGCCCGGCACCGCCGCGGCTCGCAAGCTCCTGCGCTCGCTGCTCGTGAAGGGCCTCACGGGCGTCATGATCGAGTCGCTCCGAGCGGCCGAGCGCGAGGGGCTCGGCGACTGGTTCGCGGACCACCTCGTCGAGACCCTCGTCGGCCTCGACCGGGCGACCCTCGCCGGGCTGCTCGAGGGGACGGCGAGCCACGCGGGACGGCGCATCGAGGAGATGGAGGCCGCCGCCGCCATGGCCGAGTCCTCCGGTGGGCGCGCCGACATCGCCCGCGCGGTCGCCGCCGTCCTGGACTCGGTCGCCGAGCAGGGCGTGCCGCGACTGGATGCCTCGGAGCGGCGCGCATGAGCGCCGAGCACGGCATCCCCGTCATGGTGCTCCGCGGCGGTTCGTCGAAGGGCGCCTACTTCCTCGCCGAGGATCTCCCGGCCGACCCGGCCGAGCGCGACGACCTGATCCTGCGCCTCATGGGCTCGCCCGACGCCCGCCAGATCGACGGGCTCGGCGGCGGGCATCCGCTTACGAGCAAGGTCGCGATCGTCTCGCCGTCCTCGACGCCCGATGCCGACGTCGACTACCTGTTCCTGCAGGTCGTGCCCGACCGTCCCGTCGTCTCCGATGCGCAGACGTGCGGCAACCTGCTCGCCGGCGTCGGCCCGTTCGCGATCGAGCGCGGGCTCGTCGCCGCGACGGGCGAGGTCACCCCGGTGCGCATCCGCATCGTCAACCCGGTGCCGAACCTCGTCACCGCGCACCTCGAGACGCCCGGCGGCCGCGTGCGCTACGACGGCGACGCCGAGATGGCCGGGGCGCCCTTCCCCGCCGCGCCGATCCGGCTCGAGTTCCCCGGCGACGGCCGCAGCGCCTTCCCGACCGGGCGGCTCGTCGACCGATTCGACGGCCTCGACGTCACGTGCGTCGACGCCGGGATGCCGGTCGTGCTGCTGCGCGCGGGCGACCTCGCTCTCGCGGGCGACGAGTCCCCGGCCGACCTCGAGGCGGACGCCGCCCTGCGCGAGCGGCTCGAACGCGTGCGACTGGAGGCGGGTACCGCGATGGGCCTCGGCGACGTCGCCGACCGGACCGTGCCGAAGCTCTCGATCTGCTCCCCGGCGCGGCACGGCGGCCTCGTGACGACCCGAACGTTCATCCCGCACCGCGTGCACGAGGCCATCGGGGTGCTCGGGGCGGTGTCCGTCGTCACGGGCGTCCTGACCGAGGGCACCGTCGTCTTCGACGCCGCGGCCGGCGGCGGACCGTACCTCGTCGAGCATCCGACCGGCGCGTTCGAGGCCGAGCTCGCGCTCGCCGGCACCGGAGCGGCGACCTCGCTCGCCTCCTCGACGGTCGTGCGCACGGCCCGAAAGCTCCTCGACGGCCGCACCTGGCCGCGCACCGCCTGAGCCGCCCTTGCCCGAACCGAACCGCCTGAACCGACCCCGCCGGGCCCGACCCCGCCGGATCCGCACCCGCCGAAAGGACCGCCCGTGACCGACATCGCAGCGTCGCGACTGACCCACGACCCCGAACGCCGACGCGACCTCGCCCACGTCGGCCCCCTCGAGCTCTACACGCCCGTGCTCGAGGAGAGCCGCGACTTCTTCGTGAACCAGCTCGCGCTCCGCGAGGTCGGCCGTGACGCGGACTCGATCTACCTGCACACGTGGGACGACTACCTCTCCTGGACGATCCGGCTGATCCGTCGGGAGCGGGCGGGCGTCGGCACGACGTTCGTGCGGGCGGCGAGTGCGGCCGCGTTCGAGCGCGTCCGCGCCGAGATCGAGCTCGCCGGCCTCGTCGACGGCATCGACGCCGGGGTGCGGGGACTCGGCGAGGTCGTGCGCTTCCACGACCCCGACGGGCATCCGATGGGCCTGTACTGGGAGGCCGGCTGGTACGTCCCCGATGAGACCGACACCCCGGCCCTCAAGAACCAGGCGGCCGCCTTCCCCGGCCGCGGGGCCAACGTGCGCCGCCTCGATCACGTCAACTACCTGACGAAGGACGTGCCCGGCACGAGCCGCTTCCTCGCCGACGTGCTCGGCGCCCGCTGCACCGAGCGCATCGTCACCGATGAGGGCGAGGACGCGGCGATCTGGTTCAACCTCGGCAACAAGAGCTACGACCTCGTCTACACGCAGGACTGGACGGGCGCCAACGGCCGCTTGCACCACCTCGCGTTCGCGACAGACACCCGCGAGGACATCCTGCGGGCGGCCGACGTCATGCTCGAGGCGGGCATCCACATCGAGA
Source organism: Agromyces seonyuensis (assembly GCF_009789225.1). Classification (GTDB taxonomy): domain Bacteria; phylum Actinomycetota; class Actinomycetes; order Actinomycetales; family Microbacteriaceae; genus Agromyces; species Agromyces seonyuensis. The sequence goes on along the minus strand of NZ_WSTA01000076.1, from coordinate 7,753 downwards.
CCGGCCCGCACAAGCACGCCATCCAGCAGACGTTCTTCCTCTACGTGTGGGAGCCCGGCGGCAACCGCATCGAGCTCTGCAACGCGGGCGCGCGCCTCATCCTCGCGCCCGACTGGAAGACGATCTCGTGGACGGCCGCCGAACGCGCCAAGGGGCAGGCGTGGGGGCTCAAGACGATCGACACGTTCCACACGCACGGCACGCCGGTGCTGCCGGTGGAGTGAGCCCCGGCGTGCCGCGGGACGCTCAGGCGAGCTCCGTGCGCCGACCGCGGAGGAACACGCGCACGTCGTCGTCGTCCGAGAGGGCGATCGCCCGGTCGTAGGCCTCGGCGGCCTCGGCCCGGCGCCCGCTCCGGGCGAGCAGCTCGGCGCGCGTCGCCTGCCAGGACTGGAAGCGCTCGCCGCCGGCCGGCAGTGCGGCGAGGCCCGCCGCGGGCGACTCCGCCCGGCCGAGGATCGCCGCGAGGGCGACCTCGGCGCCGAGACTCGGCGCGACCGAGACGAGCGCAGCGGCGAGGGTGCGCAGGGCTGCGAGATCGAGGACGCCCGTGCGACGCCGGTCGAGGTGCACGGCGTACATCGCGGCCTCGAGCTGGAAGCGCCCCGGGACGGCGCCGCGCGCCTGGGCGCGGCCGAGCAGCGTCTCGCCGAAGTCGATGCGACGGGCGTCCCAGCCGACGGGGTCCTGCTCGTCGAGCGGGACGTAGGGTCCCGGGCGTCGCGCGGCGAGGCCGAGCGTCAGCCGGGCCGCGAGCCCCCAGGCCTCCGGCTCGTCGCCGAGCAGGTCCGCGGTCACGAGCGCGAGCTCGGCCGCCTCGCCCGCGAGCGATGCCGCGTCGCCCCGCCAGGTGAGGGCGGCGCAGCCGTAGATCGCCTCGAGCACGGCGTCGAGGCGTTCCGGCATCGCGCGACGGTCGGGCAGGGCGAACGGGATGCCGGCTCGGGCGATGCGGCGCTTCGAGCGTACGAGCCGCTGCGCCATCGTCGCCGCGGGCACCGTGTAGGCCCGGGCGATGCGCGCGGCCTCGAAGCCGAGCACGACCTGGAGCATGAGCGGGGTGCGCATCTCCGGGTCGATCGCCGGATGCGCGCACGCGAAGAGCAGTTCGAGCCGACGATCCGGGATGCGCCACGGGTCGAGGTCGGCGAACGGGTCGACCGCGGGCTCGGGCCCCGCCCGCCCGCCGTCGCGGCCTTCGCCGTCCCCGAGCGGCTCGGTGCGTCGGACGTCCGCCGACTTCCAGACGTCGCGACGGCGGTTGCGGGCCACGGCGATCAACCACCCCTCCGGGTTCTCGGGGACGCCGCTCTCCGGCCAGCGCGCGAGCGCCGTCGCGAAGGCGTCGCCGAGCGCATCCTCGGCGAGGGCGAGATCGCCCGTGCCCGCCGCGAGGATCGCGACGAGCCGGCCGTAGGAGGACCGGGCCGCGTGTTCGGCGGCCGAGGCGGCGGCCGCCTGCGCGTCGGTCAGACGTTCGGCATCCACATGCCGTCCACGGTGTGGGTGGCGCCCGGGCGCACCTCGATCGCGCCCTCCCAGTCGAGGCCGGGGGCGCGTCCGGCCCAGTCGAGGGCGGCGTCGAGGTCGGGCACGTCGATGACGAACGAGCCCCCGAACTGCTCTTTCGTGTCGGCGAAGGGGCCGTCCTGGATGCGCAGCGCGCCGTCGACCTTCCGCAGCGTCGTCGTCGCGTCCGACGGCTGGAGCACCTCGGCGCCGATGAGCACGCCGGCGGCCTGCAGCGTCGCGGCATAGCTCGACATGGCCTGCCGGCCTGCCTCCATCACCTCGTCGCCGAGCTCCTCGGGCGAGACCTCGGGGTAGTGCATGAGCAGCGTGTATCGCATCGTCGTCTCCGTTCGTTCCGACCGTAGTCCGGACCGCGGTCTGCGGCCTCGGGTGATGAACGAGGCAGCGGCGCCCGGATCGACAGGTCGGACCGGATTACCGACCGGAGCTCGGCGCGAGCCCGACGAGGAGCACGTCGGCGAGCGAGTCGAACCGGTCGTCCGGCCGCGGCAGCCGGGCGAGCACCCGGTAGAGCACGAGTCCGAGCGCCGCATCGGCGACCGCGGCGAGGTCGGCGTCGGCGCGCACCTCGCCGCGCTCGCGGGCGGCCTCGAGCATCGCGACGAGCCGGCCGCGGGTCGGCGCGGTGAAGCGTTCGGCGAGGGCGGCCTCGTCCGCGCCGCCTTCGGCGGCCGCAGCTGCGAGGGCCCGCACGGTCGCCGTGTTCTGCGGGGAGTCGAGCGAGTCGGCGAGCCGGTGGAACCAGTCGCGCAGGCCGGTCGGCTCGGGGCCGTCGGGCCCGACGTCGGGGGAGAGGTAGCCCGCGAGCACGGCCCCGGCGATGAGGTGCGACTTCGACGTCCAGCGCCGGTAGAGGGTCTGCTTGGCGACGCCGGCGCGCTCGGCGACCGCGGCCATCGTGAGCTTCTCGTAGCCGACGTCGAGCAGCAGGTCGCGGGCGGCCTCGAGGATGCCGCGATCGGCTTCGGGGTCGCGGGGGCGGCCGCGGCGTCGGGCATCCATGCTGCCGAGCGTAACCGTCGCGGCGCGGCCCGCCGTGATTTAGGCTACTCAGCGTCTCGTATATCGCGACGATGCGATCACCCGTGCGAGACCAGGTCTCAGGAGGAACCACCATGTCCAACGACGTCGCCGTCGTCATCGGAGTCGGCGGGATGGGCCAGGCCATCGCCCGCCGCATCGGCTCCGGCCGCACCCTCGTCATCGCCGACTTCAACCAGGCCACCCTCGACGCGCTCGCCGCCGAGCTCGAGGGAATCGGCTACGACGTCGTGCCGCACCTCGTCGACGTGTCGAAGCGCGAGTCCGTGGCGAAGTTGGCCGACGACGCCGCCGCGCTCGGCCGCGTCACCCACGTCGCCCACACCGCCGGACTCTCGCCGACGCAGGCGTCGAAGGAGGCCGTGCTCGCCGTCGACCTGCTCGGCTTCGCGATCTCCCTCGACGAGTTCGCCCGCGTCATCGCCCCCGGCGGCGCCGGCGTCTACATCTCGAGCATGTCGGCCTACTTCGCGGCCGGCTCGCTCCCTGCCGAGGTCACCGAGTCCTTCGCCGACACCCCGACCGACGACCTGCTCGAGCTCCCGATGCTCGCCCAGCTGCCGAACGCCGGCGTCGCCTACTCGATCGCCAAGCGCGCCAACCAGGTGCGCGTCGAGCGCGCCTCGGTCGCGTGGGGCGCCGCGGGGGCCCGCGTCAACTCGATCAGCCCCGGCGTCATCTCGACGCCGATGGGCCGCGAGGAGCTCGCGGGCGAGTCCGGCGCGCAGATGCGCGGCATGGTGGAGGCCTCCGCGGCCAAGCGCCTCGGCACCCCCGACGACATCGCCGAGGCGGCCGCGTTCCTCCTCGACGGCACTCGCGCGAGCTTCATCTCGGGCACCGACCTCCTCGTCGACGGCGGCACGGTCGCGGGCGTGTCCGCGTCCGGGCTGCTCGGCTGAGCCCGGCGGGTCGACGATGTCCCGCATGGACGCCTCCCTGCTCGCCCCCGAGCTCGCCGGCCGCAAGTGGCCGGCCGCGCCCGTGGGCTCCCGCCCCGGCCGCGCTCTCGTGCGCGCCGCGATGCACCTCATGCCGAAGGCCAGGTCCTCGACCACGGTCCGCGTCGAGCGCATCGAGATCCACGGCGGTCAGCCGGTCGACGTGTTCACGCCGGTGCGCTTCGGCGCCGACGGCCCCGATGCCGCGCTGCTCTGGATCCACGGCGGCGGGATGGTCATCGGCGCCTCCGCCCAGGACGCCGACCGCTGCACGCAGATCGCCGAGGAGCTCGGCATCACCGTCGTCTCCGCCGAGTACCGCCTCGCGCCGGAGCATCCCTACCCGGCCCCGCTCGACGACGTCGCAGGGGCCTGGGGCTGGTTGCAACGGCACGCGGTCGAGCGCGGCATCGATCCCGAGCGCGTCGCGATCGGCGGGCAGAGCGCGGGCGGCGGGCTCGCGGCGGGGCTCGTGCTGCGCCTCCACGACTTGGGCGGCGTGCAGCCGGCCGCGCAGTGGCTGTACTGCCCGATGATCGACGACCGCACGGCGGCGGACCGCACGCGCGACGAGCCCGAGCACTTCGTGTGGACGAACCGGGCGAACCTCGTCGGCTGGGGCGCGTACCTCCGCGGCGTCGCAGAGGCCGGCGCGTCCGACGTGCCCGCGTACGCGGCGCCGTCGCGGCGCACCGACCTCGCGGGCCTGCCGCCCGCCTGGATCGGGGTCGGCGACATCGACCTGTTCGCCGCCGAGGATCGCGCGTACGCCGAGGCGCTCGCCGCCGCCGGCGTCGACACGTCGTTCGTCGTCGTGCCTGGCGCGCCGCACGGCTTCGAGTCGCTGGCCGGCACCACGTCGCTCGCGCGCGACTACGACGCGGGCGCCCGGGCGTGGCTCGCCGAGCGGCTCGCGGTGCCCTCCCCGACCTGACGGGCGGTCACCCACTGACTCGCGGGCTGGCCCGGCGCCTGGGCCGGTCCGCGACCCCCCTCACTCAGCAGGCGGTGCGAACGGGTTCGCCGACGTCCGGCGTGCGCGCCGGCGCGGGGCCGGAGGAGGCGCGCACGACGAGCTCGGCCGGTGCCGGCAGTTCGGGCTTCGTCGCGAGCGCGGGGTCGATGAGCGCGAGCAGTTCCTGCAACGATGCGCGCCCGCTCGACGCGAAGTCGATGCGGAGCGTCGTCAACGGAGGGTCGAAGTACGCGGCCTCCGGGATGTCGTCGATGCCGACGACGCTGACGTCCTCGGGGATGCGCAGCCCCCGCTGCTTGAGCGCGAGCATGGCGCCGAGCGCCATCTGGTCGTTGGCGGCGAGCACCGCGGTGGCGGTGAACGGGTCGGGCAGCGCGGCGACGGCCTCGAACGCCGAACGCGCCGACCAGTCGCCGGCGAGCACGCCCGAGGAGCGGAGGCCTCGGCGCGCCATCTCGAACTCGAACGCCCGGGTGCGGTTTCGGGCGGCCGACCAGTTCTCGGGGCCGGCGACATGGAGGAAGTCGCGGTGGCCGAGATCGGCGAGATGGCCGATCGCCTTCGGGATGCCGACGCCGGTGAGCTCGGACGCCCCGGCACGGCCGATCTCGTCGCTCTCGGTGCGGATGAGGGTGGGCACCCGGAAGTCGGTCGACTCGAAGACGCGAGTCATCTCATCGGTGGAGGAGAGGGCGAGGATGCCCGCGAGGTCCTGCTGCGCGAGGAGGTCGAGGGAACTGCGGATGGCCTCGGCGTCGTGGGCGTCGAGGAAGATCAGGTCGAGCACGTACCCGGCCTCGCGGGCCGCGATGCTCGCCGCTTGGGCGTTGCGGCTCGGGCCGACGTGCGAGATTTCGTGGGTCAGTGCTCCGATGCGCAGGGAACGCCCGGATTTCAGGCTGCGGGCGGTGAGGTTCGGCCGGTAGCCGAGGTCGTCGAGCGCCTGCTCGACGCGGGCGCGGGTGGCGGGCCGGATGCCCTCGTACCCGCGCAGATAGCGGCTGACGGTCTGGTGGGAGACGCCCGCGGCGTCGGCCACGTCGTAGATGGTGGGCGGCCGCGCGTCGCGTCGGCCCCGGCTCCGCTCGTCGTCGCCGCGCGCGTCGGCACTGGGCACGGACGGGTGCTCCGTCGGGGTCATCGCTGGGCTCCGTTCCGGGCAGGGCCGAGTGGATCGGACCCGGCGTCACATTTTTCCACTCGCCCTCTTGACAGCCGATGTTATCGACAACATCCTTTCCTGCAAGCAATGTTATCGACAACATTGCGAAACCGGTTCCGTCGCGACGGCGGGACGCAAGCCTGCGACGACGCACCGAACGACGCACGACGGAGTACGCCGAACATGACCCGCACCGCACCGCACCTCCCCGCACCCGGATTCCTCTTCGGGGTCGCCTACTACCCCGAGTACCACCACCTGCACCGGCTCGAGACCGACCTCGGCCTCATGCGCGACGCCGGCATGAACGTGATCCGGGTCGGCGAATCGGTCTGGTCCACGTGGGAGCCGGCCGACGGCCGGTTCGAGCTCGAATGGCTCGCACCCGTGCTCGACGCGGCGCACGAGCGGGGCATCCGCGTCATCCTCGGCACCCCGACCTACGCCGTCCCGCCGTGGCTCCAGATCGCACACCCCGAGATCGCCGCCGAGCGCCGAACGGGGGAGCCGATCCCCTGGGGTGCGCGCCAGGAGGCGGACTTCAGCCACCCGGTCTTCCGCGAGTACGCCGAGCGGGTCATCCGCGCGGTCATCGGCCGGTACGCCGACCACCCCGCGGTCATCGGCTACCAGGTCGACAACGAGCCCGGGAACGAACTGTTCCACGGCGACCACGTCTTCGCCGAGTTCGTGCGCCGGCTCCGGGCGCGCTACGGCGACGTCGAGACCCTCAACCGCGAGTGGGGGCTCGTCTACTGGTCCCACCGGCTCACCGACTGGTCCGAGCTCTGGCGACCCGACGGCAACACCTTCCCGCAGTACGACCTCGCGTGGCGCCGGTTCCAGGCGGAGCTCACGAGCGAGTTCATCGCCTGGCAGGCCGAGATCGTGCGGGAGTACGCCCGCGACGACCAGTTCGTCACGACCTGCCTGCAGTACGGCCGACCGGCGCTCGACGACGAGCGGCTCGCCACGAGCCTCGATGTCGTCGCCGGCAACCCCTACTACGGGATGCAGGACCGGCTCGATCCCGCGGCCGAAGCCGCGCAGCTCTCGCACTGGACGACGACGGGCGTCGCCGGGCTCATCCGGCAGGGCGACCGCATGTACGCGTCCAAGCAGGGGCCGTTCCTCGTCACCGAGACGAACGCCCAGTCGATCGGCCACTCCGACGTCAACTTCCCGCCGTACCCCGGCCAGCTCGCGCAGTCCGCCTTCACGCTCATCTCGCGCGGCGCGACGATGATCGAGTACTGGCACTGGCACACGCTGCCCTTCGGCATCGAGACGTACTGGGGCGGCGTGCTCCCGCACAGCCTCGTGCCCGGCCGCGTCTACGACGAGATCGCCGGCATCGGCGCGGACCTCGCCGCGATCGGCGACGCCCTCGACGGGTACGAGCCGGACGCCGACGTCGCGATCCTCTGGTCGAACCCGAGCCGCTACGCGCTGCAGAACACCCCGCCGTTCCCCGGGGAGCGCGGCATCGAGGGCGAGTCCTTCGAGCGCATCGCCGATGCATTCCACCGCGGTGTCGTCGAGACCGGCCGACAGGCACGGCTGCTCCACCTCGACCAGGCCGCCGGCCTCGGCGCCGCGGAGCTCGCGCGGCGCCACCCCGTGCTCGTCGCCGCGGGCGTCTACGTGCTGACCGACGACGAGCTCGCGCTGCTGCGCGACTACGTCGCCGCCGGCGGCCACCTCGTGCTCGGGCCGCGCACCGGCTACGCCGACGACGAAGCCCGCGCCCGCGTCGAAGTCGCTCCGCCGCGGCTGGCCGACGTCGCCGGCGTGCGCTACGACGAGTACTCGAACCTCGAGGCCGCGATCCCGGTCGAGGCCGAGGGCGGCGTCCTCGATCTTGACGAAGCGGCCCGCGCGACGCGGTGGGTCGACGGCCTCCTCGTCGACGACGCCGACGTGCTCGCGCGGTACGTGCATCCGCGATTCGGCGACTTCCCCGCGGCCACGACGCGGGCCGCCGGCGCCGGGCGCGTGAGCGTCGTCGGCACCGTGCCCGACGCCGCATTCGCCCGGGCGCTCGCGCGCTGGGCGGTCGCGGAGCCGGCCGGTGCGGACGCTGCGGGCGGGGGCCAGAAC
>NZ_WSTA01000075.1 GCF_009789225.1 Agromyces seonyuensis | reverse complement strand
CGATCTGGCGCCGGAACGAGCGGCCGGTCGCGGTGCCATCCAGTTCGGCTTGCGTGTGCTTGCCGGTGACCCAGGTCACGAACTTCCGCAGCTGTTCCCGTCGCGTCACGTCCGGGCGCCGGCGCACACTCGAAGCTCCGCACGCCGGGCAGCGCCAGCGTTGCGTGCCCGATGGATGCCGGCCGTTCTTGACCAGGCCGGTGCCGCATACCATGCACGTCGTCGAGTTCGGCGTCGGGTCCACGATTAAGCATCACGGACCATAACCATCCCGCTACATCCGCGCGATCACGGGCCGAGAGCGGGACCCCATCCACTCTTTCTGGCCGATAGGCCTCGTTTCGGGCATCCGATCACGGTGCGGTGCGGTGCGGTGCAGTTCGCGCGCGATGCCGCCGGCGCTTCAGTAGGCCGGGTGGATGCCGAGGCCGCGGAGGCCGCGGAACGAGACCACGACGTCGTCGTGGTGCTCCATCGCCACGAGGAGTTCGGCGTCGCACTTGCGGCAGCGGGCGACGAACTCCCCGTCGTGCGCGATGACGTGCGCCTCTGCGAGCACGGCCTCGTCGCCGCAGTGCCGGCACCGCCCCTTGGCCGTCGTGGCGTCGAAGTCGAACAGCTCGCCGAGCATCCCCGCGAGCACGTTGCCGTCGAGCCGCTCGTCCATCAGGCGCCTCCGAACCGTTCCGTCTTGATGCGGTCGGGATCGTGGCCGATCGCGACGAGGTGGTCGGCGACCGTCTCGACGAACCCCGTGGGCCCGCACACGAAGATCGCGGGGGAGTCCGACACGGGCAGCGTCGTGCGTTCGAGGGCCGCGCGGTCCACGCGGCCGATCGGGAAGGGCCAGTCCTCCGGGCCGCGTCGTGTGTAGACGACGTCCAACGCGAAACGGTCGCCGGGCGTGGCATCCAGCGCCGAGAGTTCGGGGGCGAAGAGCACGTCCTCGGGAGTGCGTGCGGAGACGAGCATCCGGAACCGGCTCGTCGCGCCGGCCGCACGGTGCGCCCGCGCCATGGCGATGAGCGGGACGACGCCCGAGCCGCCGCCGATGAGCTGTACGGGCGACGGGTCATCCTCGTGCCAGACGAACCACCCGCCGAGCGGTCCGCGCACCTCGAGCTGATCGCCTGTCATCACGTCGTCGACGAGGTAGGGCGACACCTCGCCGTCGGGCACGCGGTCGACGCCGAGCTCGATCGACTCGCCGGGACCGGCCGAGGCGATCGAGTAGGAGCGCACGGCCTGATAGCCGTCCTCGGCCGTGAGCCGCAGGTCGAGGTGCTGGCCGGCGAGGTTGCCGGGCCAACCGGGCACGTCGAGCCGGATGCTCCGGGCCGAGTCCGTCAGTCGCATGGCCGCACCGACCGTCGCGAGCCGCCAGCTCACTGGCCCCAGTAGCGCTCTTCGCGCCAGGGGTCGCCGTGGGTGTGGTACCCGTTCTGCTCCCAGAATCCGGGGTCGTCCTCGGCCTGCATCGTCAGGCCGCGCACCCACTTCGCGCTCTTCCAGAAGTAGAGGTGCGGCACGAGGAGCCGGGCCGGCCCTCCGTGCTCGGGGTCGAGCGGTTCGCCGTCGAACTCGGTGACGACCCAGGCGCGGCCGTCGAGCAGGTCGTCGAGGGCGAGGTTCGTCGTGTAGCCGCCGTAGGAATGCGCCATCACCCACTCCTCGGACGTCTCGACGTCGGCGAAAAGCGTGTCGAGCGCGACGCCGCGCCACGACGTGCCGAGCTTCGACCATCGTGTGACGCAGTGGATGTCGGTGGAGACGTCCTCGAAGGGGAGCGCATGGAACTCGTCCCAGCTCCAGCGCAGCGTCTGACCCGATTCGGTGCGGATGGCGAACTGCCATTCCTCGGTCGGCACGTCCGGGGTCGGGCCGGCGGAGAGCACCGGGAAGTCCTCGGTGAGGTACTGGCCGGGCGGAAGGTCGGGCGCCTCTCGTCGAGCCCGCCCGCCGAACCCTCGTGAAATCACCGCCATCGCAGTCCCCTTCCGCCGAATTCGCGTCGATCGCCATGCTAGGGACGCCGAACGGGGTCGACAAGGCCGGCCGCGTGTCGGGTCCCGATTCGTCGGTCGCGTGTCCGTCGACGGCGGGGGCGGGCCGGGCGGGCGGCGCCGGCGAGCAGCGCAGGACCGCTTCGGCGGGGCGGCCTCCCCCGCGCGACTACGATTGAGTGGTTGTTCCCATGGAGACAGAGGAGATGGAACAGGTGACCGACGGCTTCGCGCTTTTCACCGATCGTTCCGTTGTCGCGATGCGCGTCAACGGCGAGCTCAAGGACCTCGCGACGACGGTGACCGAGACCGACACGGTCGAGCCGGTGACCATCGATTCGCCCGACGGGCTGAACATCCTGCGGCACTCCACGGCGCACGTGCTCGCGCAGGCCGTGCAGGCGGTCAATCCCGAGGCCAAGCTCGGCATCGGCCCGCCCGTCACCGACGGGTTCTACTACGACTTCGACGTCGAGACCCCCTTCACCCCCGAGGACCTCAAAGCCCTCGACAAGGAGATGTCGCGCATCGTCCGCGCCGGCCAGCGGTTCATCCGCCGGGTCGTCACCGACGACGAGGCGCGCGCCGAGCTCGCGGCCGAGCCGTACAAGCTCGAGCTCATCGGCCTGAAGGGCGGCGCGGCCGAGGGCGGCGCGGTGCCGGGCGACGCCGGCGAGAGCGTCGAGGTCGGCGCCGGCGAGCTGACGATCTACGACAACGTCGACCCGAAGTCCGGCGAGACGGTCTGGAAGGACCTCTGCCGCGGGCCGCACCTGCCGAACACCCGCATGATCGGCAACGGCTGGGCGCTCATGCGCGTCGCCGCCGCCTACTGGCGCGGCAGCGAGAAGAACCCGCAGCTCCAGCGCATCTACGGCACCGCGTGGCCGACGAAGGACGAGCTGCGCGCGTACCAGCACCGGCTCGAGGAGGCCGCCAAGCGCGACCACCGCAAGCTCGGCGCCGAGCTCGACCTCTTCTCGTTCCCGGACGAGATCGGCTCGGGCCTCGCGGTGTTCCACCCCAAGGGCGGCATCGTCCGCGCCGAGATCGAGAACTACCTGCGCGACCAGCTCGTCTCGCACGACTACGAGCTCGTCAACTCGCCCCACATCACCAAGGGATCGCTCTTCGAGACCTCCGGCCACCTGCAGTGGTACAAGGAGGGCATGTTCCCGGCGATGCACCTCGACGAGGAGATCGACGGCGAGGGCAACGTCACCAAGCAGGGCCAGGACTACTACCTGAAGCCCATGAACTGCCCGTTCCACAATCTGATCTTCCGTGCTCGCGGGCGTTCGTACCGTGAGCTGCCGCTGCGGCTCGCGGAGTTCGGCACGGTCTATCGATACGAGAAGTCGGGCACCCTCTCGGGCCTCACCCGCGTGCGCGGCCTGACGCAGGACGACGCCCACATCTACGTCACCGACGAGCAGGTCAAGGACGAGCTCAAGCGCCAGCTCGAGTTCGTCTTCGAGACCCTGCGCGGCTACGGCCTCGACGACTTCTACCTCGAGCTCTCGACGAAGGACCCCGACAAGTACGTGGGGTCGGACGAGCAGTGGGAGGTCGCGACCGAGACCCTCCGCGAGGTCGGCATGGAGTCCGGGCTCGACCTCGTGCCCGACCCGGGCGGCGCCGCGTTCTACGGCCCGAAGATCTCGGTGCAGGCGCGCGACGCCATCGGCCGCACCTGGCAGCTCTCGACGGTGCAGCTCGACTTCAACCAGCCCGAGCGCTTCGAGCTCGAGTACACCGCGAGCGACGGCACCAAGAAGCAGCCGATCATGATCCACCGCGCGCTGCTCGGTTCGATCGAGCGGTTCTTCGCGATCCTGCTCGAGCACTACGCGGGCGCGTTCCCGCTGTGGCTCGCGCCCGTGCAGGTCATCGGCATCCCGGTCGCCGACGAGTACGCGCCCTACCTCGGCGCGATCGTGGCGCAGCTGAAGGGTTCCGGTGTCCGCGCGCAGATCGACGGCAGCGACGACCGCATGCAGAAGAAGATCCGCAACGCGACGACGTCGAAGATCCCCGTGCAGCTCATCGCCGGCGAGACCGACCGCGCCGCCGAGACGGTCAGCTTCCGCTTCCGCGACGGCACCCAGGAGAACGGCGTGCCCGTCGCCGAGGCGATCGAGCGCATCCGCGCCGCGATCGCCGACCACCGCATGGTCGCGACGCAGGGAGACCTGTGACGTCGTCGTACGACGACGCGCTGTCGGGCGTCGCGGCGGAGTCGGGTGCCGACTTCGCCGCGGCGCCCGACGGCTTCCAGCGGCTCTGGACGCCGCATCGCATGGCCTACGTCGGTCAGGATGCCGGCGAACGCGCCGATGCCGGATGCCCGTTCTGCCGGGCGCCGCAGCTCTCCGACGAACAGGCGCTCATCGTGCACCGCGGCGAGCACGCCTACGCGCTGCTGAACCTCTATCCGTACAACACGGGCCACCTGCTCGTCTGCCCGTACCGCCACATCGCGGGCTACGACGAGGCGACGCCCGAGGAGGTCGCCGAGATCGGCGAGATCACGCAGACCGCCATGCGCGTCATCCGCGCGACGAGCGGCTGCGACGGCTTCAACATCGGCATGAACCAGGGCGGCATCGCCGGGGCCGGCATCGCCGCGCACCTGCACCAGCACCTCGTGCCGCGCTGGTCGGGGGATGCGAACTTCTTCCCGATCGTCGCCCAGACGAAGGCGCTGCCCCGCCTGCTCGGCGAAGTGCGGGCCGAGATCGCGAACGCCTGGCCCGGAGCCTGAACGACGAAGGATGCCCGCGCGACTCGCGCAGGCATCCTTCGTTTCGCCCTCGGGCGACGGGTCAGCGGACCTGCGCGACCTCGAACTGCATCCGCGGGTGGGCGTACGCCTCCTGCGACTCGACGAGCTGCAGCTCGCGCTGCCCCGACTCGTGGGTGTTCGTCAGCAGGTCGAAGACGCTCGACGCCGTGCGGGCGAGCGCGTCGGCCGCGTCGCCGCTCGCGCGGTAGTGGGCGGTGAATAGCGCCGCCGTGACATCCCCGGAGCCGTTCGCCTTCATCGGCAGCAGCGGGGTCGTGACGATCCAGGCGCCGCGGTCGTCGACGGCGAGCATCTCGATGGTGCCGGGCTCGCGGTCGGGGCGCTCGACGCTCGTGACGAGCACCGTGCTCGGGCCGGTGGCGCGGGCGAGGTCGACCGAGACGAGCGTCGACTCGAGGGAGTCGGGCTCGGTGCCGGTGAGGTAGCCGAGCTCGAACTGGTTCGGGGTGATGAGGTCGGCCGCCGGCACGACGCGGTCGCGCAGGAGGATCGGGATGGCCGGCGCGACGAAGCATCCGGATTTCGCGTTGCCCATGACGGGGTCGCACGAGTAGACGGCCGACGGGTTCACGGCCTTGATGCGCGCGACCGCGTCGAGGATGACGTCGCCGATGCCCTCGCTGCCCTGGTAGCCCGAGAGGATGACATCGATCTCGCCGAACGCGCCGCGCTCCTCGATGCCCGTGATGACGTCGGCGACGTCGGCGGGTGCGATGAGCGGGCCGCGCCACGCGCCGTAGCCGGTGTGGTTCGAGAAGTTGACCGTGTAGACCGGCAGCACCTCCACGCCGATGCGCTGGAGGGGGAACACGGCCGCGGAATTGCCGACGTGGCCGTAGGCGACGGCGGACTGGATCGAGAGGACCTTCACCGCTCGATCATCCCACTTCCGCGCGCGGCCTCCGTCGCGAGGGGGGTCTCGAGGCGGCCGCCCGCGGCGCGCACGGCCGCGGCGATGTCGGCGGCGAGCCGTTCGGCGTCCGCGTCGGCGAGGTCGTGCACGGTGAGCCGCAGGCGACGGGCCGCGGGGGCGTCGGCGAGCACGAACGCGTCGCCGGCGCGGGCGAGCCACCCGCGGCGCATGAGCTGCTCCGACACGTCGCGCGCGGGCACCGGGAGGGCGACCCAGAGGTTGAGGCCGTCGCCGTGCTCGGCCGGGACGCCGAGGGCGGTGAGCCGTGCGGCGAAGGCGCGGTTGCGTTCGGCGTAGTGCGCGCCGGCGGCCTCGATGCCGCGGGCGACCTCCTCGTCGGTCACGAGGGCCAGCACGAGGCGCTGCAGCAGGTGGCTCACCCAGGTCGTGCCGGGGGAGAGGCGCATCGCGAGGCGCTCGGCCGTGTCGGGATCGGAGGCCGTGACGGCGAGGCACATGTCCGGGCCGAGGAACTTCGAGACCGAGCGCACGAGCGCCCAGCGCCGGTGCTCGGGTCCGATGAGGGAGTGGAACGGGCGGCGGGAGAGCATCGAGAAGTGGTCGTCCTCGATGACGAGCACGTACGGATGCTCCTGGAGAACCCCGCGGAGTTCCGCGGCCCGACGAGCAGTGAGGCTCGCTCCGGTCGGGTTCTGGGCGCGTGGGGTGCAGACGAGCGCGCGCACGCCCTGCTCGAGTGCGGCGCGGAGGCCGGCGACGGTCATCCCCTCGTCGTCGACCGGCACCGGCACCGGCCGGTAGCCGCCGACCCGCACGGTGTGGATGCTCGTGAGGAAGCACGGGTCCTCGAGCGCGACGGCGTCGTCGCGGACGAGAGACTGGGCGAGGAGGCGCTCCACAGCGTCGGCCGCGCCGCTCGTGACCGTGAGCCGCACGTCGGCGGGCGCGAGGTCGCCGCGCATCCAGTCGCCGGCCCATCGCTCGAGCCCGGGGTCGATGACGGGCTCGCCGTAGAGCACCGGCCGGCCCGCGACACTCGCGAGGGCGATCGCGGGGTTCGGGATGCGGTCCGGATCGGGGTTGCCGGTCGCGACGTCGCGCAGCACGCTGTCGGTCGCGAAGCCCTCCTGCGCCACCGCCGCGTGGTCGGCGACGCTCGTGCCGCCGCGGCCGCGCGCGATCACGACGCCCGCCTGGGCGAGCTGCCGGTAGGCGGCGACCGCGGTGTTGCGGTTGACGCCGAGCGCGTCGGCGAGGGAGCGCACGGGCGGCAGCGGGTCGCCGGGGCGGAGGGCGCCGCGCTCGATGAGGGCGCGCACGTCGGCGGCGATGTCGGCGGCCGTCCGGCCGGTGATCTCGAGCGTCAGGTCGCGTTCCACGGTGATCCGATCCTTCGGTCGCGTCGGCAGGTCGGGGCCCATGCTACCGTTTGGCCTAGGTCAACCCCTGACCGTGTCTGCGCGAGGCTGCGCGCCCGCGACATCCAGTGGAAGGAACCCCCCGATGAGCACTGCCGAGACGGGCTCGAACCGCGTCAAGCGCGGCCTCGCCGAGATGCTGAAGGGCGGCGTCATCATGGACGTCGTCACGCCCGAGCAGGCCCGCATCGCCGAGGACGCCGGCGCCGTCGCCGTCATGGCGCTCGAGCGCGTGCCCGCCGACATCCGGTCTCAGGGCGGCGTCGCGCGCATGAGCGACCCCGACCTCATCGACGCCATCAAGGCCGAGGTCTCGATCCCCGTCATGGCGAAGGCCCGCATCGGCCACTTCGTCGAGGCGCAGGTGCTCGAGGCCCTCGACGTCGACTACATCGACGAGTCCGAGGTGCTCTCGCCCGCCGACTACGTCAACCACATCGACAAGTGGAAGTTCACGACCCCCTTCGTCTGCGGCGCCACGAACCTCGGCGAAGCCCTCCGTCGCATCAACGAGGGCGCGGCGATGATCCGCTCCAAGGGCGAGGCCGGCACCGGCGACGTCTCGGAGGCGACCAAGCACATCCGCAAGATCTCGAGCGAGATCAACGTGCTGCGCTCGATGACGAAGGACGAGCTCTACGTCGCCGCCAAGGAGCTGCAGGCGCCCTACGAGCTCGTCGCCGAGATCGCCGAGACGGGCAAGCTGCCCGTGGTGCTCTTCGTCGCCGGCGGCGTCGCCACCCCCGCCGACGCGGCCATGATGATGCAGCTCGGCGCCGACGGCGTCTTCGTCGGCTCGGGCATCTTCAAGTCCGGCAACCCGGCCGACCGTGCCGCCGCCATCGTCAAGGCGACGACGTTCTACGACGACGCCAAGATCGTCGCGGATGTCTCGCGCGGCCTCGGTGAGGCCATGGTCGGCATCAACGTCGCGGACCTCGCCGCCCCGCACCGCCTCGCCGAGCGCGGCTGGTGACCTCGCTCCACGCGGGCGCACCCGGTCAGGATGCCGGCGACGGCCCCGTCGTCGGCATCCTGGCCCTGCAGGGCGACTTCCGGGAGCACGCGCGCGTGCTCGACGGGCTCGGCGCCCGGGTGCGGCTCGTGCGGCGCCCCGAGGACCTCGACGGGATCGGCGGCATCGTGCTGCCCGGGGGCGAGTCCTCCGTCATGGACAAACTCGCGCGCACGTTCGGGCTCTTCGAGCCGCTCCGCGAGCGGCTGCGGGCCGGGTTGCCCGCCTACGGCACGTGCGCGGGCCTCATCCTGCTCGCCGACGAGATCGAGGACGGCATCGCCGGCCAGCAGACGTTCGGCGGCCTCGACGTCGTCGTCCGCCGCAACGCGTTCGGCGCGCAGAACCAGTCCTTCGAGACCGACCTCGACATCCCCGAGCTCGGCGAGACCCCCGTGCACGCGGTCTTCATCCGCGGCCCGGTCGTCGAATCCGTCGGGCCGGACGCACGCGTGCTCGCCGCGCTCGACGACGGACGCGTCGTCGCGGTCGAGCAGGGAAACCTGCTCGGCACGGCCTTCCACCCCGAGATCACGGGGGAGCACCGCTTCCACGAGTACTTCCTCGACACGGTGCGCGCGGCGGCCTGAGCCCCGCCGGCGTCGGGACGGCGGGAATTCGCGGCCGAACGGCCCCGGCTGCCTCGCGGCGGCGGGCCGTGCGGCGCACGATCGCAGGATGGACCGTCCGGCAGCGCCCGGCGCCGGGCGCCGGCGCCTCCTCGTCTTCTCCCTCGCCTGCCTCGTGCTGAGCTGGGGACCATGGACCGTCGTGGCCCTGCTCGGCACGTCGACGCGCGAGGGGGCGGGGTACGTCTGGTTCGCGATCGGCGCGTTCGGGCCCACGCTCGCCGCCCTCGTCGCGCTCTTCGCCGGACGACCGGCGCGGATGCGATTGCGCTCGCCGTGGGTCTGGTTCCCCGCGGCGTTCGTGGCCGGAGCCCTGCCGGCGATCATCGGCGTCCTCATCGCAGGCGGGGTGCTCTTCGGCGCTCGATCCGCGTACACGATCACGGTCAACGGCGGCTGGATCGGCTTCATCGCGATCTTCCTCATCGCCGGCCCGCTCTCGGAGGAGTTCGGCTGGCGCGGCTACCTCCAGCCCGTGCTCCGCGAGCGCTTCGGCGTCGCGGCGACGGCCGGCATCGTCGGTGCGGCCTGGGCGCTCTGGCACGTGCCGCTCTTCCTGCTGCCCGGCACCTGGCAGGCCGGCCTCGGGCTCTTCACCGACGCGGGCGTGCTCTTCCTGCTCGAGATGCCGCTCTGGTCCTTCGTGTACCTCTTCGTCGCGGAGCGGCTCGGCGGCGGCGTGATGGCGGCGATCCTCATCCACTTCGCGTCCAACGCGAGCGGGGCGCTCCTGCCGCCCGCATCCACCGCCGACTCGCTCGTCCGCTTCCTCGCCGTCGCCGGGTTGGCGCTCGTCTCGTGGCTCGGTTGGGGCGCGGTGCGGCGGGTGCCGCGCTCGACGGGCATCCGCGCGGTCGCCGAGCCGGCGGAGCGCCCCGCCTCAGGATGACTCGTGCAGTAGGTCCCGCGCCCAGGCGGCGAGCGGGACGGCATGGCGGGTCTGGAACGCCCGCAATGTCGGGATGCCCGGGGGCGCCGGTTGGAAGGAGCTCAGGAGCAGTCGGCCGGCCCACCCCGTGACCACGGCCCGGAGTGCGTCGCGCTCGACGGCGGCCGCGAGGGGCGATCGGGCGAACACCCGCTCCGCATCGAGGCCCTCCGGTGCGCCGTCGGCGACGACGGCCGGCGCGAAGAACGGCAGCTCCGTCCACCCGGCGCCGCGGCACGCGTGCGGCCAGTCGACGATGCGAACTCGGCCGGAGCGCTCGATGAGCACGTTGTCCGCGCGGAGGTCGAGATGGACGAGCGCGTCGCCGGCCACTGCGGACGGCGCGCACCGCTCGAGCTCGACGAGCTCGTCGAGGCGGCCCGACGCCCAGTCCGGCATGCGCTCGGCGTGCTCGCCCGACCGCACCCGTCGCCAGCCGTCGAACAGCCCGGCGACGGCCGCCTCGGCGCTCGGCATCCGCGGCGAGCCGGGGACGGCCGCGACGGCGGCCTGCGCGGCGAGGACGGCGTCGAGGTCGTCGAGGCTCCACGGCCCGGGCTGGCGACCGTCGATCGCCTCGAATGCGACGACCACCCAGTCCTCGGCCTCGAGCATCCAGTCGAGTTCGGGGGCGATCCCGTGCGGAAGGTCGCCGGCGAGCCGCGCTTCCGAGCGGTGCAGGCGGGCGGTCTCGGGGTTCGTCGCGCCGTCGCCCGCCTTCAGGAAGCGGCGCGTGCCGTCCTCGAAGACGACGAGCCCGGCGAATCCGACGCTGAAGCCGGCCGTGGCGAGCTCGGTGCGCGCGACGGGCGAGCCCGCGGTTCGCTCGACCGCGGCGCGGACGCCCGGCGGAAGCGCGCTCCAGGGGCGACGGTTCGTCGTCGCGGCGTCGGCGGTGACTGCGGCGTCGGCGTCGGCCGCGTTCGCGGCCGCGTCGGCCGTGCGATCCGGGTCGGGCATCGTGTCTCCGTGGGCGATGGGCGTGCCACGATCCTGCCGAGCCCGAAGGCACGGAGGCAAGGGCGGTTCGCGGTCGACGGCGAGGTCGGTCGGGCGGAGTAGCGTGCGGCGTATGACGGACTGGATCGCGCTGCTCCGCGGCGTCAACGTCGGCGGCATCACCGTGCGCTCGGCGGAGCTCGCCGAACTGTTCCGCGACCTCGGCTTCGAGGGCGTGCGCACGGTCCTCGCGAGCGGCAACGTCGCGTTCGCGAGCGACGACGCGGATGCCGGCGCGCTGAAGTCCCGTATCGAGGCGGCGCTGGGGGAGCGGTTCGGCTACGACGCCTGGATCGTGCTGCTCACGCGCGAGGCCCTCGCGGCCGCCGCAGACGGCTTCCCGTTCGACGCCGACGACCCCTCGCGCCAGCCTTACCTCGTGTTCGGCTCCGACGACGCCGTGCTCGACGAGCTGGCGGGCCTCGCGGCCGACCCGGAGTCGACCGGCGACCCCGTCGCGCCGGGCACGGGCGTCCTGTATTGGAGCCCTGTGAAGGGCACGACGATCACGAGCCCGTTCGGGGTGCTCCTCGGCAAGGCGAAGTACAAGCCGACCACGACGACCCGCAACCTCCGCACGGTCGCCAAGCTGCTCGGGTGAGGGCGGCGGCGCCATCTGCACGCCGATGGTCGTCCCCGGTTCGTACGGCGGCCCGATCTCGGTAGAATCGTCCGCATGTCAGGGCATTCCAAGTGGGCAACGACGAAGCACAAGAAGGCGGTCATCGACGGACGCCGCGCCAAGTCGTTCGCGAAGCTCATCAAGAACATCGAGGTCGCCGCGAAGATGGGCGGTGCCGACCTCTCGGGCAACCCGACGCTGTACGACGCCGTGCAGAAGGCCAAGAAGACCTCGGTGCCCAACGACAACATCGACCGCGCGATCAAGCGCGGTGCGGGCATCGGCGGCGAAGCCGTCGACTACCAGAGCATCACGTACGAGGCCTACGGCCCGGCGGGCGTCGCGCTGATGATCGAGGTCCTCACCGACAACAAGAACCGCGCCGCCGCCGAGGTGCGCACCGGCCTCAACCGCAACAACGGCACCCTCGCCGACCCGGGTTCGGTCGCCTACAACTTCTCCCGCAAGGGCGTCATCGTCGTCTCGGGCGAGGGAACGACCGAGGACGACGTCATGATGGCGGCGCTCGAGGCCGGCGCCGAGGAGATCGAGCCGCACGCGCAGGGCTTCGAGGTCATCACCGACGCGTCCGACCTCGTCAACGTGCGCAAGGCGCTGCAGGACGCCGGGCTCGACTACGAGTCGGCCGACGTCGAGTTCGTCCCGAACCTCAAGGTCGAGATCGACGCCGACACCGCGCGCAAGGTCTTCCGCCTCATCGACGCGCTGGAAGACAGCGACGACGTGCAGAGTGTGTTCGCGAACTTCGACCTCACCGCCGAGGTGCAGGCCGAACTCGAGGCCGACGACTAATCTCGCGACTGCGGGCGGCGAGCGCCGCCCGCAGCGCCGGCCCGGCCGGCATCCATTCGACGTTCTCGGGCGGGGGCAGGCATGCGCGTGATCGGCATCGACCCCGGCCTCACCCGGTGCGGCGTCGGCGTAGTGGACGTGCAGCCGAACCGCCGGGCGGTGCTCGTCGACGTGCTGACGCTGCGTTCGTCGAAGGACCTGCCCATCGAGCGGCGCCTCGCGCGCATCGCCGACGGGCTCGAGGCCGTGTTCGAGGAGCACCGGCCGAACGCGGTCGCGCTCGAGCGCGTCTTCGCGCGCAGCGATGTCTCGACGATCATGGGCACCGCCCAGATCTCGGGCGTCGCGATGCTCATCGCCGCGCGGCGCGAGCTGCCGGTCGCGCTGCACACGCCGAGCGAGGTGAAGGCCGCGATCACCGGCTACGGGCGTGCCGACAAGCCGCAGGTGGGCGCCATGGTCGCGCGCATCCTCGGGCTCGACGCCGTGCCGAAGCCCGCGGACGCCGCCGACGCGCTCGCGCTCGCGATCTGCCACGCGTGGCGCACGGGCGGCGTCGCCGCCGAAGCCGCCAGAGAGGCCCGGATGCCTCGGGCGACGCCCGCGGCCGGCGCGCCGACCCCGGCGCAGCAGGCGTGGCTCGCCGCCGAGCGCGCGGCGAAGTTGTCCGGGGCCGCACGTACAGTGGAACGGTGATCTCCTCCCTGCGCGGAACCGTCCTCGCGACCACCGGCGGCGTCGTCGTGATCGAGGCCGGCGGCGTCGGCTTCTCGGTCAATACGACTCCGGCACTCGCCCTCTCGACCCGGGTCGGCGAGGAGGCGCGGGTGCACACGTCGCTCATCGTGCGCGACGACGGCTTCACGCTCTACGGCTTCGCCGAGCAGGCCGAGCTCGAGGTGTTCCAGCTGCTCATCGGCGTCACCGGGGTCGGACCGAAGTCCGCTCTCGGCGTGCTCGCCGCGCTGAGCCCCGAGCAGGTCGCGCAGGCCGTCGCCGACGAGCAGGACGCGGCGTTCCGCAAGGTCAGCGGCATCGGTCCGAAGACCGCCAAGCTCATCACGCTGCAGCTCGCCGGCAAGCTCGCGGTCGTCCCGAGCTCCGCCGCGACCGGATCGCCGGTCGCCGCGGTCGCGGTCGACGACGTCGTGGTCGCCCTGATCGGCCTCGGCTGGCCCGAGCGCACCGCGCGACAAGCGGTCGAGGAACTCGTCGCCGACGACGAGTCCGCGCGCACGGCATCCGTCTCGATGCTGCTGCGGCTCGCGCTCGGCCGGCTCGGATCGGCGCAGTCCAGCGCGTCCCCGCTCGGCGGCCGCGCCTCATGAGCGATCCCGTCGCGCTCACCGACCCGCACTCGGCGGGGGATGCGGAACTCGCCTTCGAGGGAGCGCTCCGTCCGAAGACCCTCGACGAGTTCGTCGGGCAGCGCCGCGTGCGCGGACAGTTGCAGCTCCTGCTGCGCGCCGCCGAACTGCAGGACCGCACGCCCGACCACATCCTGCTCGCGGGCCCTCCCGGGCTCGGCAAGACGACGCTCGCGATGATCGTGGCCTACGAGGGCGGACGGCCGCTGCGCATGTCGAGCGGGCCGGCGATCCAGCACGCGGGCGACCTCGCGGCGATCCTCTCGTCGCTCGTGTCCGGCGAGGTGCTCTTCATCGACGAGATCCACCGCATGGCGCGCTCCGCCGAGGAAATGCTCTACCTCGCCATGGAGGACTTCCGCATCGACATCATGGTCGGCAAGGGCGCCGGCGCGACGTCGGTGCCGCTCGAGCTCGCGCCCTTCACGCTCGTCGGCGCGACGACCCGTGCCGGCCTGCTGCCGAACCCGTTGCGCGACCGGTTCGGCTTCACCGCCCACCTCGAGTTCTACGACGAGGCCGAGCTCGAGCTGGTGCTCGCCCGTGCGGCGCGGCTCCTCGGGCTCGACATCGACGGCGAGGCCGTGGCCGAGATCGCCGGGCGCTGCCGCGGCACCCCGCGCATCGCGAACCGGCTGCTGCGCCGCGTCCGCGACTATGCGCTCGTGCACGGCGCCCGTCCGGACGTCACGTCCGTCAAAGCGGCGCTCGAGCTCTACGACGTCGACCCGCTCGGGCTCGACCGGCTCGACCGGGCGGTCATGACCACGATGCTCGAGCGCTTCGGCGGCGGCCCCGTCGGCCTTTCGACCCTCGCCGTGTCCGTGGGCGAAGAGGCCGAGACCATCGAGGCCGTCGTCGAGCCGTTCCTCGTACGCATCGGGCTCATCACGCGCACGCCGCGCGGGCGGGTCGCCACCCCCGCGGCCTGGCGGCACTTCGGTCTCGCGGGACCGGGAGCCGAACCGTCTGCAGGCGGCGCCGTGCCATTGGTCGATGACCTATAATCCTGAAGAGACCGGGCGCCGCTGCCGGCGGTCCGCCTGATCCGAGCGTCCCCGCTCCCGCAAACCAACGCGTGCGCGCTCGCCGCGCGCACATCGGAAGGCCACCCCAGAAATGGATCCGTTCACTCTCATCATGCTCGCCGTCCTGGCGGTGCTCATCTTCTTCATGTTCCGCAACTCGAGGAAGCGCCAGCACGACGCGCGCGAGCTGCAGTCGAAGGTGCAGCCGGGCGCTGACGTGATGACGAACTTCGGCCTCTTCGGCACCGTCGTCTCCATCGACGACGAGGACAACAAGGTCGTCCTCGACCTCGGCGACGGCAACACCGCCACGGTCCACCGTCAGACCGTCGCCCGAGTGGTCGAGCCCACGGTCCCGGCGGCCGAGGAGACCGAGACCGTCGAGGCGATCGAGGGCCAGCCGGAGTTCGGCGAGCGCATCGAGTCCGCCGACGCCACGCCGGCCGCGGACGCCGACGAGGCGCCCAAGAAGAACGACTGAGACACATCCCCTCAAACCCGAGGTAGTCCGGCGTTCGCCGGCCTGCAGAGAAAGCAGTGTTCGTGGCTTCATCCAAGGGGTCTCGTCGACCCACGCCGGTCCGCAAGGCCTGGCGCTCGCTCACCTGGCTCGGCATCCTGATCGTCGCGCTCTTCGGCATCAACCTGGCCGGCGTCCTCACGGGCTCCGGAACGTGGACGCCCAAGCTCGCGCTCGACCTGCAGGGCGGCACGCAGATCATCCTCGAGCCGCAGCTCGAGAGCGGTCAGACCGTGTCGCAGGAGCAGCTCGACCAGGCCGTGTCGATCATCCGCCAGCGCGTCGACGCCTCAGGCGTCTCCGAGGCCGAGATCACCACGCAGGGCGGTCAGAACGTCGTCGTCGCCGTCCCCGGCACGATCGACGACGCGACGCGCCAGCGCATCGAATCCTCCGCGAAGCTCGAGCTGCGCCCGGTGCTGCTCGCCTCGGCGGCGACCGACGCGTCGGTCGACCCGAGCGCCTCGCCCGAGGCGACGGATGACGCGGCGGCGGAAGAGGAGCTCTCTTCGACGCCGACCGTGCAGCCGACCGACGGGTCCGACCCGAACTGGGTCACGCCCGCCCTCCAGGCCGAGTACGACGACTTCGACTGCTCGAGCGTCGACGAGGGCGACGCCAACGTCGCGCCGGCCGACGAACCCCTCGTCACGTGCGACGCCACGGGCACGGTGAAGTATCTGCTCGGCCCGGTCGAGGTCTCCGGCGAGACCATCAGCGACGCCTCCGCCGGCCTGGTCACGACGAGCACCGGCGCGACCACCGGCGAGTGGGCCGTCAATCTCGTCTTCGACGCCGAGGGCACCAAGCAGTTCGCCGAGGTCTCCGAGCGTCTCTACGGCCTCAGCGGCCAGACCCCGCGCGACCAATTCGCGTTCGTACTCGACGGCCGCGTGCTGTCGGCGCCGTCCATGAACGGCGTCATCACCGACGGCAAGCCGCAGATCACCGGTTCGTTCACGCAGGAGAGCTCGAAGGCGCTCGCCGACCAGCTGAAGTTCGGCGCACTGCCGATCAGCTTCACGGTGCAGTCCTCCGACACGATCTCCGCGACGCTCGGCACCGCGCAGCTCCAGGCCGGCCTCATCGCGGGCCTCATCGGCCTCATCCTGGTCGTGATCTACACGATCTTCCAGTACCGCGCACTGGCGTCGGTCACGATCGCCTCGCTCATCATCGCCGGCGTCATCACGTACCTGACGATCACGATCCTCTCGTGGACGGAGGGGCTGCGACTCTCGCTCGCGGGCGTCGCGGGTCTGATCGTCGCCATCGGCTTCACCGCCGACTCGTTCATCGTGTACTTCGAACGAGTCCGCGACGAACTGCGCGACGGCAAGGCCCTCGTCGGCGCCGTCGAGACCGGGTGGAAGCGCGCGTTCCGCACGATCCTCGCGTCGAAGGGCGTCAACCTCCTCGCCGCCGTCGTGCTGTTCATCCTCGCCGTCGGCAGCGTCAAGGGCTTCGCCTTCACGCTCGGTGTGACGACGGTCATCGACGTCATCGTCGTGATCCTCTTCACCCACCCGATGCTGCAACTGCTCGCGCAGACGAGGTTCTTCTCGAGCGGCCACTCCTGGTCGGGCCTCGACCCGAACGCCCTCGGCGCGGTCTACCGCGGTCGCGCGCAGTTCCGCACGAGCACGACCGCCGTCTCCGCCAAGCAGGTCTCCGCCGCCTCCGGCGAAGCCAAGCGCCGTCAGACCATCGCCGAGCGCAAGGCGGCCGAAGCCGCCGCCGCCACGGCCACGAAGGAAGAGAAGGAATCCTGATGGCCAGCCGCCTCACGACCTTCGGCAACGACCTCTACACGGGCAAGCGCTCGTTCGACTTCGTCGGCGGCCGCAAGAAGTGGTTCGCGATCGCGAGCATCCTGATCATCCTCTCGATCCTGATGCCCTTCGTCCGCGGGCTGAACCTCGGCATCGAGTTCCGCGGCGGTTCGCAGTTCACGATCACCGGCCTCGAGAACGCCGAGTCCTCGACGGCCACCGACGCCGTCGCCTCGGTCGACCCGGGGCTCGTCGCCCATGTCGTCATCGTCGGCGACGGCACGGGCGTCCGAGTCCAGACCGAGCAGCTCGAGAGCGACGAGTCGCAGGAGGTGCAGGTCGCCCTCGCCGACGCCTTCGGCGTCGATCCGAGCGAGGTGAACGGGTCCTACATCGGCGCGAGCTGGGGCGCGGACGTCACCGGCCAGGCACTCATCGGCCTCATCGCGTTCGTCCTGCTGGCGCTCATCATCATGGCGCTCTACTTCCGAACGTGGAAGATGTCGGCCGCGGCGATCGTCGCGCTGCTCGGCGACCTCGTCATCACGATCGGCGTCTACGCCGCCGTCGGGTTCGAGGTCACCCCGGCCGCCGTCATCGGCGTGCTGACGATCCTCAGCTATTCGCTCTACGACACGGTCGTGGTCTTCGACAAGATCCGCGAGAACACGGAGCAGGACGGCAAGGAATCCCGGCGCACGTTCGGCGAGTCGGTGAACCTCGCGGTCAACCAGACGCTCGTGCGATCGATCAACACCTCGGTGGTGGCCGCGCTCCCCGTCGCATCGATCCTCTTCATCGGCGCCTACGCGTTCGGTGCCGATACGCTCCGCGACATCTCGCTCGCACTGCTCGTCGGCATCATCGTGGGCACGTGGTCCACGGTGTTCGTCGCGGCTCCGCTCTACGTGCAGTTCCGCGAGGGCGAGCCGGCGATCAAGCGCCACGACGACAAGGTGCGCAAGGATCGGGAGATCGCGGCATCCAAGGTCGAGGCCGAGGCGATCGCCGAGTGACGTTCGCCATCGGCGCACGCCGAGCCTCCGTCCAGCGGAACCCGCGATAATCGGGTGAGGAGGTGGTGCCGGTGAGCGCTGATTCGAGTGCGACGTCGACCGCCTCGCTGCGCCGGCTCGTCCCGAGGATCTTCTCGAGGGCGCAGCCGGCCGGCGCGGTCGACACCCTGCTGCGAACGGTGCGCCTGCACCACCCGAAAGCCGACATCCCGCTGCTGGAACGGGCCTACGCCGTCGCCGAGCGCGCCCACTCCGGGCAGAAGCGCAAGAGCGGCGAGCCGTACATCACGCACCCGATCGCGGTCGCGCAGATCCTCGCCGACCTCGGCATCGGGTCGAAGGCGATCGCGGCGGCGCTCCTGCACGACACGGTCGAAGACACCGAGTACACGCTCGATCAGCTGCGCGCCGACTTCGGCGACGAGATCACGATGCTCGTCGACGGCGTCACGAAACTCGACAAGGTCAAGTACGGCGACTCGACCCAGGCGGAGACCGTCCGCAAGATGATCGTCGCGATGTCCAAGGACATCCGAGTGCTCGTCATCAAGCTCGCCGATCGGCTGCACAACGCCCGCACGTGGGGCTTCGTTCCCGCCGCTTCCGCGGCGCGGAAGGCGACCGAGACGCTCGAGATCTATGCGCCGCTCGCGCACCGGCTCGGCATCCAGGCCATCAAGCTCGAACTCGAGGACCTCAGCTTCGCGGTGCTCTACCCGAAGCTCTACGCCGAGATCGAGAGCCTCGTCAAGCAGCGCACGCCCCAGCGCGAGCAGTTCGTGCAGGAGGTCATCGACCTCGTGGGCGACGACCTGAAGGCAGCCCGCATCCGCGGCAAGGTCATGGGTCGACCGAAGCAGTACTACTCGATCTATCAGAAGATGATCGTGCGCGGCCGCGAGTTCGACGAGATCTACGACCTCGTGGGCATCCGCGTGCTCGTCAACAGCGTGCGCGACTGCTACGCCGTGCTCGGCTCGATCCACGCTCGATGGACGCCGCTGCCCGGTCGCTTCAAGGACTACATCGCGACGCCGAAGTTCAACCTCTACCAGTCGTTGCACACGACGGTGATCGGGCCGAAGGGCCGTGCCGTCGAGATCCAGATCCGCACCCACGACATGCACCAGCGCGCCGAGTTCGGCGTCGCGGCGCACTGGAAGTACAAGGAGCGGATGGCCGCGGCCGGCAAGACCGAGTCCGCCGAGGCGCCGGGCGATGCCGACATGGCGTGGCTCGCGCACATCTCCGACTGGCAGGCCGAGACGACCGACCCCGGCGAGTTCCTCGATTCGCTCCGGTTCGAGATCGGTGCGAAGGAGGTCTACGTCTTCACGCCGAAGGGTCGGGTCATCGGACTGCCCTCCGGCGCGACGCCGGTCGACTTCGCGTACGCCGTGCACACCGAGGTCGGCCACCGCACGATGGGCGCCAAGGTCAACGGCCGTCTGGTGCCGCTCGAGAGCGAACTCACGAGCGGCGACGTCGTCGAGGTCTTCACCTCGAAGAACCCCGACTCCGGTCCGAGCCAGGACTGGCTGAACTTCGTCAAGAGCCCGCGCGCTCGCTCCAAGATCCGGCAGTGGTTCACGAAGGAGCGCCGCGACGAGGCCATCGAGCAGGGCCGCGACGCCATCGCCCGCGCCATGCGCAAGCAGAATCTGCCGCTCCAGAAGCTGATGAGCCAGGAGTCGTTCGCGGAGGTCGCGGCGATGCTGCGTTACGAGGACGTCTCGGCGCTCTACGCCGCTGTCGGCGAAGGGCACGTCTCCACCCAGTCGGTGATCGAGAAGGTCGTCGCGCTCGTCAGCGGGGAGGGCGAGGAGGAGCCGGACGTCCTGGTGCCGACGCGCACGCGGATGCCGGTGCCGCCGCGTTCGACCGACTCGGGCGTGCTCGTCCGCGGCGCCGAGGACATCCTCGTGAAGCTCGCGCGCTGCTGCACCCCGGTGCCGGGCGACGACATCATCGGTTTCGTCACGCGCGGGTCCGGCGTCTCCGTGCACCAGAAGACATGCCACAACGTGCAGGCGCTCATGCGCGAACCCGAGCGGCTCATCGACGTCGAGTGGGCGCCGAGCTCGAAGAGCGTGTTCCTCGTGCAGATCCAGATCGAAGCCCTCGACCGGGCCGGGCTGCTTTCGGACGTGACGCGCGTGCTCTCGGAGCACCACGTCAATATCCTCTCGGCGAACGTGTCGACGGGCACCGATCGGCTCGCGCTCAGCCGCTTCGTCTTCGAGATGGGCGACACGACGCACCTCGATCGCGTGCTGAACGCGGTGCGCCGCATCGACGCCGTCTACGACGTCTACCGCGTCAGCGACGGCTGAGCCGAGGGCATCGGTCGGGCCGACCGCGCCGCGTCGAACGGACGTCGGATCAGCCCGCGAGGGACGGATCTGCCGGGGTGCGTCGGGGCACCGGGAGCACCCGTGTGCCGAGGCGGGCGCCGAGCTCGCCCCGCCAGGCGCGGCCGGCCGCGAGGTGGCGCAGCGCTGCGGCGAGGCGGCCGCGGGCGAGC
>NZ_WSTA01000074.1 GCF_009789225.1 Agromyces seonyuensis | reverse complement strand
GGCCCGCCCGTCCGGGCCCGTTGCCGACGGCGCCGCCGACCGGCCCGCGGGCTCCGCCGGGGCCGGGGCGGGGGCGGGCGCCACCGACCCATCCCGGACCGTCACCGCAGTGCGGGCCGTCGCCACGTCATCCGGAAACGGCGGAGCCCGCGCCGTGCGCTCGCCGGGGCGTCGCCCGACTCGACCCGCTCGGCGATCGAGCGCCGGATCTCCAGCTCCCGCTCCCCGCGCCGCACGTCTTCCCGGTAGATGGCTATCGCCGATTCGATCGCGTACATCGCGTCCTCCAGTTCTCGATGACCCGACCCTCCTCGCTGAGGCCCGTGCACCCCATCGGGCGATCGCCCTATTTCCGGGATGACCTCGCACGCGGCGTCTGAGGCATCCCGGCGCGGCGTCTGCGGCATCCCGGCGCGGCGTCTGCGGCATCCGGTCCTGCCCCACCGCCCGATTTCTTCGCCGAGTGGGTAGCCCTTGCGGGTGCGCCGCCGCCCGGACCCGCAAGGGCTACCCACTCGCGGGAAGGTGCTGGGGGTGTGCGCGGCCGTCGTGCTCCGCACGGCCGACCCGCACAGCCGACCCGTTCGCCGGGGGCTTCGGAGACCCGGCGCGGTGCCGCGCGTCGGCGAGCGACGCGGTTCTTGCGGATTCCTCACCGATGTCGAGGACTTTTGCATGTCACGCGTTCGTATGTTGACGATTGACTTTGGACTTTCACGCCGAATAGCATCCAAACTCAGACGCCGTTCCGGTCGAGCGGCCCGCTCCGCGAGGCCGTCCGATGGACGTCCGTGCCCTGTCGACGATGACGGAGGATCGCCATGCTGCATGCCGCTGCACGCCACACCGAGGCGCCTGCCGCGCCGCACGGACGGCCCCGCGAGATGCCGACCGCGCTGCACGGCCGCGTCGGCCGGGTGCTCGGCGGTCCCGGCGACGTCGCCGATGCGCTCTGGGACGAGGTCGCGGCCCGCGCCTCCGGTTCGGGGCCGGCCGTGGCGGAGCTCATCGGCCTCGCCCGCGATACCGACGGCGGCAAGCGGCTGCGGCCGAAGCTCGTCGCGGCGGCCTACCTGGCCTTCGGCGGCGACGACCGCGCGCTCGTGCGCCGCGTCGCCGGGGCCCAGCAGCTCGTGCACCTCGCGCTGTGCGCCCACGACGACCTCATCGACGGCGACCTCGTGCGCCACGGCCGCGCCAACGCGATCGGAGCCGCCGCCGCCCTCGCTCGCGCCGACGGCGGCGATGCGGACCAGTCCGAACGGCTCGGCACGGCGGCCGCGGTGCTCGTCGGCGACCTCGCGCTCGGCACCGCGGTCGGGGCACTGCTGACGGCGCCTGCCTCCGACGCGCGTCGCGCACGCCTCGCGCTCGCGACCGTGCAGGCCGTCGAACGGGCGATCGCCGGCGAGTACCTCGACGTGCGCAACGAGCTCGTCGCGCCCGATCGCTCGGACCCGCTCGCCGTGGCCCGGTTGAAGACCGCGTCCTACAGCATCACGCTGCCGCTCGCGCTCGGCGCGATCGCCGCCGGCATCGAGGACGGTGCGGTCCACTCGACGATCGAACGGGTCGGCACGGCGCTCGGCATCGCGTACCAGCTCGGCGACGACGACCTCGGCCTGTTCGGCGCCCCCGAGATCACCGGCAAATCGGTGCTCTCCGACCTCCGCGACGGCAAGCGCACCGAACACATCCGCCTCGCCCACGGGCTCGCGAACCCCGACGATCGCGCCGCCCTCGAGCAGACCCTCGGCCGAACCGAGGCGACCCCGGCGGATCTCGAGCGGATCCGCGTGCTCGTCATCGCGACCGGCGCGCGATCCCTCGTGCGCGGCCGCATCCGCGCGCTGCTCGACGCGGCCGACGAGGACGCCCGCGCGGGCCTGCCCGCCGAACTCGCCGCCTATCTCACCGACCTCGCCCGGACCCTCCGCGACCGGACCAGCTGAACGAAGGAGCATCTTGGACACCGCACTCTCCACCTCTCCCGCCACGGACGCCGGCTCGGACGGCGCTCGTTGGAACCGCGGCCGCGTGGGCCTCTGGCTCATCGGCGCCCGCGGTTCGGTCGCGACGACGGCGGCCGTCGGCGCCCTCGCCCTCGGCGCCGGCCGCGCCCCCGCCACCGGCTGCACGACCGCCGGCCCGGCGATGCGGGACGTGCCGATGCCCGGCTTCGACCAGCTCGTCATCGGCGGCCACGATGTGACGACGACGCCGCTGCCCGCGCGGGCGCGCTCCCTCGCCGACACCGGGATGCTGCCCGCCGAGCTCGTCGCCGCCGTGCACGACGGGCTCGTGCGCACCGACGCCGAACTCCGTCCCGGCTACGTGGCCGGGGCCGGCCGCGAGAGCCAGGGCGAAGCGGTGCGCCGGCTCGCCGCGGACATCCTCGCCTTCCGCGAGCGGCACCTGCTCGCGCACGTCGTCGTCGTCGACGTCTCCTCGACCGAGCCGCTGCCCGCCGACCGCCTCGAGTTCCACGACGACGAGCTGCTCGCCCGCGCCCTCGAGGACCCGGCGGCGAGCGTGCTCCCGGCGAGCGCGATCGCGGCCCTCGCGGCGATCGAGTCGGGCAGCGCCTACGCGTGCTTCACGCCCTCCGCGGGCATGACGATCCCGACCGTGCGCCGCCGCGCCGAGGGGCGGATCCCCTTCGCGGGTCAGGACGGCAAGACGGGCGAGACGCTGCTGCGCACCGTGCTCGCCCCGATGTTCACGGCGCGCGGGATGCGGGTGCGCTCGTGGGCGGGCACGAACCTGCTCGGCGGCGGCGACGGGGCGACCCTCGCCGACCCGGAGGCCGTGCGCAGCAAGCTCGCCTCGAAGAACCGCGGCCTGAACCGCCTCCTCGGCGACGACGTCGTCGCGCCCCTGCACATCGACAACGTGCCCGACCTCGGCGACGTCAAGACGGCGTGGGACCACGTGAGCGCGGAGGGATTCCTCGGCTCGCGCATCACCCTGCAGACGACCTGGAGCGCCCACGACTCGATGCTCGCCGCGCCGCTCGTGCTCGACCTCGCGCGGCTGCTCTCGCTCGCGGACGCGACGGGAACGACGGGCGCGGTGCCCGCCCTCGGCGTCTTCTTCAAGGACCCGTGGGGCAGCGACGTGCACGCGTTCGCCGACCAGACGACGGCCCTGCACGCGTGGGCCGCCGAGACCGGGATGCGCGCGGCGACGGCCGCGCCCGCCGAGTCGGCTTCCTCCGAGCTGCGGATCGGCGCCGCTCGATGACCCGCTTCGGCGACGTCCTCGATCTCGTGCGGGCGCCCGCGGTGCTCACCGTGCTCGGGGACGCCGTCGTCGGCGGCAGCGTCGCGCACGGCGGGCTGCGGGGGCGGGGCTGGTTGCTGCCGCTCGCCTCGGCCGCGATCTACAGCGGCGGGATGGCGCTCAACGACTACGCCGACCGTCGGCTCGACGCGCTCGAACGGCCGGAGCGGCCGATCCCCTCCGGCCGCATCGCGCCGCGGACTGCGCTCGGCATCGCGATCGGCCTCGAGGCGGTGGGCGTCGTGCTCGCCGCGGCGGGAGCCGGCCGGCGCGGGGCGCTGCTCGCCCTGCCGCTCGTCGCCGCCGTCGTGGTCTACGACACGGTCGCGAAGCCGACCGCGGCGGGTCCCGTCTCGATGGCGGTCTGCCGCGGGCTCGACGTGCTCCTCGGCGCGCGGGGATCGCTCCGCGCGCTGCCCGCCGCGCTCACGGTCGC
The DNA here is from genome assembly GCF_009789225.1 of Agromyces seonyuensis. Lineage (GTDB taxonomy): Bacteria > Actinomycetota > Actinomycetes > Actinomycetales > Microbacteriaceae > Agromyces > Agromyces seonyuensis. The sequence continues at coordinate 16,773 of NZ_WSTA01000074.1, read as the reverse complement.
GACGCACACGGTCGGCGTGACGGCGCTCTCGCGCGGCGAGGTCGACGGCGGCACCGCAGCCGACCTCGGCATCTCGCTCGCAGCGACCGGTGCCGCGGCCGCCTCGATCGACGCGGTCGTGCCGGGACGCGGGTCCGTCCCCGCCGCGGTCGAGAGCGGGTCGCCCGGCGCTGGGCGCGCGGATGCCTCGCAGGCAGCCGCCCTCGCCCGAGCGGGCGGCGCACTCGGCGCCGCCGCCTACCTCGTGTCGGCGTTGCCGGGCCAACTCGCGGCCCTCGACGACCGCACGGGGCCGACCGTGCGCGACGCGACCCGGGCGGGCATCGGCTCCGTCGTGCCGCTGCAGGCCGCGCTCGTCGCACGCAGCGGCGCCTGGGCATCCGCGGTCGGGCTCGCCGCGCTCGACGTGCTGCGCCGGCGGCTCACCGCTCGGCGCCGTCGAGGGGACGTCACGTGAGCGCCTCGACGACGACCGCCGCCGCGCAGCGCAGCGCGGCGCTCCCGGGCGCCGGGTTCGCGCTCGGCTACGGCACGAACGGCTTCACCGACCACCCGTTGCCCGACGTGCTGCGCGTGCTCGACGGCCTCGGGTACGAGGCGATCGCACTCACCCTCGGTCATCCGCACCTCGACCCGTTCGCCCCCGACGCCGACGAGCGCGCCGCCGACCTGCGCCGCCGCCTCGACGACCTCGGCTGGAGAGTCGTCGTCGAGACGGGCGCCCGCTACCTGCTCGACCCGTTCCGCAAGCACCGCCCGAACCTCCTCGACGACGACGCGCGGCTCCGCGAGGAGTTCCTGCGCCGGGCCGTCGACCTCGCCGCGATCCTGGAGGCCGAGTGCGTGTCGTTCTGGTCGGGCACGCTCCCGGAGGGCGTCGCGGCCGACGCCGCCGGGCTGCGACTTCGGGAGCGCCTCGCCCCGCTCGCGGCCCACGCCGCGGCCTCCGGCGTCGCCCTCGCCCTCGAACCGGAGCCCGGGCACCTTGTCGAGACGGTCGCCGACGCCCTCGCGGTGCACCGCGACCTCGGCGCGCCCGAGGCCCTCGGCCTCACGGTCGACCTCGGGCACTGCGTCGTCGTCGAGCCCGACGGCGTCGTCGGGGCGCTGACGGCCGCCGCAGCGCTGCTGCGCAACGTGCAGGTCGACGACATGCTGCCCGTCGCCCACGAGCACCTCGAGCCGGGCGCGGGCGAGGTCGACTTCGCCGCGGCCTTCCGCGCGCTCGACGGACTCGGCTATCGCGGCATCGCCGCCGTCGAGCTGCCGCGGCACGCCCACGACGCTCCGGGCGCCGCCGCCCGGTGCCGCACCGCACTCCACGACGCCTGGGAGGCACGATGACCACCGCCTGGACCGCCAGCGGCGAAGCGGCCGTCCGCACGGACCCCGCCCGCATCGCCGAGCTCTTCCCCGAGGCCGGCCGCGCCGTCGGCCGCACCCCGCTCGACGCCGACGACCCGCTCGGCCTCGTGCGCGGCACGCTCGACGACGAGGCGCGTGCCCGGCTCGTCGGCGCCCTGCTCGACTCGGCCCCCGCGGCGGAGGCCGCCCGTACCCTCGCCGACCTCTACCGCTACGGCGACGACGCCGAGCGCCGCGGGGTGCTGCACGGCCTGAACGCCGCCGATCCCGCGTCGCCCGAGGTCGTCGAGGCCGGGCTCGCGTTCGTCGCCGACGCCCTCCGCGCGAACGACCCCCGGCTCGTCGCCGCCGCGCTCGGCGCGTTCGCGGCGCACCGGCTCGACCAGCACGCCTGGCGCCACGGCGTGCTCAAGGCCCTCTTCATGGGCATCCCGCTCGACGCGGTCGCCGACCTCGAGCGCCGCACCGACCCCGAGCTCGCCCGCATGGCCGCCGGACTCGTCGCCGAGCGCCGCGCGGCCGGCCGCACCGTCAGCGACGACGTCGCACGGCTCGCGGCCGCGAACCCGGCCGCCACGAACACCGCCCAGGAGGACTGAATGCGTATCTTCGACCCCCACATCCACATGACCTCGCGCACGACCGACGACTACCGCGCGATGTACGCCGCAGGCGTGCGCGCCCTCGTCGAGCCGTCCTTCTGGCTGGGCCAGCCGCGCACGAACGTCGGCAGCTTCACCGACTACTTCGACGCCCTCATCGGGTGGGAGCGTTTCCGGGCGTCGCAGTACGGCATCCGCCACCACGCGACCATCGGCCTCAACCCGAAGGAGGCGAACGACCCGCGCTGCCGCGAGGTGCTCGACGTGCTGCCGCGCTATCTCCGCAAGGACGGCGTCGTCGCCGTCGGCGAGACGGGCTACGACTCGATGACCCCAGAGGAGGACGAGGTCTTCGCCCGGCAGCTGGAACTCGCGATCGCCTTCGACCTGCCGGTGCTCGTGCACACGCCCCACCGCGACAAGGCCGCCGGCACGCGTCGCACGCTCGACGTCATCCGCGAATCGGGCATCGCGCCCGAGCGAGTCGTCGTCGATCACCTCAACGAGCTCACCGTCGCCGACGTGCTCGACTCGGGATGCTGGCCGGCCTTCTCCATCTATCCCGACACCAAGATGGACGAGGTCCGCTTCGTGCGCCTCCTCCAGGAGTACGGCACCGAGCGGATGCTCGCGAACAGCGCCGCCGACTGGGGCCACTCCGACCCGCTGAAGACGCAGGCGACCGCGCAGGCGATGCTCACCGCGGGGTTCACCGACGACGACGTCGACCTCGTGCTCTGGCGCAATCCCGTCGCCTTCTACGGGCAGAGCGGCCGGCTCGTGCTCGATCCGGTACCGGGCTTCGAGGATGACGCGGAGGCGCCGGTCCCCGCCGCGGGCGTCGCGTTCGAGGGCAACTCGGTGCTGCGCGGGGTGCGCGTCTGATGGAGCTCTCGTACTGCACCAACGTCCATCCTGCCGAGGACCTCGACGGCGTGCTCGACCAGCTCGACGCGTTCGCGGGACCGGTGCGGCTCGCCGCCGGACTCGACCGGCTCGGGGTCGGCCTCTGGCTGCCCGCGGCGCTCGCCCACGAACTCGACCGGGATGCCCGCGCTCGACTCCGCCTCCGCGACGGCCTCGAGCGCAACGGGCTCGAACTGCGCACGATCAACGCCTTCCCGTACGCCGCGTTCCACGCCGAGGTCGTCAAGCTCGACGTCTACCGGCCGGACTGGACCGAGGCGCTCCGCTGCGAGTACACCCTCGCGTGCGCGCGCGTGCTCGCCCACCTGCTGCCGGAGGGCGCCGCGGGCAGCATCTCCACCCTGCCGCTCGCCTGGCGGGAGCCGTGGAGCGCCGACGACGACGCCGTGGCGACGGCCGCGTTCGCGGAGGTCTCCGCCGCGCTCGCCGACCTGCGCGAGCGCACCGGCCGAACCGTCCGCATCGCGATCGAGCCCGAGCCGGGCTGCGTGCTCGACACCGTCGCCGACATCGTCGACTGGCTCGCACCGCGGCTGCGCACCGCCGACGCGGGCGACGCAGGCGGCGGCATCGACCCCGAGTTCGTCGGCGTGTGCCTCGACACCTGCCACCTGGCCGTCTCCTTCGCCGACCCGGTCGAAGCGGTCCGCGCGGTCGCGGCGGCGGGCATCCGGGTCGTGAAGGTGCAGGCCTCGGCCGCCCTCCACGCCGAGTCCCCGGCCGACCCCGCGACCCGCGAGGCGCTCGCCGGGTTCGTGGAGGCCCGCTACCTGCACCAGACGCGCGAGCTCGCGGCCGACGGACGCGTGCTCCCCGCCGACGACCTGCCCGACGCCCTCGACCTGCTCCCGGCCGACGGCCCCTGGCGCGTGCACTTCCACATGCCGCTGCATCTCGCACCGCCGGCGCCGCTCGCCGCGACCGCCGACGTGCTCCGCGAAGCGGTCGCGGCCGTGCTCGCGATCCCGCACGGCGACGAGGCGCACCTCGACGTCGAGACGTACACCTGGAGCGTGCTGCCGGGCGGCGGCGACCTCGTCGCGGGCATCGCGGCCGAACTGCGCTGGGCGAGCGACGAACTGCTCGCCGAGGCCGTGGCGGAGGTGCGCGCATGACCCGGGTGCTGCTCCTCGACGTCGTCGGCCTCACCGAGCGCGCCCTCGCGCACATGCCGCGGCTCAGCGCGCTCGCGTCGTCGGGCGTGCAGACGCACCTCGGCACCGTGCTGCCCGCCGTCACCTGCTCGGTGCAATCGACCATGCTGACGGGCCTCGCGCCCGCCCAGCACGGCGTCGTCGGCAACGGCTGGTTCCACCGCGACATCGGCGAGGTCAACCTCTGGCGCCAGCACAATGCGCTCGTGCAGGGGGAGAAGGTGTGGGAGACCGCGCGACGGCTCGAACCCGGGTTCACGGCCGCGAACATCGGCTGGTGGTACGCGATGGGCGCCTCGACCGACGTCACCGTCACGCCGCGGCCGATCTACCACGCCGACGGCCGCAAGTCCCCCGACTGCTACACCCGGCCCGCCGCACTGCACGACCGGCTGACGGGCGACCTCGGCGACTTCCCCCTCTTCCAGTACTGGGGCCCGACGGCCTCGATCGCCTCGACCACGTGGATCATCGAGGCGACGCGCTCGGTGCTGCGCGAGGAGGCATCCGATCTCGTGCTGGCCTACCTGCCCCACCTCGACTACGACCTGCAGCGCTTCGGCCCGGACTCCCCCGAGGCCGACCGCGCCGCGGCCGAACTCGACACGGCGCTCGCCCCGCTGCTCGAGGACGCCCTCGCCGCCGGGGCGACCGTCATCGCGGTCGCCGAGTACGGCATCGCGCCCGCCGACCGCCCGGTCGACGTGAATCGGGCGCTGCGCCGCGCCGGACTGCTCGAGGTGCAGGTGCAGCAGGGCCGCGAGCTGCTCGACCCGCTCGTCTCCCGGGCCTTCGCCGTCGCCGACCATCAGGTCGCCCACGTGTACGTGCGCGACGCCGCCGACCTGCCGCGGGTACGGGAGGTGCTCGCGGGGCTCGAGGGCGTCGACGAGGTGCTCGACCGCGAGGCGCAGGCCCGGTACGGTCTCGACCACGAGCGGGCGGGCGAACTCGTGCTCGTCGCCGAGCCCGGCGCGTGGTTCACCTATTACTACTGGCTCGACAACGAGCGCGCCCCCGACTTCGCCCGCGGCGTCGAGATCCACAAGAAGCCCGGCTACGACCCCGCCGAGCTCTTCCTCAACCCGGCCGACCCGTTCGCGAAGGCGAAGGCCGGCATGAACCTCGTGCGAAAGAAGCTCGGCCTGCGCTACGCCATGAACGTCGTGCCGCTCGACGGCTCGTACGTGCGCGGCACGCACGGGCGCCTGCCCGACTCGGCCGCCGACACCCCGCTGCTCCTCTCCTCGGACGCGTCGTTGCCGTTCTGGGATGCCGCGGGCGGGACGGTGCCCGCCGCACGGGTGCGGGACCTCGTGCTCGAGGCGGCGCTGCGCCCGGCCGGCGCACGGACGGCTCGGCCGTGACCGTCGACGCGCCCGCCGAACAGGTCGTGCTGCTGGATGACGCGGGCTTCGCGATCGGCACCGCCGACAAGTCGCTCGTGCACGACGCGGCGACCCCGCTGCACCTCGCGTTCTCCTGCTACGCGTTCGGCCCCGATGGGCGGATGCTGCTGACGCGGCGAGCCCTCGGCAAGCGCACCTGGCCGGGGGTCTGGACGAACGCGTGCTGCGGGCATCCGGCCCCCGGCGAGCCGATCGAGGATGCCGTGGTGCGACGGGTGCGGCAGGAACTCGGCGTCGAGCCGACGGACCTCCGCCTCGTGCTGCCGGACTTCCGCTACCGGGCGGTCGACGCCTCCGGCACGGTCGAGCACGAGGTGTGCCCGGTCTACCTCGCGGAGCTGTCCGGCGATCCCGTGCCCGACCCCGACGAGGTCGCCGAGTGGGCGTGGACGGACCCGCGCGACTTCGTCGGCGTCGCCCTGCTCGCGCCGCACCTGCTGAGCCCGTGGAGCGTGCTCCAGGCCGGCGAGCTCGTGCGGGCGGGCGTCCCGGAGTTCCGCCTCGAGCCGCTCGAGTAGCCCGAACCACGCCACTCGAGTAGCGCGAACCACGCCGGTCGAGTAGCGCGAAGCGCGTATCGAGACCTCGTACGCGGTCTCGATACGGCGCTGCGCGCCTGCTCGACCGGCCCCCTGCCCGACCTGCGCCCGGAGAACGCCGAGTGGGTAGGTGCTGCGGGTGCATCCCTCGAGGGACCCGCAACACCTACCCACTCACGGAAATCGAGCCCACTCACGGATACCGAGAGTCGGACGCGTACCTCGCCTCCGCCAGCGCTGAGTGGGTAGGTACTGCGGGTGCATCCCTCACGGGACCCGCAGCACCTACCCACTGGGGAGATACTGCGGGTGCGTCCCGCATGGGACCCGCAGCACCTACCCACTGGGGAGATGCGCGCACTCAGTCGTGCGAGCTGAACGCCGAGTCGAACGCGGCGGCCGACGGCTCGTACGTCGAGAGCTTGCGCACGAAGCCGAGCGCCTCCGGGGCGCCGACGAGGCGGTCCATGCCGGCGTCCTCCCACTCGACCGAGAGCGGACCCTCGTAGCCGATGGCGTTGAGCATGCGGAACGCGTCCTCCCACGGCACGTCGCCGTGACCGGTCGAGATGAAGTCCCAGCCGCGACGCGGGTCGGCCCACGCGAGGTGCGAGGACAGCCGGCCGTTACGGCCGTTGCCCACGCGCTTCTTCGTGTCCTTGCAATGCACGTGGTAGATCCGGTCCTGGAAGTCCCAGAGGAAGCCGACCGGGTCGATGTCCTGCCACACCATGTGCGAGGGGTCCCAGTTGAGGCCGAACGACTCGCGGTGCCCGATCGCCTCGAGCGTGCGCACGGTCGTCCAGTAGTCGTAGGCGATCTCGGAGGGGTGCACCTCGTGCGCGAAGCGCACGCCGACCTCCTCGAAGACGTCGAGGATCGGGTGGAACCGGTCGGCGAAGTCCTGGTAGCCGGCGTCGATCATCTCGGCGGAGGCCGGCGGGAACATCGCCACCGTCTTCCAGATCGACGAGCCCGTGAAGCCCGTGACGGTCTTCACGCCGAGCGCCGCGGCCATGCGAGCCGTGAGCTTGAGCTCCTCGGCCGCTCGCTGCCGCACGCCCTCGGGGTCGCCGTCGCCCCACACGCGGTCGTTGACGATGTCGCGGTGCCGCTGGTCGATCGGGTCGTCGCAGACGGCCTGGCCGACGAGGTGGTTCGAGATCGTGAAGACCTCGAGCCCGTTGCGCTCGAGGATGTCGAGGCGGCCCTGCACGTACTCGGCGTCGTCCCAGCGGGAGACGTCGAGGTGGTCGCCCCACGAGGCGATCTCGAGGCCGTCGTAGCCCCACTCGCCGGCGAGCCGGGCCACCTCCTCGAAGGGCAGATCGGCCCACTGGCCGGTGAACAGGGTGATCGGTCGCGCCATCGCGCCCCTCCTCCGTCGGATGTTGCGGGTGTTTCGGTCGTCGTGCGGTCGCGGTGCCGTCGTCGCGGGCTCAGAGCCGCGCGGGTTCGGGGACGACGCTGGTCCAGGTCGAGCCGTTCGCCGAGCTCGTCTCCACCGCGGCCAGCACCTGCTGCACCTGGAGGCCCTCGTCGAAGGTCGGGTGCGGCGCCGTGCCGGCGTCGATCGCGGCGACGAGATCGACGACCTGGTGGGTGAAGGCGTGCTCGTAGCCGAGCATATGGCCGGCCGGCCACCACGCCGACAGGTACGGGTGGGTCGGCTCGGTGACGAGGATGCGCGTGAAGCCCTGCACCTCGTCGGGAGCGCTCCGGTCGTAGAAGCGGAGCGTGTTGAGGTCCTCGAGGTCGAACCGGAGCGCGCCGCGCTCGCCGGAGACCTCGATCGAGAGGCCGTTCTTGCGGCCGGTCGCGAAGCGGGTCGCCTCGAAGGAGACGAGCGCGCCGCCCGAGAGCCGGCCGGTGAAGACGGCGACGTCGTCGACGCTGACTTCGCCGCGCTCCGCCGTGACGGTGCCGCCGAGGCCGGAGCGTTCACCGAGGATCGGCCGTGAGGTCACGATCGTCTCGACGGTGCCGGAGACGGCCTCGACCTGCTGGCCCGTCACGAACTGCGTGAGGTCGATGATGTGGGCGCCGATGTCGCCGAGCGCCCCCGAGCCGGCGAGGTCCTTCTGCAGGCGCCAGGTGAGCGGCGACTCGGGGTCGACCAGCCAGTCCTGGCGGTAGGCCGCCCGGATCTGGTTGATGCGGCCCACACGGCCCTCCGCGATGAGGTCGCGGAGGAGCGTGACGGCCGGGACGCGGCGGTAGGTGAAGCCGACCATGGCCAGCACGCCGCGTTCCGCGGCCCGCTCGGCGGCGGCGGCCATCCCGACGGCCTCTTCGACCGTGTTGGCGAGCGGCTTCTCGCAGAGCACGTGCTTGCCCGCCTCGAGCGCGGCGATCGCGATCTCGGCATGGGAGAACCCCGGCGTGACGACGTCGACCACGTCGATGTCGTCACGGGCGACCACCTCGCGCCAGTCCACCGCCGACTCCGTCCAGCCCCACTTGGCGGCGGCCTGGGCGGTGGGCTCGGGCGATCGGCCGACGAGCACGGCCATCTCGACGTCGCGAGCCAGGTCGAACATGCGCGGTGCCTGTCGCCAGCCGACCGAGTGCGCAGCACCCATGAATCCGTGGCCGATCATGGCGACCCGCAATGCGGGGCGGTGCGAAGTGTTCACTGCAGGATCCTCTCCAGGGATGTGCGCGGGGCGCCCGGCCGCAGGCCGGGCGCCCCGCTGGTGTCGATCAGGACTCGAATGCGAGGTCGTAGAACTGGTCGACGTTGTCCTTGGTGACGACGGGCGCATCGAGGACGATGCGGTTCGGCACGCTCGGGGTGATGAGGTCGCTCATGGTCTTGCCCTGGGCGATGAGGCGGGCGAGCGCGACGCCGTCGGCGGCCTGCGTCGACGGGTAGATGACCGTCGCCTTGAGCACCGAGTCGTCGGCCTTGATGATGTCCATCGCGTTCTTCGAACCGGCGCCGCCCATCATGATGAACTCGTCCCGTCCGGCGGACTCGATGGCGGCCAGCACGCCGACGCCCTGGTCGTCGTCGTGGTTCCAGAGCGCGTCGATCTGCGGGTTGGCCGAGAGCAGCTGCGAAGCGGCCGCCTCGCCGCCGGCGACGGTGAAGTCGGCGGCCACACGGGCCGACACCTCGAGGTCGCAATCGGCGAGGGCGTCGGCGAAGCCCTGCGAACGGTCCTGGGTGAGCGGCAGCGAGTCGATGCCCGCGATCTCCGCGACCACGGCGTCGGGGTTGTCGCCGACCTGCTCGCAGATGTAGTGACCGGCCGAGACGCCCATGCCGTAGTTGTCGCCGAGGATGGTGGCCCGGGCGGCGAAGGGGCTCGAGAACTCGCGGTCGACGTTGATGACCGGGATGCCCGCCTCCATCGCCTTGATGGCGACTTCGGTGAGGGCCGCGCCGTCGGTCGGCAGCAGCACGATGGCGTCGACGCCGTCGTTGATGAACGTCTCGACCGCCGCGATCTGGGCGCTCGCGTCGTTCGTGCCCTCGGCGACCTTGAGGTCGACATCGGCGAAGCTGTCGGCCGCCGCCTGCGCGCCGGAGTTGATGGCGCCGAGCCAGCCGTGGTCGGCGGCCGGGCCCGAGAATCCGATGGTGACGGTGTCGCCGCTGGCGGCGTTCTCATCGCTCGACGTGCCCTGGTCGACGACGCTCTCGTCGTCGCCGGACGACGAACAGCCTGCGAGCAGGCCGATCGCGGCGACTGCCGCGGCGCCGGCCAGGAACGTGCGCGTGCGCGTGATCCGCATGTGTTTCCTCCTTGAAAGTGATGCAGTTCGAGCCAGCCGGGGACTGGGGCCCGGTGCGGACCTTCGTCGAAGGGTGCGTCCGCGCTGACTTCGATCACCGTAGCAGAAGTGATGACGCAATGGTCAACTTTTGTATTTATCTTGGCGGAAGTACCGGATGCCCTGTTCGGGGGGCAGATCCGGCGGAGTTCCGGCCGGTGCGGCTTGTGCGACAGGCGTATTCCGCGCCGTTCCAGAAAGTGTCGCGGGAAGAAGGCGGACCTGTTATGTTCACCCCGTGACCAAAGTTGACCACACCTCGTCATTACTCGTCGTCCGAGGGCTGACGAAGGCATTCGCCGGCGTCCGCGCCCTCAAGGGCGTCGACCTCGATATCCGCCCGGGCGAAGTCCACTGCATCCTCGGCCAGAACGGCGCGGGCAAGTCGACGCTCATCAAGACGCTCGCCGGCGTGCACCGCCCCGACGAGGGCGAGATCGTCTGGCAGGGCGAGACGGTGACCATCGCCGACCCGCAGGCCGCGATCGATCTCGGCATCGCCACCATGTACCAGGAGCTCGACGTCGTCGACGGCCTCACCATCGCCGAGAACGTCTTCCTCGGGCACGAGCTCGCCTCGGGCGGCTTCACCCGTCGGAGCGAAGCGGCCAAGCTGACCAAGGAACTGCTCAAGCGCCTCGGGCACGGCTCGCTCTCGCCGAACACCGAGGTCGGCCGGCTCAGCGCCGCCAACAAGCAGATCGTGAGCATGGCGCGGGCGCTCTCGCACGACATCAAGCTCATCGTCATGGACGAGCCGTCGGCCGTGCTCGACTCCGAAGAGGTGAAGAATCTCTTCAGCGTCGTGCGGGAGCTCACCAGGGCCGGCATCGCCGTCGTCTACATCACCCACCGTCTCGAGGAGATCCGCGAGATCGGCGACCGCATCACCGTCCTGAAGGACGGGCGCAGCACGGCCGTCGGCCTCGAGGTCGCCGACACCCCGACCGCCGAGCTCATCCGGCTCATGACCGGTCGCGAGGTCGCCAACGTCTTCCCGCCCGCGGAGCCCGTCGCCGACGACGCCCCGGTCGTGCTCGACGTCGAGGGCCTCGCGCTCGAGGGCGTCTTCTCCGGCGTGACCTTCTCGGTGCGCGCCGGCGAGATCGTCGGCCTCGCCGGGCTCGTGGGCTCGGGCCGCTCCGAGATCCTCGAGACGGTCTACGGCGCGCGGAAGTCCACCGCCGGCTCCGTGGCCGTCGGCGGCAAGCGCCTCGGCCGCGGCTCGGTCTCGGCCGCCGTCACCGCCGGGGTCGGCCTCTCGCCCGAGGAGCGCAAGAGCCAGGGGCTCGTGCTCGACGAGCCGATCTTCGTCAACGTCACGCTCTCGACGTTCGGCCGCTTCGCGAAGGGCGGGTTCCTCGACACCCGCGCCGAGCGCTCCGCCGCGCGCGAGCAGATCGAGGCGCTCGAGCTCCGCCCGCCGGACCCGGACCGCCCGGCGGTCACCCTGTCCGGCGGCAACCAGCAGAAGATCCTCCTCGCGCGCTGGCTCGTGCACGGCACCAAGGTGCTGCTGCTCGACGAGCCCACCCGCGGCGTCGACGTCGGCGCCCGCGCCGAGATCTACGCGCTCATCCGCCGGCTCGCCGCCGCCGGCAACGCGATCGTGATCGTCTCCAGCGAGATCGAGGAGGTGCTCGGCCTCGCCGACACCGTGCTCGTCGTCGCCGACGGCAAGGTCCTCACCACCGTCCCCGCTGCACAGATCGACGAGCACGGCGTGCTCGACCTCGTCATGAAAGGAGCTGCCGCGTGAGCGAGCAGACCACCCCGGGCGGCGCCGTCGCCGCACCGACCCCGCCCCCGACGCCCACCGAGCCGACGCCCGCGAAGGAGTCGGGCATCCGCCGCCTGCTCTCGGGATCGGTCGGGCGCAACCTCGGCCTCGTGGTGGCGCTCCTCCTCATCGTCGCGGTGGGCGCCATCACGTCGCCCGACAACTTCGCGACGTGGAGCAACACCCTCGTCATCCTCCGCCAGGCCTCGATCGTCGGCGTCATCAGCATCGGCATGACGTTCGTCATCATCTCCGGCGGCATCGACCTCTCGGTCGGCTCGGTGATGGGCCTCGCCTCGGTCGTCGCGACGATCGACGTCGCGCAGGACCTCGCGAGCGCGACCCACTGGACCGTCATGGTCCTCTTCGCGCTCCTCGTCGGCGTCGCCGCCGGCCTCATCAACGGCATCGTCATCGCCTACGGCAACGTCGTCGCGTTCATGGCGACCCTCGCGATGCTCGTCTCGGCCCGCGGACTCGCCGAGATCGTCGCCGAACGCCGAACGCTCATCGTCGGAGACCGCGGGTTCGTCGGGTTCTTCCGCGAGGACTTCCTCGGCGTCGACGTGCTCATCTGGATCTTCATCCTCGTCGCCGCGGCCGGCTGGATCCTGCTCAACCGCACGACCTTCGGCCGTCGCACCGTCGCCATCGGCGGCAACCGCGAGGCGTCCCGGCTCGCGGGCATCAACGTCAAGCGCCACACCGTCTGGCTCTACGTGCTCGCCGGACTCTGCGCGGGCATCGCCGGCGTCATGATCCTCGGCCGCACGACGGCCGGCACGTCGACCCACGGCCAGCTCCTCGAGCTCGACGCGATCGCCGCGGTCGTCGTCGGCGGCACCCTGCTCATCGGCGGGCGCGGCACGATCGTCGGCACCGTCCTCGGCGTCCTCATCTTCCAGACCCTCACGAACGTCTTCGTGCAGAACAACCTCGACTCGTCCGTGCAGGCCGTCGCGAAGGGCGTCATCATCGTCGTCGCCGTGCTGCTCCAGCAGCGCTTCGCCAAGCCCGCCGGCCGATCGAGTTGACGCCGCGACGGCGCTGAGAACCGCAGCAGTCGTCGCATATGTCGGCAGCGAGACGAAAGACGCTCGCTCGAAATGCGAAACCGAAGGGAGTAGTGGTCTACTTGGGAGAATGTCCCGGATGACGACCGATTCGCCCCAGACCATCTCCGGAGTGAGCCAGCTCTTCCAGCTCCTCCGGGACGGCGTGCCGCGCACGCGCGCCGAACTGGCGAAGTCGACCGGCCTCGCCAGATCCACGATCGCCGCGCGCGTCGACGAGCTCATGCGCATGGGGCTCATCACCCCCGTCGCCGACGCCGTGTCGACGGGCGGGCGCCCGCCGTCGCAGTTCGCGCTCAACCCGGCCGCGAAGGTCGTGCTGGCCGCCGACCTCGGTGCCTCGCACGCCACCATCGCGATCACCGACCTCACCGGCCGCGTGCTCGCCGAGCACCACGACGCGCTCGACATCGCGCTCGGCCCGGTGCCGGTGCTCACGTGGGTCGTCGAGGGCGCCTCGAAGCTGCTCGCCGAGACCGGGCACCTCGAGTCGCAGGTCGCCGCCGTGGGCATCGGCGTGCCGGGACCGGTCGAGCATTCCACGGGCCAGCCCGTGAACCCGCCGATCATGCCCGGCTGGGACCGCTTCGACATCCCCGGTTGGGTGCACGACCACCTCCCGGTGCCGGTGCTCGTCGACAACGACGTGAACATCATGGCGCTCGGCGAGCGGGCGGCCGCCTGGCCGGCGGTCGAACACCTGATGTTCGTGAAGGTCGCCACGGGCATCGGCGCGGGACTCATCTCCGGTGGCGAACTGCAGCGCGGCGCCCAGGGCATCGCGGGCGACATCGGCCACGTCCGGGTCGCGCGCGGCTCCGACGTGCCCTGCCACTGCGGCAATCGCGGGTGCCTCGAGGCGCTCGCCTCGGGCCCGGCGATCGCCCGGGCGCTGCGCGAGCAGGGCGTCGAGGCGCACAGCGGCGATGACGTCGTCGACCTCGTCAAGCGCGGCAACATCGACGCCATCCAGGCGGTGCGCCAGGCGGGTCGCGACATCGGCGAGGTTCTCACCGCGGCCGTGAGCCTCATGAATCCGTCGGTCATCGCGATCGGCGGCGGCATGGCCCGCGTCGGCGAGCACCTCATCGCGGGTGTCCGCGAGGTCGTCTACACGCGCTCGACGCCGCTCGCGACCGAGCACCTCTCGATCGTGCAGTCGACCGCGGGCGAGCGCACCGGCATCATCGGCGCGAGCATGCTCGCCGTCGAGCACGCCCTCTCCCCCGAGATCCTCAGCAGCACGCGGTTCGTCACCGCCGTCTGAGCACGGTTCCGAACGCCCGGTTCCGAACGCCCCGGTGCACGGCCCTCCGGCCGGCGCCGGGGCGTTCGCCGTCTCCGATGCGCGCGCCCGCGGGGCGGGCGAGTCGGGCTGCCGGGCGAGTGGTGAGGCGGGGCCGACGGAACCGACCGGCGACCTCAGGCCGACGGGTCGGGCAGCCGGAAGACGAAACGGTCCTCGGGCGCCCAGACGTGCTCGTCGTCGCATCGGTACCCGCGCAGCCACGGCACGGTGTCGACGACCCGCAGGTAGAACCCCTTCGGGTACTCGTCGTCGGCGCGGAGCGGCGCTGCCGCCACCGTGAGCGACCCCTCCGGTGCGCGCCCCGCGGAGAGGACCGAGTCCGTCGAGGCGGCCTGGCCCAGCGTCTGCAACCGGAGGAACGGCGCCGTTTCCGGCGGACAGAGCCGGAGGCCGGAGCGCTCAGCGGCCGAAAAGACCCGCGAGAGCGGCGCGCCGTCGGGCAGTCCCAGTTCGGCCACCGTGCGTTCGACCACCCGGATGCTCCGCACGGTGCCGTCCTCGAGATCGAGGTCGTCGAGGAGGGTCTCCGCGTGCGCGTTCAGCAGCACGCCCGCCTCCGCCAACCGCTGCGCGAGCTCGGCACGGGTGAGGCCGCCGAGCAGGACGGCTCGGTCGTGGGGTTCCGGGTGCTCGGGCATCGACTCCTCCGTGGGGCGTACGGACACAGGACGCCCTCGACCCTCCCACGAGTCGGGGATCGCTCGCGCCCTCGCCGCCGTCCGAGGGCGCCGGTAGGTTCGGGCACGTCGCCGACCCGCCGGTCGGCGTCGACCGAAGGGACGAGGATGTCGGACACCACCTGCCACCTGTCGATCTCGCTCGACGGATTCGTCGCCGGGCCCGAGCAGAGCGCGGAGTTCCCGCTGGGCAAGCGCGGCATCGAGCTGCACACGTGGCACATCGGCGACCCGCGGGCGACGGAGGCCGATCGGGTCGCGAACGAGTGGCTGATGCGACCGCGCGGCGCCTACGTGATGGGCCGCAACATGTTCGGACCGATCCGCGGCGAGTGGGAGGGCGACTGGCGCGGCTGGTGGGGCGACGAACCGCCGTACCACGCACCCGTGTTCGTGCTCACGCACCACCCGCACGAGCCGATCGAGATGGCCGGCGGCACGACGTTCCATTTCGTCACCGACGGGTTCGACGCCGCGTACGCCCGGGCGCTCGATGCGGCCGGCGATCGCGGCGTCGACATCGCGGGTGGCGCGTCGACCGTTCGGCAGGCGCTCGCGGCCGACGTCATCGACGAGCTGACGCTCGACGTCGCACCGGTGCTGCTCGGGTCCGGCGAGCGGATCTTCGACGGCGGCGAGACGTTCGGTTTCACGCCCGTCGAGGTGCAGCACTCCCCGCTCTCCACGCACATCCGGTACCGCCGGGCGAGCTGAACCGCGCGTCGGCCGAACGCAGGGAGAACCGGCGGTGCGGTGTGTCCCCACCGCACCGCCGGGGTCTATCCGGAGCGGCCCCCGACGGGGACCGTGTCGCCGGAGGCCTCGGATGCCGGCGGCGCGTCATCCTCGTCGTGGTCGTCGTCGTCGCCCGCCGCCTCGCCGTCGCGCGAGGCGAGTGCGGCCTCGACCGCGGCGTCGATGTCGCGCTGACGGCCCGCCTTGGCGCGGCGCCTGGCGAGGACGACCGCGGCGACGAGCAGCGCGGCGACGACGACGAGCGCGAGCAGGGTCCAGGGGACCGCGACGGTCGAGGCGCTCGCCGACGCCGCCGGCACCGCCGGGATCTCCGCGGCACTGCCGCCGTCGCGGGAGACGACGTCGCCGCCCACCTCGAGGTCGGCGGCGAGCAGGCCGAGCGGGAACACCGAGTCGACCTGCACCGTGCGCTCGACGGACGTGCCCGGCAGCACTTCGGGGACGTCGTCGGAGGCGGATGCGGCGACGGGGAACCAGCCGAACGGACCCGCGATCGTGATCGCGTCGTCCGGAGCGATGCGCGTGTTGCCGGTGTTCTCGAGCGTGTAGGTCACGGTCGCCCCGCCGGGGGAGAACGGGTTCCAGGTACCCGAGTAGTCGAGCACGACATCGGTCACGGCGAGGCCGGGCACGAGATCGCCGAGCACCCGCAGGTGCATGCGCGAGCCGAGGCGGCGCTCGGTGGCGACGCCGGAGCCGTCGCCGACGGTCATGGAGGCGACGACGCCGGCGGCGTAGTCGCCCGGCTCGGCGTCGGCCGGGATCGCGACCGAGAACGGCACCTCCGCGCTCTGGCCGCTCTCGAGCAGGAGATCGGGGGTCGAGACGTCGACCCAGGCGCCGAGCTCGGTCGACTCCGTGCCGGAGGGCAGCAGATCGAGTGCGCCGTCCGGGCTCAGGATGCCGTCGGCGGCGTAGACGTCGAGCTCGATCGGCCCGCTGCTGCGGTTCGTGACGATGATCGAGTCGCTCAGGGTGCCGCCGGGCGCGAGCTCGTAGGCGAAGTTGGGCCGGCCCGAACCCTGCGCGGTGTCGCCCGGGCGCACGCTCCACGACACGGTGGTGTCGTCGGCGGCTTCCTCGGCGTGGGCCGCGGTGGACAGGCTCAGCCCGCCGAGCGCGAGCGCTGCGGCGGCCAGGACGGACAGGGCGGCCCGGAGGCCGCGGGGCCGGCGCGGTCGGCCGGCGGAGTCGATGGGGAGTGCTGCCAGGGACATGGCGCGTGCTCGCTTTCTGGATGAGGTGGATCCGGTGGTGGCCGTCCCGAACCCCGCCGCGGCGGAGCCCGGGACGGCCGGCCTTGCGGATCAGCTGAGTGCGGTCAGCGTGATCACGGCGGTGTAGGTGCCCTGCGGGGTCTCGAGCGGGAGCTTGAGATCCAGGTCGGCGCCCACGGCGGACT
>NZ_WSTA01000073.1 GCF_009789225.1 Agromyces seonyuensis | reverse complement strand
GGGATGCCAAACTGTCTGCAGTTCAGACGACTGCTCCTCCGTTCTGTCGTGTGCAGCGGCGTCGGCGGGAGGCCCGTGGCCGCCGCCTCGAGCTCGGCGGCGATCGCGGCCGGGGCGTCGTGGGCCGCGAGCTCGACGGCGAGGGCCGCGGCCCGCTCCCGGTAGGCGGGCCGGCGCATCACCCGGTCGAACGCGCCCTCGATCCGGTTCGGCGACGGCGTGCCGGTGCGCAGGTTCACGCCCGCCCCGGCGTGCGCGACGCGGGCGGCGACCTCGGGCTTGTCCTCGGTCTCGCCGGCGACGATGAGCGGCACGCCGTGCGCGAGCGCCTGCTGCACGCCGCCGAAGCCGCCGTTGGTGATCATGACGTCGGTCTTCGGCAGGAGCTCGGCGTAGGGGAGGAACTCGGCGGCTCGCACGTTGCCGGGCAGCGAGCCGAGCTCCTCGATCGGCCGCCCGCCCGTCGAGACGACGAGCGTGCACCAACGGTCGGCGAGGGCGTCGATCGTGGGGCGCACGAGCCGGGCGAAGTCCTGGTTGTCGAGCGTGCCCTGGGTGACGTGCACGACCGGCCGCGAGCCGTCGAGGTCGTCCCACCAGGACGGCAGCGCCGCCGGCGCCGTCGTTCCCGGCAGCACGGCGCCCACGAAGCGGACGTTGTCGCTGAGGTCGCTGCGCGAGTACTCGAAGGACTCCGCGGAGAGCTGCAGGTAGCGGTCGTAGAGCCGCGACGGGTCGAGCGCGAACCCCTCCAGCGGATGCCCGCCGAGCTCGACGAGTTCCGCGTCGACGAGCTTCGCGAGGCGGGCGAAGAGCACGCGGGTCACGAGGGCGTTGAGGGCGCGGTTGCGGGCGCGCCCGAGCGCGGAGCGCGTCGGGCGGAGCCCGAGTCCGAACGGCGCGGTGTCGACCGAGACCTGTGCGAGCGGGATGACGCCGAGCCCGAGCACGGGCGGTCGGGTCGGACGATCGCGTTGCAGCAGGGGGAGCACGCCCGTGAAGCCGGGCTCCGCGAGCACCGCGGCCGGCCGCACCTCGGCGATCGCGGCGTCGAGCGACTTCGACTGCGCGGGCAGGGGCGTCGCGAAGGCCTGGATGAGGTCGTACTCGAACCGGGCGAGGCCGCGGTAGCGCGCGCGGTCGGGCAGCAGGTCCTCGGGGGCGCGGTCGTCGAAATCGGCCGGTCCGTCGAGCGCACGGTGCTCGGCGCCGATGCGCCGCACGTCCTCGCCGAAGCGCGAACCGGTGAGCACGGCCACACGGTGTCCGGCCGCGACGAGCCGGCGGCCGACTTCGAGGACGGGCGCGACGTGGCCCTGGAACGGGGTGGCGCAGAGGAGGTAGGCGGTCATGGCTGGGTTTCCGGTGGCTGGGGACCGGGGGGACTCGGCCGCGCCGGCGGAAGCCGGGCACGTTCCGTGAACCTAGTCATCCGAGGATTGCTCGACAACGGTGCGCGCGGCGTGCGGCCCTCGAACGCCCGGAAATCAGGGCGACCCCGGTCGGCGGGCCGGTGCGAGCCCTGAGCGGATGCCCCGTGCCGGCACCCTTGCGGCATCCCGCAGATCCCGTGCGGCTCGGGGAATAGCACCGCGGCGACCCGTGTTATATCCGAGGTTGTCCGGGATGCCACCCGAAGACCATCCCGTGGGAGGAGACGAAGTGGGCATCAGTTATGTCGAGTTCGAAGACGATTCGGGAGTGCTGCAGCGCTATCGCAAGCACGTGAACGGCAAGGGGCTCGTGTCGGTGAAGGCGAAGGTCGACCCGACCGCCTACGTCGACCGGAGCGCGTACGTCGACCCGGGCGCGATCGTGCAGCGCGGGGCGAACATCGGCCACGGCGTGTGGGTCGACCGCGACGCGGTCGTCTCGGAGCGCGCCGTCGTCGGGCCCAACGTGCACGTCGGCCGCCGCGCCGTCATCGGCAAGTCGGTCGAGCTCGGTGCGTACGCCGAGATCGGCGCCGACGCCAAGGTGCACCACGGCGCGCGCGTCCCCCGCGACGCCGTCGTGCCGGACGGGACGGACGTCGCCCCGAGCGACTCCGATCTGCGCCGACTGGGCCTCGCCGCCTGAGCGCAGCCGCTCGAACGAGGTGAACGCCCCCGCGATCCGCGGGGGCGTTCTGCATGTCCGGTTGCTCCGTGCCGGACCCGCCCGGCTGCGCCGGCGTCGGCATGCGAGCGGACGCTCAGGGGCGGCCGCCGCTCGGGGGCTGTCCGCCGCCCTGACCGCCCCCGCCGCCGGGACCGCCCATGCCCTCCGAGACCTGCTCGCCCGCGACCGCCGAGCCGAGGGCGGACGACGTCGACGCGGTCGCGCCGTCGCCGGCCGTGTAGCCGCCGATCGCACTGCCGGAGGACGTGCCGCCGGAGACCAGCGAGTAGGTGGTGCCGTTGACGACGTCCGCCGAGGAGAACGCCAGCGTCTCGTACTGCTTGGGCGCCGTGTAGGTCGCCAGCACCGTGCCGTCGTCGGCGACGAGCTGGACGGTGTCGCCCGCCGCCACCGTGCCCGACACCGACACGAGCACCGTCGCCTGATCGGCATCCGCCGAGGGGGCGACCGCCATGCCCGCGGCGCCCGCGGCGAGCAGCACGCCGCCCGTGATGTCGAAGGATCCGTCGAGCGCGCCGTTGCCGGAGTTCGTCGGACCCGCGACGATCGTCGTCCCGCCCGTGATCGTCGCGGTCCCGTTGGAGTCGAGGCCGTCGCCCGCGGCATCCACCGTGAGCGTGCCGCCGGAAATGAGCAGGCTCGTGTTCGCGGTGCCCTCCCCGCCCGAGCCGTCGGAGGCGTTCAGGCCGTCGTCGCTCGAGACGACCTCCGTCGTGCCGCCCGAGATCGTGATCGCGGCACCCTCGATGCCCTCCACCGACTCGACGATCGACGTCGCGCCGCCCGAGACGGTCACCGCGACGTCGCCGTGCACGCCGTCGTCGCCCGAGGCGAGCGCGAGCGTGCCGTCGGCGAGGTGCACCGTGTTGTCGGAGTGCACCGCGTCGTCGGCGGCGTCGACCACGACCGAGCCGCCCTCGACGAGCACGAGCACGCCGCCCTTCAGGCCCTTCGCGGAGGCGTCCTCGGCGAGGTCCGCCGCGGCGGCCGCACCGCCGCCGGCCGTCACGTCGAGCGTGCCGCCCCAGACGAGGACGTCGGTCGTGGCTGCGAGACCGTCGCCGCCGGCGTCGACCGAGACCTCGCCGCCCGCGACGGCGACGTAGCCGCGCGTCGCGTCCTCCTCGTCGTCGGACTTCAGCCCGTCGCCGCCCGCCATGACGTCGAGCGTGCCGCCGGCCACGTAGAGCAGGTCCTTGCCGCGCAGCCCGTCGTCGACGGCGTCGAGCGTGATCGTGCCGCCCGTGATGACGAGCCCGTCGTTCGAGGCGATGCCGTCGTTCACCGAGCCGGTCACCTCCAGCGAGCCGTCGCCGGCGATGACGAGATCCGCCTTCGACCAGATCGCGGCGTCGGACTCGTCCCCGGCCGCGCGCGTCGAGGCATCCTGCACCGAGTTCTCGGTGCCGTCGGCGAGCACGAGCTGCACCCGGTCGGCGGCCGCGACGGCGATCGCCGCGCTCGTGTCGGAGACGATGGAGGCGTCGTCGAGGATGATGCGGACGAGGCCCTCGTCGGCACTGTCGACGACGACCTGGCCGGCGAGGTCGCCGGAGAGCCGGTAGGTGCCGGGCGCCGTGATGGTGACGGTGCCGCCGGAGACGCTCACGCCCTCGGCGTCCGTCGTGGCGGTGTCGCCGTCGAGGACGACGGCCTGCTCGTCGGCGGAATCCCAGGTGTCGTCGGCCTCCTCGATGGGCGGCGCCTCGTTCTCCGCCATCGCGGCGGCGGCGGTGATCGTCGGGTCCACGTCGACGGCCGCGACCGTCTCCGTGCTGCCCGTGCTGCCCGTGGAGCCGGCGGCCGTGCCGTCGGCGGCGGTCGCGCAGCCCGCGAGGACGAGTGCGCCCGCGACGACCGGCGCGGCGCCGATCGCGAATCGCAGGCTGCGGCGGGAGCGGGGGGCGGGGTGCTGCTCGTTCATGATCCCTCCTCGGGATGCTGGGGGTTCGGTCCCGGGATCACGCCGCGAGGGCGCTCCGGTCGGGGGTCGGCGCGCTCGCCGGGGCGAAGGTCGCATCGGCGAAATGGCGCACGAGCGTGCGGTGCCACCGGTTCGACGGCAGCTCGGGGTGCAGCGCCGCGAGGCCCGTGGCGAACTTCGACACGCGAGCGGGCCGCAGGCCCTCGGCCCACAGCGCCCGGTCGACGGTGCCGGGCGTCGCCGCGGACTTCGTCTCGACGATCGCCAGGTGCGGGGTGCGCATGCGCCGGGGGCGGCACGCCTCGTGGCGCTCCGCCGGCTCGAGGTCGACCCACTCGAGGCCGACGTCGATCGTGGCGCGCGACTCGACGCGCTCGGCCGTCGCCGGCACGAGGAGCGTCGCCCGGCGGTACCGGGTGACGAGCGTCGCCTCCAGGCGGAGGCCGCGCGCATCGGTGACGCCCGTCTCGGCGAGCGTCTCCTCGGCGTAGGCGAGGGCCTCGCCCTCGAGCGTCGAGGCGCTCGTCGGGTCGACGCTCACGCGGCCCTTCACCGTGGCGGCACGACCGCCGCGGGTCTTGACCTCGAGGAAGCTCAGCTCCGAGTCGAGGTAGGACCGGGTGCGGATCTTGAAGCGCCGCCGACGGGCGGTCGCCGCGAGCCGGTAGCTCAGGAGGTCGGGGGTGTCGAAGTAGACCGACTCGTACGCCGAGTCCCGGGCGCCGCCGATCTCGAGCACGCGGGTGTCGTCGTCCAGCCGGACGAGCACGGCCGGCAGCCGGTCGAGCGGCACGAGGTACTTGCGGTCGATGCGGGTCTGCAGCTCGGCGCGCTCGTTGAGCTCGACGAGGTCGACGGGCGGGAGAGCGGCGAGCCGCGCGAGGGCGCTCATCGACGTTCTCCCGCGTCGACGCCCGCGAACCCGGCCGTGCCGCCGGCGGCCTGCCGGGTCCCTGCCGTCGTGCGACCGCGGCCCGAGGCATCCGGTCGCAGTTCGTAGCGCACCTCGACGAGGGTCGTGTCGTCGACGAGGTCGAGGCGCTCGACGCGCGTCTCGTGGATGCGGGCGCCGAGCAGTTCCGCGAGGTGGGCCTCGAGCGCCGCCTCGTCGGCGATCGCGCGGTCGAGCTGCACGAGCTGCTGACGCGTTCGACGGAACAGACGCGGGTGGTCGGCGACCGCGAGCACGCCCACGACGAGCGCCATGAGCGCGATCGTGGTCCAGCCGAGCGTCGAGCCGAGCCCGCCGAGCAGGCCGAGGGCGAGCGCTGCGAAGTAGTAGCCGACCTCGTGCTGCTCGATCTCGCGCGAGCGGAGCCGGATGATCGAGAGCACGCCGAAGAGGCCGAGGCCGAGCCCCGCGCCGAGCGCCGCATCCGAGAGCACGATCGAGACGGCGAGCACGCCGACGTTGACCGTCAGGTACGACACGACCAGGTCGCGCCGCCGGTGCCTCGGGAAGTACACGGCGAACACCAGCACGGCGATCGCGACCAGGTCGATGGCGACGAACAACAGGGGGGTCATGCGGGCTCCTCAGGGGGTCCGCCCGCCGGCCGTCCGCCTGGTGCGGATGCCGGTCGGGCTCGGGATGACCTCCAGTCAGCCAGAGCGCCCGATGGCGATCCGATGCCGCGCCTGTGGCGTTCCGATGACTTCCGTCCGCGTTCCCCGACCGGTCCGCCCGGGATCAGCCGATCGCGTCGGCGAGGAGCTCGAGCGTCTGCTCGCGCCCCGGCGCGGCATCGAGCGGCTCGTCCGCGAAGGCTGCCGCGACCGGGGAGAGCATGATCTCCTCGACGCCGTGGCGTTCGGCGAAGGCGCGCAACCGAGACGCGACGTCGGCCGGGTCGCCGATGAACCACGCCTGCCGCTGGGCCGCCACGAGCTCGTCCATCGCCGAGTTCGTGCGCGCCGCGGCATCCGCCTCGGCCTCGTCGACCGTCTCGAGGCCCCGCAGCGGCAAACCGAGCCGCAGCCGCGCCATCGTGCGCATCTGGGGGAGCGCCCGGCGCTCCGCCTCCGCCGCGGTCGGTGCGACGACGACGTTGGCCGTGAGGAAGGTCTTCGGCGCCTCGAGGGCCCCCGGCGCGAACTCCGAGCGGTACAGCTCGAGCGCCCGCTCGAGGCCCTGCCCCGAGAAGTGGTTCGCGAACACGTACGGCAGCCCCTCGGCCGCGGCCAACCGCGCCGAGTAGTCGCTCGAGCCGAGCAGCCAGACCTCCGGGGTCCCCGTCGCCGCGGGCGTCGCGGTGATCGCGTACTCCCGCCCGCTCGTCAGGCGCAGATTCGCGCCCTCCGGCGAGAGCAGGGAACGGATGTCCGCGATGTGGTCGGGGAAGCGGTCGACGTCGCTCGTCGTGCCCGAGAGCCGGAGGAGCTGCGAGATCACGGGATCGCTGCCCGGCGCCCGGCCGATGCCGAGGTCGACGCGGCCCGGCGCCATCGCCTCGATCGCCGCGAACTGCTCCGCGACGACGAGCGGCGCGTGGTTCGGCAGCATCACGCCGCCCGAGCCGACGCGGATGCGCTCGGTCAGGGCCGCGGCCGCCGCCACGAGGACCGGCGGGTTCGTCGACGCGACCGCCGGCATGTTGTGGTGCTCCGCGAACCAGTAGCGGGCGAAGCCGAGCCGATCCGCCCGCTGCGCGAGCGACATCGAGGCGGCGATCGCCTGGGCGGACGACTGTCCGGAGCGGACGGGGACGAGATCGAGGACCGAGAGTGCGAGCGACATCCCTGAGGGCAACGCGGAAGCCCGGGCCGTGCATTCCCGAACACGCCGGATCCGCCCACGACCTTCGCCGACGCACTGCGCATCCACCCTGTCGGGTCGGAGCCGTCCGCACTAGGGTGGGGCCCACTCAGCGGCCGGGGGGCCGCGACGAGCATTGGGGAGGAACGCATGTCCGTCCACTACCAACTGCCGACCGCTGCAGATTTCGCCGTCCTCGGCGGCGCGCACGATCCGGCGATCTCGCTCTACGCCTCGACCTCGCCCGTCGTCGCGGAGCGCGAACGCGCCAGGACCGCGGTCCGCAGCCTGTTCACGAAGGGCCTCGATCAGGTCAAGTCGCGCGGCGCGTCCGCCGCCGACGTCGAAGCCCTCCGCGTCGAGATCGACGCCGTGGACGGGGACCTCCAGCTCTGGGGCGGGCTCTCGCGCTCGCTCGCGATCTTCATCGCCCCCGGATTCTCGGAGACCTTCGTGCTGCCCAACCGCCTCGACGACGAGGTCGCCGTCGGCAGCCACTTCTCGCTCGGACAGCTCCTCCGCGCACCGAGCCAGGAACAGGAGGCCTACGCGCTCGCCGTGTCCGCCAACGGCTGGTCGCTCTGGCACGCGACGCCCACCGATCGGGCGGTCAAGCTCGACGTACCCGACTCCGAGGGCGCCGACCTCGACAGCGTCACCAACCGCGAACCCGGCGAGGAACGCCCCGGCCACGGCGGTCCGCGCGGCGACCGCTCGCGGCTCGTCGGCGACGAGGGCCGCAAGACCCTCCTCGACATCTACGCGAAGCGCGTCGTCGACAGCGCGCGCAAGACCCTCGGCGAGCTCGACCCGGAGCAGCGGGTGCCCGTCTTCGTCTTCGCCACCGAGCCGCTGCTCAGCCTCATCCGCGAGCGCGCCTCCAAGACGCGACGCGTCGTGCTCGTCGGCGGCAACCCCGACCGCCTCGGCGCGGCCGAGATCGACTTCGAGATCCGGTCCGAGCTCGCCAAGCTCAACGTCGCCGAGGCCTCGACGCAGCTCAAGGCCCTCGCCGACGACAACTCCGGACGCGTCGAGACCGACCTCGCCGCGATCGGCCGGCAGGCCGTGGACGGCGCCGTCCTCACCTACTGGTTCGACTTCACGCGGTCGGTGAACGGATGCTTCGACGCCGAGTCCGGCGCCATCGAGTACGCGGTGGGCGACGGCACGGGCGACGCGCTCGCCGACGGCACGCCCGCAGGCGACCTGCTGCCGCAGATCGCGATGCTCGTCGCGCGCAAGGGCGGCACGATCGTCACCGTGCGGGCCGACGACCTCGACCCCGATGTGTGGACGGGCCCCGCGGTCGCGGAACTGCGGTTCGCGCTGGTCTGAGCGGCGGCGGGTCAGCCCGCCGCGAGCGGCACGCGGCGGCGGCCGGCCGGTTCGGACACCGGGACGACGGTCTCGGTGCCGTCGGGCAGTTCGACGACGACCTCGCGGGCGGACCGGCACTCGACAATCGCCTCGGCCTCGCGGCGGACGCCGCGTGCGGAACGCGTCGTCGCGGGATCCCCGCCCTCGGCGAGGAGTCGGAGTCGCAGGCGCCGCTCGTTCTGGTCGCCGCGCACGAGCGCGAACCCGAGCGCCCAGGTGGAGTCGGGGCACGGCGCCCAGAGGCGGACGCGCACGAGCCTGCTCTGATCCGTGAAGATCGCCGATGCCCGGATCTCGTCCGGACGGAGCACCCACCCTGCCGCGTTCGTCATAGTGCTCGAGCCTAGGAAAGCGCGTGCCTGGGCGGATCAGGGCGAGCCCTGAAGGGCGGTCGCAGCGGGTTAGGGTGGCCCGATGCGCTTCGGAATGTTCATCCCCCAGGGCTGGCGGCACGATCTCGTCGGCATCGACCCCGCGGAGCACTGGGCGGTGATGCGCGGCCTCGCCGAGCGCGCCGACGCCGGGCCGTGGGAATCGATCTGGGTCTACGACCACTTCCACACGGTGCCCGCGCCGACCGACCAGGCCACGCACGAGGCGTGGGCGCTCATGTCGGCGTTCGCCGCGACGACCTCGCGCGTGCGGCTCGGCCAGATGTGCACGTGCCTCGGCTACCGCAACCCCGGCGTGCTCGCGAAGACCGCGCTGACCGCCGACCTCATCTCGGGCGGTCGCGTCGAGCTCGGCATCGGCGCCGGCTGGTACGAGCACGAGTGGCGCGCGTACGGTTTCGGCTTCCCCGACGCCCCGACCCGGCTCCGGATGCTCCGCGAGGGCGTCGAAGTGCTGCACCAGGCCTTCACGACGGGCCGGGCGGACTTCTCGGGCGAGTTCTCCGACTTCGACGGCGCGATCTTCGAACCGCGCTCGACGCAGCCCGGCGGCCTGCCGATCTGGGTCGCGGGCGGCGGCGAGAAGGTCACCCTGAAGATCGCAGCGAAGTACGCGGACTACACGAACTTCTCCGGCCCGCTCGAGGACTTCGTGCACAAGTCCGCCGTGCTCGACGCGCACTGCGCCGCCCTCGGCCGCGATCCGCAGGAGATCACCCGCTCCGCGAACTTCAACCTGCTGCTCGCCGAGGACGAGGCCGAACTCGGCGACAAGCTCGCCGTGCTCCGCGAGCGCGTGCTGCCGCACCTCGGCGGGGAGACCACCGAGCGCTTCCTCGACGACTACCGCGGCACGCCGGGCGTCGGCACGCCCGAGCAGGTCGCCGAGCGGCTCGCGGAGCGCGCGGCCCACGGGCTCGCGTACACCATCGTGTACTCGCCCGAGGCCGCCTACGACACCCGCACGCTCGAACTCTTCGAGCAGCGGGTCATGCCGGAACTGGGCTGAGCGCGTCGACCGCCGGGCCCGTGCCGGCCCGGCGGGACGCGACGGGTCAGGCCGCGGCGGCCTCGAGCTTCGCGGCGAGGTCGGCGTCGGTCGGCTCGACGAAGAAGTCCCCGTCGGGGAACACCACGACGGGGATGTTCGTGCGGCCGCTGATCGCCTTGGCGATGTCGGCGGCGGGGACGTCGACCTCGAGGTCGACGTAGACGTAATCGACGCCGGAGGCGTCGAGGAACTTCTTCGAGCGGCGGCAGTCGCTGCACCACTCGGCGCCGTACATGGTGATCGCGGTCGGGTTGGCCTGCTCGGGCGTGGAGGTCGTCATGCTCCGAGCCTACGGCGAGCCCGCTGGGCACCCGCCCGGCACGGGCTGGGCGGATGCTCCGCGCCCGCTGTCCGAACCCGCCGGGGTGCCGTTTTCCCGCCCGCCGGACCGCGCGTCGTCGCCGTCGTCCGCGGGACGAGAACGGAACTCCGGCTGCGTCAGCCGCCGTCGACGAGTCGCGCGAAGCGGCTGAGCCGGGCGACGCCGACGGGCGTGTGCGGCAGCGCCTGCAGGAGGCCGGGCGAGTAGAGCAGGTAGGCCGCCCACTTCGCCCGGGAGATCGCGACGTTGAGCCGGTTCGGCAGCAGCAGGAAGTCGAGGCCGCGCGGCACCTCCTCAGCGCTGGACGCCGCGAGCGAGACGATCGCGACGGCCGCCTCCTGCCCCTGGAACTTGTCGACGGTGCCGACGGGCACGTCGCGGAGCCCGGCCGCGTCGAGGGCGGCGCGCACCCGCTGGAGCTGGGCGTTGTAGGGCGTCACGACGATGAGGTCGCGCTGCGCCAGCGGGCGTGCCGCGACCGGAACGGTGCGGATCTCGCCCGTCGACGCATCGAGCTCCTCGGTGACCTCCTGCCACGGACGGCCGAGCAGCGACGACGCGAGGCGCACGACTTCGACCGCCTCCTCCGGCGAGTCGGTCGAGTTGCCCTCGTGGCGCACCGGGAGGACGTGCAACCCGGGTTCGACGCCCACGAGGAGCCGCTCGGCGGCGCCGTCGTAGGAGCGCAGCGCCCCCTCGTAGGAGAGCTCCGAGACCGGCTGCGCGACGTCGGGGTGCATGCGGCGGCTCTCGGCGAGGAAGTAGCCGAACCCGCGTGGCAGCACGTCGTGCCCGGCGGCGATCCAGCCGAGGGCGGAACCGTCGACGGGCTCGGGGTGGATGCCCTGGGAGACCTGGGGGAGCTGCTGCGGATCGCCGAGCAGGAGCAGCCGCTGCGCCGCCGCACCCGCCGCGATCGTCGGGGCGAGGGCGAACTGGCCGGCCTCGTCGATGACGAGCAGGTCGAGCGAGCCGCGCGCGATGTAGGAGTTGTTCGCGAACGTCCAGGCGGTGCCGCCGACGACGAAGCCCGCGCCGCCCTGCCGGGCGATGAAGTCGATGACGTCGCGGCTCTTGTCGAGCTCGGTGAACTCGCGCCCGCCCGGCTCGGCCCCGCTCTTGCGGGCCTTGCCGACCGAGGCGGCCGGCAGCCCCGCCGCGACCACCCGGTCGAGCAGGTGCTCGACGACGGCGTGCGACTGGGCGACGACGCCGACGCGCCAGCCGTGTCGGGCGACGAGGCGCGCGATGACGTGCGAGCCGACGTAGGTCTTGCCGGTGCCGGGCGGGCCCTGCACCGCGAGGTAGGAGCGGTCGAGGTCGAGCAGCGAGTCGGCGACGGCGCCGATGACGTCGCCGTCGACCACGGGAGCGAGCGCGGCGCCGCCGACGCGAGGCGGAACGCGGCGCAGCAGATCGGCGGCCGCGCCGATCGGCCAGTCGGGCTGGGCGTCGAGGACCGCGGTGGCCCACTGCTCGATCGCGCCCTCCTGCGCGCCGGGCGAGGGCGGCGGCCCGGGCGTGATCGCGACGGGCAGCTCCGTCCAGGGCGGAGCGCCGGAGGCCGTCTCCTCGATGACGATGCCGCTGCCCGACTCGTCGACCTCGACGACGCGGACGCCGGACTTGGCGTCGAGCGGATACGCCGTCGGCGTGACGGGGAAGGGCGCCGGCGAGCGGTAGAGGGCGAAGACCTCGTCGCCGGCCTTGACGCTGGAACCGGGCGCGAGCGTGCCCGCGAGCCGCGTGCGGCGACGCGCGACCCGCTGCCCGCCCGACCTGCCCCATGGCAGCGATTCGTGGCGGCCGCGCGGATCGACGATGAAGACGTCGCGGTCATCGCCCCAGTTCTCGATCGGCTGCGCGAGCCGGAGGTAGTGCTCGAGCCAGAACGACTTGGCCTCGCGGCGGTGGTACTCGATGGCGGCGGAGGCCAGGGCGAGGGCGGTCTCGTCGTCGCTGCGGCCCTCCGGCCCGCGTTCGGCCGCGGGGCCGCCGGCCCGGGAGAGGAGTTCGGCGGCGAGCGGGCTCGGGGGCCGCACGACCTCGGGCTCGACGATCGGCGGCAGCGGGGCGACGCCGCGTGCGCGGGCGATCGACTGCAGCCAGTCGCGCAGGCGCAGCGTCGAGACGCAGTCGTAGCGGTTGTAGTCGGCGAGGTCGTCGAGCTTCTCCTGCCCGAGTTCGGCGGCGGGCCGCCCGGTCGCGGGATCGATCGCGCCCGGCACGGCCCCGAGCAGGTCGCGCGCCTCGACGTAGGCCGTGATGGAGTCGCCGCCCGCCTGGACGTCGGCTTCGCGATGCTCGTCGCCCATGTAGAGCGGCTCGAGCTTCTTGATCGAGTAGCTGCGCGAGCCGACTCGGATCGAGCGCTTCACGATCGGGTAGAGGTCGACGAGCACGCCCTCGCGCAGCAGCGCGTCGACCTCGGCCTCGCCGACGCCGTGGCGCGCGGCGATGGACGCCAGGTGCGTGCGCTCGTAGGCGGCGTAGTGGTAGATGTGCAGCCCCGGATGCGCCGTCCGGCGCTCGGCGACGAGTTCGAGGAAGCGCTCGAGGGCGACGCGCTCCTCGGCGAAGTCGTGGGCCCACAGCGCCGTGTAGACGTCGTGGTCGTCGACCATGCCGAAGAGGTAGTCGATGCCCCAGTCGTGCTCGTCCTCCGTGTAGAGCGGGTCGCCCTCGAAGTCGAAGAACAGGTCGCCGGGGCTCGGCTCGGGGATGGCCGCGAGCGCGGCCGCATCGACGACCTCGACGGGCGGCGGGGCGTGGTCGGGGTCGGGCGACGAGGTGGCGAGCAGTTCGGCCTGGAGCTGGAGCTGCGCCTGCGTGCGCAGGCCCGCGAGCGTGGCCGGGCCGACGCCGGTCACGTCGCCGGTGGAGGCGGCGAGGTCGTCGATCGTGCGGATGCCCGCGGCGCGGAGACGCTCCCGCTGACTGCGGCGCAGCGACGCGACGAGGAACAGGTCGCGCGCGGCGACCACGGCCTCGGTGCACGTCGCGCACCGTCCGCACGCGAACACGTCGGGAGCGCCCCAGGCGACGGGCGACTCGTCGGCGAAACGTTCGGCGATCTGCCGGTCGAGGCGGTCGCGGCGCAGCCGGAAGACCGGCATGAGGTCGACGACGCGGTGCACGCTCGTCGAGCCGTCGCCGAGGAGGAGCTCGACCTCGTCGCTGCGGGGCACCCCCGCGAGGTCGAGGCGCTCGGCGTACGCCGCGAGCTGCAGCAGCGCCGTGACCTTCGCGCGGCGGGCGAGCTTCGCGTCCTGGACGACGTAGCGGGCGACGCCGTCGTCGCCCTCGCGCAGCACGAGGAAGTCGGCGAACCCGATGAAGTGCTCGTCGGCGAAGGTCGCCTGCGCGATGACGGGGATGCGCGCCTCGACTGCGGCGAGCGTCTCGGCGACCGCGGCCTCGACCGCCGTCTGCTCGCGAGGATCGGGCCGCTCGATGAAGCGCACGTCGCCGTCGGGGCGCTCGGCGCGGTAGCGCTCGAGGATGCGGGTCTCGTGCACGTCGCCGAGGCGACCGGCCCGCTCGAGCATCGCGTCGTCGGGCTCGACGACGGCGGGCAGCCGGCCGAGTCTCGCGTCGAGGGCGCGGAGGAAGGCGAACTCGCAGTTCGAGGCGACGGTCAGGTCGCTCGCGCTCGTGACGAGCCGGCCCTGTCGGAAGTGCATGGGCGGCAGCGTACGCGCCACTGCCGACACCGCTGCCGACACCGCGGGCGGCGGCGCGGCGGCGCAGCGAGGGCGCGGCAGCCGGGCATCCGTCGCCTGACAACCCGACCGCCCTCGGATACGCTCGTTCCGGGCGCGCCGAGGAAGCACGCGCCCGTATCGAGGTGCGTCGGGAGGGGGTGCGGACCGTGCCGAAGACACCGGGCCGGAAGCGCCGCTTCTTCTTCAAGCCGTGGGCCGCCGCGGCCCGGCGGGCGCACCTCGCCGAACTCGAGCGACAGGCGAAGGCCGAGGCCGAAGCCCGTTCGAACGTGCGCGTCTCGCCGCCGCACGACGACCCCGACGTCGATCCGATCTTCGCCGAGCTCGTCGACCGCGACGCCTCCGAGCGCGCGGCACGCCCCGTCGTCCTGCCGGGGCTCGAGCCGCCGACGCCGCCGATCCCGGCGCCGCCGGGCGTCCCGTCGACCCTCGACACCCCGACGGCGGCGACGCCGGTGCAGGACCGTCCGTGGATCTCGGAGCCGATCGACAACCCGATCGACCCCGACGAGGCCGTCGCGGAAGGCCTGCTGCTCGCCGAGAACGCTGTGATCATGGGCATGAAGAACCGCATGATCATGCAGACGCTGGCCCCCGATGGCTTCGCGACGACCGACCACATCAATGAGGCGCGGCTCGAGCTCATCGAGGCGTCCGACGAACTGCGCCGTTCGGCGGAGATCGCGCAGCGCGAGTACGTCGGCGCGCTCCAGCGCCCCGGCAAGGCCCCGACGCCGCACTCCTACCGCCGCCGCGACGCGGGCAACCTGCGCCTGCGCGAGCAGGTCGGCCGTCGCACCGCGGAGATCCTCCGCGACCTCGGCGACAACTCCGCGTACCTCGCCTCGATCGTCGATCGGGCGCGCCGCGACGCCTGGCGCGAGATCGGCGACGCCCTGCTCGACCGGCTCGATCGCCGGCTCGCGGGCGGCGCTGCCGAGCCCACGGCGCAGGATGCGGTGGACGCCGCCGAGCGGGAGGCTCGCATCGGCGCGGTGCACGGCGACCTCAACGCCCTCGCGGACGGGCGCTCGCGCGAACGGGATCCGTCGGCCGAGACGACCGGCATCGCCGCGCGGCGGATCGCCGAGGCGCAGGACCCGTACGGCGCGTTCTGAACCGCAGGCAGCCTCGCGCGCTCAGACGGGGTCGTCGTCGACGGCGAGCGTGCGCAGGCGCGAGACGACCGTCACGAGCGCGATGACGGTCGCGGCGACGAACGCCGCGATCGCGGTCGTGAGCGAATAGGGGTCGTCGGTCAGGCGGGCGACGGCGATCCAGGCCAGGCCCCACACGATGGCGATCGCGGGGGCGAAGCGTCCGCGGCCGATGATCGCGATCGCGATCCCGATGCCGGTGAGCACGAGGATGATGAGCACCGACCACACGTCGGCGGGCCACCCGAACCCGTCGAACCCGACGGCGACGAGGGCGGCGGCGACGTTCGCCGCGGAGGCGACGCTCACCCAGCCGAGGCTGAGCCCGACGGTGCCGTCGGCGACGAGCACGTCGATCGGGCCGGCCGCCTCGGTCTGCTGGAGCTGCCGGAAGGCGACCGCGAGGGCGGCGAGGAGCGCCGCGACGACGAGCACGCTGAGCACGACGAGCCCCGCCTGCACCACGAGGATCCAGACCGCGTTGAGCAGCATCGACATGGCGACCCACCACCCGGCGGCGCGCTGACGCGGCTTCGTGCGCTCGTTGGGGAAGAACTGCCAGATCGCGAACAGCACGTACCCGACGCAGATGGCCGTCCAGATGACGAGCGCGCCCGACCCCGGCGCGAGGTGCGTCGCATCCGAATCGAGCGCGCCGCCGTCGACGTCCTGCGCCCGGACGCCGCCGAAGACGCCCGCCCCCGACAGCCCTGCGACGACCGCGATCGCGGCGGCTGCGGCCACCGCGATCTGCCGGAGCAGGTCGCCGGCAGCGACCTGCTCCTTGGTCGAGGTGGTGCCGTTGCGGGGCATCCCCTGCTCGGCCCCGGGTCAGCGCTTCTTGGCGAAGGTGGACTCGGCGTCCTCGAGCGCCATGCCGCGCGTCTCGGGCACCCGGAAGAGCACGAAGAGACCGGACAGCACCGCGAACACCGCGTACATCGAGTAGGTGAGCGGCAGCGACCACGACGACATCGCCGGGAACGACACGGTGATGAGGAAGTTCGCGATCCACTGCGCGGAGGCCGCGACGCCGAGCGCCTTGCCGCGGATGCGG
Organism: Agromyces seonyuensis; assembly: GCF_009789225.1. Taxonomy (GTDB): domain Bacteria; phylum Actinomycetota; class Actinomycetes; order Actinomycetales; family Microbacteriaceae; genus Agromyces; species Agromyces seonyuensis. The sequence goes on along the minus strand of NZ_WSTA01000073.1, from coordinate 4,641 downwards.
CTCGGGAAGATCTCGCCGAGGAGCACCCACACGAGCGGGCCCCACGAGGCGCCGAAGCCGACGACGAAGAGGTTCGCCGCGATGAGCGCCGCCGTGCCCCAGCCGCCCGGCAGCGAGACGTCGCCGTCGGCGTTCGTCGTCGAGAACGAGAACGCGACCGCCATGGTCGCGAGGGAGATCGCCATGAGCGCCGAGCCCGTGATGAGGATGGGGCGGCGGCCGAGGCGGTCGACGAGCGCGATCGCGATGAGGGTGACGAGCACGTTCGTGACCGACGTAAAGACGGAGATCGTGAACGAATCGGACTCGTCGAAGCCGACCGCCTGCCAGAGCGTCGTCGAGTAGTAGAAGATCACGTTGATGCCGACGAACTGCTGGAAGATCGACAGGATGATGCCGGTCCAGACGATCGGCTTCAGGCCGAGCACCGGGCCCTTGAGGTTGGCGTCGGAGTTGGCCTTGTCGCGGTCGATCTCGACCTGGATGTCCTGCATCGTCCGGTCGAGCTCGTCGGCCGGCACGACGGTCGCGAACACCACGCGGGCCTCGTCGTGGCGGTCGTGCAGCATGAGGTAGCGCGGCGACTCGGGGAGCGTGAAGGCGAGGATGCCGTAGACGAGCGCCGGCACGGCGCCGACGATGAACATCCAGCGCCAGGCGTCGAGGCCGAACCAGAGCACCTCGTTCGCGCCGCCGGCCGAGTTGGCGAGCAGTGCGTCGGAGAGCAGGGCGGCGAAGATACCGAGGGTGATCGCGAGCTGCTGGAGGGATGCCAGGGCGCCGCGGATCTTCTTCGGCGAGATCTCGGCGATGTACGCGGGGGCGACCACGGAGGCGATGCCGATGCCGATGCCGCCGATGACGCGCCACAGGGCGAGGTCCCAGGCCGCGAACGCGAGGCCGGCGCCGAGCGAGGAGACGAAGAACATGATCGCGCCGATGAACATCACCCGCAGGCGGCCCCAGCGGTCGGCCATGCGGCCGGCGAGGTAGGCGCCGAGCGCGCAGCCGAGCAGCGCGATCGCGACCACGAAGCCGGTGATGAAGTCGTTGAGCCCGAAGTCCGCCTCGAGCGAGTCGACCGCGCCGTTGATGACGGACGAGTCGAAGCCGAACAGGAAGCCGCCGACCGCGGCCGCGACGGCCAGTCCGATCGCGCGTGCGCGGAGCGATTTGCCCGCTTTGGTGTCGTTCATCGATGCACCCCCATGCACATTTCCGGGGGTCAGCCCCCGTACCCCGATTCACGGTAGCGCAGGTACAGTGTTCGCCACCGGTTTCCGACGGGGACCGACCGGATCGCGCTGGGGGGTTGCGTGGAACGGCTGGAATCGCTACTGCTCAGGCTCGGCGGCGCGCGCCGCGACGTCATCTCGGATGCACCGGGAGACCGGCCCAGATTCATCGCGCTGGCGCTCGTGCTGCTCTCGACCGCGGTGCTCTCCGGGGCCTCGGCGGTCTTCGCGCTCGTCATGGCGGTGCAGCTGCCGCTCCTCGTCTCGATCGTCGTCGGGATCGTCTGGGGCATCGTCATCCTGAACCTCGACCGGATGCTCGTCGTCGGCATGCCGCGCCAGGACTCGAAGTGGGCGAACATCCTGCTCGCCCTCCCGCGGCTCGCCCTCGCCCTCGTGATCGGCGTCGTCATCTCGACGCCGCTCGTGCTGCAGATCTTCGCCCGCGAGATCGCCGTCGAGACCTCCGCGATGGTGCAGGAGGAGAAGGCGGCCTTCGAGGAGGAGCTCGCCGCCGACCCGCGCTACGCGGGCATCCCCGACCTCGAGGCGAAGATCGCCGCGGAGGAGGCCGCGGTCGCCGCCGGCGGCGCGATCGACCTCTCGCAGGACCCGAACTACGTCGCCGCGCAGGCCGCGACCGCTGCGGCGCAGGCCGCCTACGACGAGGCGAACCGGGTGTGGCTCGCCGAGCTCGACGGCACGGAAGGCACGGGCATCGTCGGCGACGGTCCCATCACGCAGTCGAAGAAGCTCGACCGCGACGGCAAGCTCGCCGCGCTCGAGACCGCGAAGCAGGCGGAGGCGGATGCCAAGGCGAGCGCCGAGGCCTCGCTCGGCGCGACGGCTTCGGCGAACGCGGCCGCGGCCGCCGCCTCCCTGCCGACGGACCAGGCGGAGCTCGCGCGGCTCACGGAGGCACGGGCCGCCGAGGAGGCCGCGTTCGAATCGGCGGCGGACGGGTCGACGGGGCTGCTCGCGCGGCTGGAGGCGCTCGTGCGCATCGGGGACGTGAACGCGCTGCTATGGTGGGCGCACCTCTCGATCGCGCTGCTGTTCATCTGCATCGAGCTCATGCCCGTGCTCATGAAGACCCTCATGAACCTGATGAAGCCGACGGCGTACGACCGGCTCTCCCGCGTCGCCGACGACTCCGCCGTGGCGGCCGGGCGCATCTGGTCGCACGCGCGGCTGCAGGCCCTGCACGAGGAGGCCGCGCCGGAACTCGAGCTCGCCCGCGACCGCGCCGCGCGCCGGCTCGCGGCCGGAATCCGCCTCAACGAGGCGTTCGTCGACTCGCAGGAGCGCGCCATGCGGGCCGCCATCGCCGCCCGCGAGGACGAGGCGCGCTCCGCCGCGCTGGCGACGGCCCGGTCCTGGGAGCGGCCGCTCGGTTCGACGATCGCGTCGGGCGCCGTGGCGGATCCGCCCGTGGACGACGACGACCCGCCGCCGCCGCGCAGCGGGGAGATCGGGCTCGCGCCGCTGCGCTGAGCGCCGCGGTCTCGGCCGGCGGTGCGCGGGGGCGGGTCGAGGAGTGACGGAGGAACGTATCGAGACCGGGTGCGGTGGTCTCGATACGGCGCTGCGGAGGCGGGTCGAGGAGCGACGGAGGAACGTATCGAGACCGGGTGCGGTGGTCTCGATACGGCTGCGCGCCTACTCGACCGGCAGATGCAGCGACGGCCGGGCCCACTGCATCGGGCCCGGCCGTCGCCCTCCGCCGCCGGATCAGGCGAGCGCGGTCCGGGTCCCCACTCGGTAGCCCGCGCCTCGGTGCTCCTCGGGCAGCTTGTCGCCGCGGCCGTGGAGTTTCTCCCGGAGCGTGCCCGACCCGTACTCGGTCGGGTAGACGCCCCGTCGCTGGAGTTCGGGGATGACGTGCTCGACGACGTCCTCGAACGTGCCCGGCGTGATCGCGTACGCCAGGTTGAAGCCGTCGACGTCGGTCTCGGCGACCCACTCCTCGAGCAGGTCGGCGATCTCGACGCCGGAACCGACGACGGTGGGGCCGAGCCCGCCGATCGCGCCGTTCCGGGCGATGTCGGCCACGGTGAACTGCTCGCCGTTCGCGGCCGCCTCCTCGAAGTTCGCGATCACCGAGCGGATCGCGTTCGAGGGCACGTTGCCGACGGGCTCGTCGAGGGCGAACTTCGACAGGTCGATGCCCATCCAGCCCGACATGAAGACGAGGGCGCCCTCTTCGCTCGCGTACGAGAGGTAGTCCTCGTACTTCGCCTGCGCTTGCTCGCTCGTCTCGTCGGTGATGATCGTCAGCAGCGTGTAGATCTTCGCCGCGTAGCGGTCGCGGCCGGCCGCCTCGAGCGCGTCGCGGATGCGGCCGACGGTCGACTTCAGCACTGCCTTCGTCGGGGCGCCGACGAAGATCGCCTCGGCGTTCTCGGCCGCGAAGGCGACGCCTCGCGGCGAGGCGCCGGCCTGGTAGATGACCGGCGTGCGCTGGGGCGACGGCTCCGAGATGTGGATGCCCGGCACGGTGAAGTGCTTGCCGCGGTGGCCGATCTCGTGCACCTTCGACGGGTCGGCGAAGACGCCGGTCTCGGCGTCGCGGATGATCGCGTCGTCCTCCCACGAGCCCTCCCACAGCTTGTAGAGCACCTCGAGGTACTCGTCGGCGTGGTCGTAGCGGTCGTCGTGCTCGAGCTGGTCGTCGTTGCCGAGGTTGCGCGCGGCGCTCGGCAGGTAGCCGGTCACGACGTTCCAGCCGACGCGCCCCTTGGTGAGGTGGTCGAGCGTCGACATGCGACGTGCGAACGGGTACGGATGCTCGTAGGCGGTGCCCGCCGTGATGCCGAAGCCGAGGTGCTCGGTGACGGCGGCCATCGCGGAGACGAGGAGCACCGGGTCGCCGACGGGCACCTGGGCGCCGTGGCGGATCGCGGCCTCGTTCGAGCCGCCGTACACGTCGTACGTGCCGAGCACGTCGGCGATGAAGATGCCGTCGAACCGGCCGCGCTCGAGCAGCTTCGCGAGATGCGTCCAGTACTCGATGTCGGTGTAGGTCTGCGAACGGTCCTCGGGATGCCGCCAGAGCCCGGAGGTCTGGTGGGCGACGCAGTTCATGTCGAACGCGTTGAAACGGATCTGGCGCTGGGTCATCGGTGGAACCTCCTGGGACTCAGGCTCACGGGCCGCGGCGTCATCCGCGACCGCGCAGCGCAACGGGGCGTCACGCGGCGTCGCACTGTTGCGCCCGATTCGCGGTGACGCCGGGATCGCCGCTGCCTGACGGCGGCGGCGGCGCCGTCGCCGGTGCGTGCGAGGATCGGACGCATGGCGCGCGAGGCATCCGGGGCGGGGGATTGGCGCGCCGGGCTCGCCCGGCTCGGCCGGGATCCGAAGAGCACGCGTCTGAACCCCAGTCTCTTTGGCGTCTCGCATGTCG